>CAMCIN010000171.1 GCA_945874745.1 Akkermansia muciniphila | reverse complement strand
CACCGCGTCAAAGGTGCCGTCGGCGAAGGGGAGTTGGAGGGCGTCCGCCACGGTCAAGCGGGGGATGTTTTTGGCGCGGGCGACCTGAAGCATGGGTTCGCAGAAGTCGGCTCCCACCAACAGTGCCTCAGGACAGGCGCGCTGGAGCGTGCGTGCAAGGTCACCGCTGCCAGTGGCCAGATCCAAGATGGTGCGGGGACGCCATTTCTGAACCTTGCCTGCGGCTGCGATGCGCCAGAGCACGTCGCACCCGCCGCTGAGCAGGTGGTTGGCCAGGTCGTAGCGGGAAGCGATCCGAGCAAAATACGCCCGGACTCGGTGTGACTGAATGGAGCCGTCCAAAGCCATGGGAGGAGACCTTCGGGCCTCGGTGCGAGTTTGGAAAGCCGGCGTGTGCGGAGGTTGCAGATTTTGCGGTCGGAAAAGCTGATTGGCGCAGCATTTTTCGATTATGGCCTCGAGCCTGCTATGTATGGGGAATGCTCCAGAAAGCACTCAGTAAGGCAAAGTATCTCATCATAGACGATGAGGCTTCCAACGTGCGCCTGCTGGAGCGCCTTTTGGAGTTGGCCAAGGCCGGCCCGGTTTTCAGCGTAACAGACCCACGGAAGGCGCTCGGCGTCTTCCTGGCTGAGCAACCGGACATCGTCCTGTTGGATCTACACATGCCCCAGTTGGACGGGTTTGCACTGCTTTCGCAGATTAAGGCGAGCCTTCCCCCCGATGCATATCTGCCCGTCTTGGTGCTCACCGCGGACATTACTCATGAAACCCGTCAGAAGGCACTCAGCAAGGGCGCGCACGACTTTCTGACCAAGCCCATTGATCCGGACGAGGTGCTGCTCCGAATCCGCAATCTGCTCGAGACGCGTTTTTTACACCTTGAATTGCAGCGGCAAAACGAGGAGCTGGAGCGCTTGGTGCGCGAGCGCACCGTCCAGTTGGAGGACACCCTTGGCCAACTGAAGGCAGCGCAGGAACAGTTGGTAAAGCAGGAGCGGCTGCGTGCCCTGGGGATGATGGCCAGCGGGATCGCCCACGATTTCAACAATGCCCTCACCATGGTGCTGGGCTACGGCGAGTTGCTGGCCGCTTTTTTCGAGCAGGAAGCTCCGGAGCGGGAGCGGGACCAATTCAAGCACCTGATGGCGGCCGCCGAGGACGCCTCCCACGTGGTCGCAAGGCTGCGCGACTTTTACAGGCCCGCGGACCAGGACGAACTGCGTGTGCCAGTGGACGTGAATCTGGCCATCCAGCAGGCGGTGGTGCTCACCGCGCCCCGCTGGAGGGACAAGTGTCGGGCGGAAGGTATCCAGATTGAGGTGGAAACGGACTTGCATACCTTGCCGCCGTTTTTAGGGCATCCGCCGGAGTTGCGAGAGGTGCTCACCAATTTAATCTTCAACTCAGTTGACGCGATGCCTCAAGGAGGAGTTCTGCGGTTTAGCACTGTATCCGAGGAGGGGCGGATTCGCATTGCGGTGGGTGACACGGGAGTGGGCATGACCGAGGAGGAGTGCAGCCGGTGTCTGGAACCATTTTACACCACAAAGGGCCAGCAGGGAACGGGTCTGGGACTGGCAGCGGTGTACGGCTTTGTGCAGCGGTACGGGGGCGCGATTGGGATCAAGAGTAGCAAGGGGAACGGCTCGGTTTTCACTCTGACGCTGCCGGGATCCGCTGCAGTGCACGCCGAGCCCGAGCCGGAGCGTAAAATCAACCAGCGGCCTTTGCGGATCCTGATTGTCGACGATCAGGAGATCATCCGACAGGTCATTGCCGAGATGCTTGAGGCGGACGGGCACTTTGCCCTTCCAGTTGCCGACGGCGTCGAGGCGTTACTAAATCTTTCTTCCGGCCATTGGGATCTGGTGATATCCGACCAGTCCATGCCCTCGATGACCGGGTCCCAGATCGCGGCGGAGATGAGGCGCCGCGACCTGCGCGTGCCCTTTATTTTATTGACCGGTTTTGGAGATGAGATGCGGGCAAAGGGGGGGAATCCCGAGGGGGTGGACCTGCTGCTGAGCAAGCCAGTGACGGCAAGCGGCCTGCGCAAGGCGTTGCAGGCGGCGGCAAAGGGAGTCTAAATGGAGGGCTGCGGTGAGTTCGCTGGTTGGGAAAGCATTTGCTAGCAGAAAATCTGTAAAAGGTGCTTGTCAACACTGCCGGCCGCTGGCATCTTCCACGCCCCTTCAAAAGGGGTTTGTTTTATGTCTTACGCGATTTTCAAAACTGGCGGTAAACAGTACCGAGTGTCTCAAGGTGACGTCATTGACGTGGAGAAACTCGATCACAGCGAGGGTGACCAAGTGGTTTTCTCAGAAGTGCTTATGGTGGCCGAAGGTGCTTCGATCAAGGTTGGGCAGGAAGTGCAGAGTGCTACCGTCGAGGCTGAGGTGGATCGCCAGTACAAGGGCGAAAAAGTTCTCGCCTACAAGTACCGCCGCCGCAAGGGTTACCACCGGACCGTTGGTCATCGCCGTCGTCTGACCCGGTTGAAGATTACCGGTATCAAAGCCTAGTTTCGGGCGCAGGATCACTCTAAACCAGCACAGCTTATTTTATGGCTCACAAAAAGGGACAGGGCTCAGTCAAGAACGGGCGCGACAGTGACAGCAAGCGACTTGGTGTCAAAAAGTTTGGCAGCGAAACCGTCGTCGCAGGCAACATCATCATCCGCCAGCGCGGGACCAAATTCACGCCCGGTAAAAATGTTGGGCTCGGCAAGGACTACACGATTTTCGCTCTGGTTGACGGGCACGTGCGCTTCGACCGCGAAGGACGCCGGGTCAACGTCGACCCAGTAGTAGTGGCTGCCGGGGCGAATTAGTCGTCCAGCATCCGTGAGCTTGAAAACCGCATCTTTGGATGCGGTTTTTTTTTGTCTCCAAACAAGAGCCTCAGACCTCTAGCGGGCACGCGGCGCGGCTCGCTTAGTCGTGTAGAGAGTATAAGCTCGAGCTCGCGTCTCGCACCAAACCCCGAGAAATACGCCTTCTTTTCAAGCTCCCAGCGGAGTCGGCTTTTTTTGGGCCGCTGCATCAGGGCTTGAACCTCGGATGGACCGCTCCAGCACGCTCGGAAAGGGTATCCCATTCGGAAAGCACCACAACCGGGCAGGCTCGCGGTGCAGGACAACTGGAATCACAGCACTGTTCACAGGTCCCGGCCGGCTGTCTGAATGGACCCACAGACCAACCGTTGAGAAAAAGATAGAATGCTAAATGTGAGCAGGTTTTTTCTTCCTGTGAAAATCTGAGTAATCTGTGGATCCCTGTCTGTTCCGTGAGCAGTCAGCGAAAAGCTACACACACTGAATCTGTCCTCGCAGACGAACCCTAAGTCTCGCCGCGACTGGGGGCTGTTTCTGGCGCCATCCGTCCAAAAAATGCGGTGCTTTGGATATTGTTGCCCACTAGTTTGTTGAGCGAGCTAATCTCTGTTTTTATGCGCATTCTAACCAAACTGATCTGTGGCATTTCGTGTGGCCTCGTGGGCACATCGGAGGCGAGTGCCAGCGTTTCCCTGAAGCAGGGGGCGACTCTTTTGTTTTACGGAAACTCGCTGGTGGAGCGTCTCTTTGAGCAGGGGGTGATGGAGGCGAATCTTCAGTTGGCGCATCCCGAGCTGCAACTCCGCCTCCGCAGCCTAGCGTGGACCGGGGACGAGGTGGGCAATCGCTGGAGGGCCGAGGGATATGCTGAGCATTTGAAGAATCTCATCGAGCGGTGGCCAGCCCAGGTGGTGGTGGTGGGTTTTGGGATGAACGAGGCCTTCGGGGGGGGCGAGGGGGTCGCTGCCTTTCAGGCGCAGTGGGAGGTCTTTTTAAGGCAGTTGCAGCGACTGCATCCAGGGGCGCAATTGGTGCTGTTGGCCCCCACTGCAATGGAGGCGGCTGCCGCGCCCAAAGGCGTGGACGTCTTGGCCCGTAATCGCGATTTGGCACTGTATTCGGAAGTTATCCGCGAGCTGGCCAAGGCGCGGAGCTTGGGTTTTGTGGACCTCTACGGCGAGAGTCTTGCCGCCTACAACGCGTCAGCCTTAGCGCTGACTTCCAACGGCCTCCACCTCAACGAGAGGGGTTGCGGATTGATGGGGCGGGTCGTTGCCGCTGCCCTGGCGGGGGAGGCTGCCGTGGGCCGGGTGGATCTTGCCCGCCTCGCCGAGGTCGCTCCAGCTGCTGCGCGTAAAGCCCGATATGTCGCAGACGTTGTCCGCCCCAAAAACGGGGTGGTGTACTACGGAGTGCGGAAACGTCCCGACGAATACGCCGCCGAGATGCCCCGCTATCACCAGCTTATTGAACTGGCTGAGGCCGATTTGCACGAACTGGTGCGCAACCCGGGGAGACGCTTTGCTTCCTTTGCCATTCCCACGCTGCCTCCAATGGCGGAAGGCAAGACCAAGCCGGATGCCGTTTTGGGAGTCATCAAGCCCGCGGCCGAGCAGCAGCAGGAAATTTCCGTCGCGCCGGGCTTTGCACTCAATCTATTTGCCTCGGACGAACAGTTCCCTGAACTGCGAAACCCCGTGCAGATGGCCTTCGACGCGCGAGGCCGGCTGTGGGTGGTCTCGATGCCAACCTGGCCACACACCGTTCCAGGGGCATTGCCTGCGGACAAAATTCTTGTGCTCGAAGACACCGACCGTGATGGGAGCGCCGATACCTGCACCGTATTTGCGGAGGGCTTTGATGCGCTCGACGGGATTGCCTTTCACGAGCAGGGGGTGATTGTTTCCGCTCAGCCCCGGCTGCTGCTCCTACGTGATACAGACGGGGACGGCCGGGCGGACGAGCAGAGGGAGTTGTTGCGTGGGGTGGATGTGACCGATTCTCATCACGGGGGTATGATCAACACGGACGTGCTGGGGCACATTGCGCTCTGTGACGGGGTTTTTCATCGTTCGCAGTTTGAGACTCCTTTTGGCCCGAGGCGCGGTATTGATTCCACGACCTACCGGTTTGACACGCGCTCGGGGCGGTTTTGGACGGAGTGGCAGAGTACCACCCCAAATCCCTGGAAGATGTGCTACGACCGGGAAGGGAGTCCCTTCCAGATGTATGGGGACGGAATTGTACAGGATGGACTGCAGCTGACCCGCACCCCACTGGGTGCCTACCACCCTTTTGCCCACGGCAAGGTGCTCGGTTACGGTAAGGGTTCTGGCGCCGCGTCCATTTCCAGTCCGAACTTTCCGGATGCGTATCAGCATGGGATGGCTTCCGCCACGTTGCTGGGCCGTTATTTTGTGGCGATTTCGAGACTCAACATGGAGGCAGGACCGTACGCCGCGAGCGATCGGATTGACCTGTTGCGATCTGAAAATCCAGCCTTCCGGCCAGTGGATCTGGCTTTTGGGCTGGATGGGGCCCTGTACGTGTCCGATTTCTCAAGCAAGATTATCGGCCATGCACAGCATCCGCTGCGGGACCCCCTTTGGAACCACGATCGTGGCCGGATTTGGCGGGTGGTTTCCACGGCAAAGCCTGTGGTCACGGACTGGCCGCAGATCGAGGGCGCCCCGGTGTCAGCCCTGCTTTCGTTGCTGCGGCATCCGCAGGATCTGGTGCGGACGCACGTGCGCATTGAGTTGCGAAAGCTTGGGGCGGCCACACTTGCGCCTCTGCGGGAATGGGTGGGAGGACTGGACCGCTCCGCGGTTGATTATGGACAGAGTGTGTTGGAGGCTCTTTGGGTGCTGGAATCTCTGGGGGAGGCGCAGCCCCCTCTTTTACAGGAAGTGCTCGAGGCAGCGGACCCAGCGGTGCGGGCGGCTGGGGTGCAGTTGCTGCGCTTTCAGGCGGACCGTCTTCCGGATGTGGCCGGGATTCTGGAAAGAATGCTCAAGGATGCGCACCCGAGGGTGCGGATGGCGGTGGTGAACGTGTGCGCTTTTTTGCGTAGTGAGCAGCCTGGGCTGGAGCATCTTTTTCACGGTTTGAGCGATCCCAATCCAGCCGTGGCCCGGATGGTGAAGGATCTGAGTCTGGGCACGCGGCCGCTCAAGGGGCGTAGCGTACCGGTGCTGGAAATGGCGCAGGAATGCCGTTTGCCAGTCTGGCAGAGCAGTCGTCCGGACGGAGAGGTCTTTGACGCGGCAGGAGGAAAGGCGCCTTTGGGTGGGAGCAACGGCACTTGGCGGACGCTGGTTCGTGCTGAGACTGGGCAGTCTGCGATGCTCAGCGTCAAACACGGGTATCTGGACATCGTGGTAAACGGGGTGCAGTTGCTCTCCAGTGACAGCATGTGGAGCAGCCAGCAGCAGGCTCAGTTTGAATTGGCCAAGGGGCTCAACCGGCTGGAGGTGACCTTCCGCAATTTGAAGGGGGGGCTGCCAGCGGTATACCTTTCCAGTCTGCTCGGTGAGCGAGCCGATGGGGTGGTCATCGCAGAGGATCAGGCCGCCCTCGGGGAACTGGGGGCGGCATGGGAGGCCGCTCACATGGCGGATGCGGACGCTTTGCGGGTGCAGGCGGTGCCCAATCAAATGCAATTCGCGCCTAAAGAGTTCCGGGTGAAGGCAGGGAAGCCGGTCCGAATTGTCTTTGAGAACCCGGACCTCATGTTGCACAACTTCGTGCTGCTGCGCCCCGGGAGCGGGGAGGAGGTCGGAACGCTGGCCGACCAGATGGCCGCACAGGCGGATGCAGCGCTGCGGGCTTATGTGCCCGATTCACCGAAGGTTTTGTATGCGACGGGGCTTGTGCACCCGGGGGCCAAGGCTGAACTCAAGTTCAAGGCGCCGGCCCTTCCTGGGCGCTACCCGTATTTGTGCACGTTTCCCGGGCACTGGCGAATCATGCAGGGGGAAATGGTGGTGGAGTAGGCCGGAGGAATACGGTGGGAGGGGGGGTGGATTCGGGCTTGTGAAACGAGTGAGTTCCCTAGTTAATTAGCGCCATGGCTCAATTAGCTCCAGTCGCGTACGACTCCAAGATCGAAGGAAATGTGGTCTTCACGCAGGTTGATGCCGCCATGAACTGGATGCGCAAGAACTCCTTGTGGCCGATGCCCATGGGGCTTGCCTGCTGTGCGATCGAACTGATGGCCTCTGCCTCCTCCCGCTTTGACATCGCCCGCTTCGGCTCCGAGGTGATGCGCTTTTCCCCCCGCCAAAGCGACGTCATGATCGTCGCGGGAACGGTCACTTACAAAATGGCGCTTGCCGTCAAGCGCATCTGGGACCAGATGCCCGAGCCCAAGTGGTGTATCGCCATGGGGGCGTGCGCGTCCAGTGGCGGGATGTACCGCTCCTACTCGGTACTCCAAGGCATTGATCACTTGATTCCTGTGGATGTTTACATCTCCGGTTGCCCTCCCCGCCCGGAGGCCTTGCTCGAGGGCTTGATGCGCCTCCAACGCAAGATTGAGAAGGAGCCCGCGCTCTACGAACAGAAGCGCGCAATGCTTGAGTCGCTCCCTTCCTAGGCGGCGCTCACCCCGTTGTTTTTTCCCGCATTCCTCAAGAACCGCCTCTTCCAAGTCCAGACCATCATGAGTCACTCTCCAAAAGCCGCCATCTCCTCGCTTGAGTCGCACTTTAAGGTGCTTTCAAAGGTCGAGTTCCGCGGCGAGACAAGCCTGACGGTCGGGGCAGATGAGATCGTCCAAATTTGTCTCTTTTGCAGGGACCAACTCGGCTTTGATTACTTGGTGGATTTGAGCGGGGTGGATCAATTTGGGGAAGAGCCCCGGTACGAGGTTGTTTACGAACTCTACGGCATGGCCAAGGGCGAATGGCTCAGGCTCAAGGTGAAGGTTTCGGAGGATTCCCTCGAAATTCCGACGGTTTCAACGGTTTGGGCGACGGCTGATTGGCACGAGCGGGAAGCGTTTGACATGTACGGCATCCGCTTCAAGGGGCACCCAAACCTTGTGCGGATTCTGATGTGGGAAGGATATCCGTTCCATCCTTTGCGCAAGGACTTTCCGCTTGGGGGCAAGCCCAGCGAAATGCCTGACGTGGCCTTCAGCGAGGCGGCCCCCCTAGAGGGCGGGCCTTTTGTGACGGTGGGCACCACGGCGACAACCAAGGACCGGGAACCTCGCGCGAGAGGCTAGTGGAATAGCGGAGGGTCCGTGGGAAAAAGGAGTGCCCCGGGCCGAAGTCGGGATCCGTTTAGACGTCTTGGGCGGAGATTAAGCCTTTAACTTTAAATGTGTTGGTGTGGGCCAAAGAATGGACGTAATTGGGGCGCTGCATTGATCCCATCGCGCGCTCATGCCTCCCGGTTCTCTCTTTGCTCACGACATTCCTCGTGTACCGGCTAATTCAGAGAGCAAAAAGATGGGCACGGATAAGGGGTCGCAATCACCTCCCAGGCAGTGTCAGGAGATGAGACACCGTTATCCCCAAACGACGCAGCTGTGCACTGATGATCGCATAAGCTGAAAAGCATCTGTTGAACCTACAAAGTTTGTGGGGGGTCTCAACAAGAGGGTTTGGGGATTCTATTAGGTGAGGCCGCAAGTTTCCCTTACTAACCTGAGGTGCTTTTGATCCGGAATACGCCCTAGTTTCCTCGGGGCGCTGCAGCGATCTGGAGTAGTTCCCAGACTCGGTATTCCACAAGAGTTCCGGCAAGGAGGGCGATGCTGACAAAGGCGTTGATTTGGAAGAAGGCCTGGTTGATGCGCTCCGGGAGAAGCGTTTTGGCGAGCTGGTGTTCCCTGAATAGCGCGCCGAAAGTCAGCAGGCAGGCTGCGTTATATGCGGTTCCAAGGTGGGCGGACCGGCCAAAAGCCCAGAACAACGCGGCGGCTGCCAAATGCAGCACGCGCGCTAGCCGCAACGCTGCGGGAATTCCGTACTTGGAGGGAAAGCTAAAGAGCCTTTGCGCACGGTCAAAATCTACGTCGAGGGTGCTGTAAATGAGGTCAAATCCAAAGGTCCAGCAGAGAACTGCCGCCCCGAGAAGTAGGGGAGGAAGTTCCAGAAGAGTGCCCCGCACAGCGACCCAGGCACCGACGGGTGCCACTGCTAGGGCAATTCCTAGAAAAAGATGGGAAAAGGGGGTGAAGCGCTTGGTCAGACTGTAAAAACAGAGGATCAACAGCATGAGCGGACTGAGCGCCAGGCAAAGCGGGTTGAGCCTCGCGGCTGCAAAAACCGCTAGGAGTGTAGAGAGCAGCAGTACGAGCCAGGCATGTGGCTTGGCGACCAGCCTGTGGCGCCCCTCGGTGCGGGGATTGAGTTTGTCGATATCCCAGTCCATGAGGCGGTTGAAGCACATGGCAAGTGTGCGGGAGGCTACCATGCAAATAAGAATCCACCCGAAGACAGCGACAGAAACTCGTCCTCCGCCGGCGGCAAGCATGGCAATCAGTCCGAAGGGAAGGGCAAAAACCGTGTGAGAAAAGCGGATAAACGTCGCCAGGCGCACTAGAAAGGGAGGCTTTGCTTTGGTGGGATCCATTTTTTGGAGAGAGCAGGGGAGTGCGCTGGTGGGCGGCGGGGAGAATGTGAGCCCCGGCGAATTTTATCCCAAACATTTTTTGCAAACCTTGC
>CAMCIN010000170.1 GCA_945874745.1 Akkermansia muciniphila | reverse complement strand
TCCCCGCGTTGACGATCCCCATGTCCAGACCCGCCCGGATGGCGTGGAACAAGAAGGCCGAATGCATCGCCTCGCGCACCGGATTGTTGCCGCGAAAGCTGAACGAGATGTTGGACACCCCGCCGCTGACCTTGGCGTGGGGCAGGTTCGCCTTGATCCAGCGCACGGAGTCGATGAAGTCCACTGCGTAGTTCTGATGCTCTTCGATGCCCGTGGCGACGGTCAGGATATTGGGGTCAAAAATGATGTCCGAGGGTGGAAACCCCACCTTGTCGACCAGCAACCGGTAGGAGCGGGAACAGATCTCCTCACGCCGCACCAGATTGTCGGCCTGTCCTTTTTCGTCAAAGGCCATCACCACGACCGCAGCACCGTAGCGGCGGATACGCCGCGCTTGGTCCAAAAACTTTTCCTCTCCCTCCTTGAGGGAAATGGAATTGACCACCCCCTTGCCCTGCAAACATTGGAGTCCCGCCTCCAACACGCTCCACTTGGAGGAGTCCACCATCACAGGCACCCTGGCAATGTCCGGTTCGGGGCCGATGAGCTGTAAAAAACGGGTCATGGCCGCGACGCCGTCGAGCATCCCCTCGTCCATGTTGACGTCAATGATCTGGGCGCCGTTCTCCACCTGTTGCTTGGCCACGGCCACCGCCGCTTCGTAATCGCCGGCAAGCACCAGCTTTTGAAATTTGGGCGAACCGGTGACGTTGGTGCGTTCCCCAACGTTCACAAAGTTGGTGGCGGAGGAAATGTTAAACGCCTCCAAGCCGGAGAGCCGCAGCACCCCGTCATCCGCAATCTCGGGAACCACCCGCGGGGCATGCTCGCGCACGGCCTCCGCCATGCTGGCAATGTGCGCGGGCGTCGTGCCGCAGCAACCGCCGATGATGTTGAGCAACCCCTCCTGCGCCCAAGCCCCCAACTGGGGAGCGAGCGACTCGGGCGTTTCAGGAAAGCCAGTCTCCGAAAGCGGGTCGGGCAGACCGGCGTTCGGGTACACGCTCAGGTAGACGGGGGCGCACTTGGTGAGGTCCTCCACACGCGGGCGCATTTCCTTGGGCCCCAGTGCGCAGTTGATTCCCACGCTCAAAAGCGGCACATGCGAAATGGAGTTCCAAAACGCCTCGGGCGTCTGCCCCGTTAGGTTGCGGTCGTTGTTCGCCTGCGTGAAGGTCACCGATGCCATGATCGGAATCCGGCGGCGCCCAGGCGTGAATTTGCCTCCGCCGTTTGAGGGAACCGCGTCGATCCCCTGCTCCTCGTAGACCTCCAAAATTGCTGCGAAAGCGGCCTTGGCGTTGAGCGTGTCGAAGATGGTTTCCACCAAAAGCGTGTCCACCCCGCCTTCCAACAACGCCTCCACCTGCTCCTTGTAGGAAAAACGCAACTGCTCAAAGGTCGCCGTCCGGAACCCCGAGTCTCCCACGTCCGGCGAGATCGAAAGGGTCACCGGCATCGGCCCGATGGCGCCCGCGACAAACTTCGGCAGCCCCGTTTTTTCCTTCACGCGGTCGGCAGCCGCCCGGGCTATCCGGGCCGCAGCTAGGTTCATTTCGCGCACCGTCTCCCGCATGAAGGGGTCCCGGATCACCCGCTCGATGAAGTCCGGATCCTTGCGCTTGCCGTGCTCACCTTGGAACAGGAAGTCGTGCTCCCCAATGGTGGTGGCAGAAAAGGTGTTGGTCTCAATGATGTCGGAGCCGGCCTCCAGATAGCCGGTGTGAATCTCCTCGATGACTTGGGGACGGGTGAGCAGGAGCAGTTCGTTGTTCCCCTTCTGGTCCTTACCGGACCAGCGGGCAAAGCGTTCGCCCCGGTAGGCTGCCTCGTCGAGTTTGTAGCGCTGAACCATGGTGCCCATGGCGCCGTCGATAAGAACAATGCGCTTTTGAAGAAGAGAAAGGAGCGGGTGAATCGGTGCCATTGGTCGGAAACAAATAAACCGCGTGGAGTGGGGCTGGGCAAGGAACAAACTCACGCATCATGATACGGAGATGGATCCGGCGAGTGCCGCACGGCGCCGGCCCCCTTTCCCCCTCAGGCGGGCCTTGACTGAACGGGGACGACTACAGTGAGGCGAGCACCTCGGTGGTGATTTTCTCCACCTCGTCCAAGTCCACCTGTGCGTGCGCAACGGAGAGAAACCCCGCCTCAAACTGAGATGGCGCAAAATAAACGCCCCGTTCGCGGCACCCGTGGAAGAAGCGCGCAAAGGCGGCCTTGTCACTGTGCTGTGCGGAGGCTAGGTCGTGCACCTCAGCACCGGTGAAATAGAGGCAGAACATGGAGCCGATCCTGCGGAAGTTGTAGTCGCGTCCCGCGGACTTGAGCGCGCGGCGCACGCCGGCTTCGAAGGCAGCGCCCGTTTCCTCGAGCCGCTTCCAGCCGTCGATGCGTGCCATCTCACGCAACTGCGCCAGACCGGCGGCCAGCGCCAGCGGGTTGCCCGAAAGGGTGCCCGCCTGGTAGACGGGTCCGTCCGGGGAAAGGCAGTTCATGATTTCGGCACGCCCGCCAAACGCGCCCACCGGCAGGCCGCCCCCGATTACTTTGCCCAGGGCCGTCAGATCTGGAACGATGCCGCAGAGTTCCTGATAGCCGCCCCTAGCCAAACGGAAGCCGGTCATGACCTCGTCAAAAATCAACACGGCACCGTGCTCCGTACAGAGTTGGCGCATCAACTCGAGGTAACCGGGCGTGGGCAGATACAACCCGGCATTTGCCGGCACGGGCTCCACAATCACGGCGGCGATTTCGCTGCCCTGGGTGGCGAAAAGCGCCCGCAGTGCTTCCGGATCGTTATAGGGAAGCGTCAGAGTGAGTGCAGCGAGCGCCGCCGGCACACCAGCGCTGTCGGGCGCTCCGTGCGTGAGCGCGCCACTGCCCGCTTTGACCAGCAGCGAGTCCACATGCCCGTGGTAGCACCCTTCGAACTTCACCAACTTGTCCCGCTTGGTGAAGCCTCGTGCCAGACGGATCGCGGACATCGTCGCCTCCGTGCCACTGCTGACCATGCGCACCTTCTGGATGCTGGGCACCCATTCCACAATGGTACGCGCCATTTCCACCTCCAGCGGGTTGGGGATCCCGAAACTCACCCCCCGCTCCGCCGTCGTGGCAATCGCCTCGCGTACCACTTTGGGCGCGTGTCCGAGAATCGCCGGTCCCCAAGTGCCGACAAAGTCCACGTAACGCTGTCCGTCGACATCCCAGATGTGGGCGCCCTCGGCGCGGTCCACAAAAAACGGCTCCCCGCCCACACCCCGGAATGCGCGGACGGGAGAATTCACCCCACCGGGGATCAACGTGAGTGCTTCAGCAAAAAGAGAGGAGGAACGGGAGTGGGCAGCCATGATTCCGCAAGCCTTTAGCAGGAGCGGGCCCCAAGGAAAACGGCCATTCAACGGCGGAAGCCTGTCAGCAGAAAATATTCCTCGGCACTCAGAGACGCGGTAGTCACCCACTTGCATGCCTCGTTTGGCTTTTGCCGAAAATATTCCACCGCAGCCTTCTCCAGGGCCGCCGTACGCTGCCCCCCCTGTGGCCCGATGCTCAGCGCCCAATCCAGAGCCGCGGCTGGGTCTTTCTTGGCAGTGGCCTCGACAAAACCGCGCACCGCGGCAGGGTAATCCGCCGAACCGGAAAGCGCTTCGACTTTCTTGGCGGCGGACTGGGGGTCCTTCTGGGCTGCGTTACTGATCTGGGCCGCAAAGGCGCTTTCACGCACCGGTCCCTGAGGCAGCTTGTTGGCAGCCGCAGCGAACTGCTTTCCAACATTGCGGGCTTCCGCAGGCCCCAGAGCAGCAAGGGCATCGCGCACGTCGGGATGCGCCGCCAGACTGACACGGTCCAGTCCGTACGCCTGGGCCGTCTCCGCGAGAGCGGCGCTGCGCACCGGCCCGTCGGGCAGGCCCTTTGCGTAGGCAAGCGCGGCGGCGGGGTCCTGCGCGTTACCCTCACCTTGAGAAATCCCCCGAATGGCGCCACGCGCTCCAGCCACACCGCCCGGAGACTGCGCCAACTGAGAAGCAAGCGCGGCAAATTGCTCCGGATTTACCCGGGCTAGTTCGCCTAGGACACCGGCCGCCGCCTTCTGTGCATCTGCAGGCAGGCCCAAACTCCAAGAAACAAAGGCCTCCGGATGCTGGTTCGCCCAGGGCGCCAGAAGCGCTTCGCCGCCTAAAAGGCCCCCTTTCCGTTTCAGCCACAGTTCGGCGGCCTTCTCCGGCGCTATTTCCGAAAGCCGGCGCGCAGCATATTCAAAATCCGGTTGGATGGTCCGGAAAAGGTTGGTGGTTTCAGCCTCCCTAGAAAGCAGTTCCGCCAACTCCGCAGGTAACAGCTGGTTCACCGCTTCCATGAAGGCGAGCTTTGCATCCGCCGGAGAGGTTGCCTCGGAGCTCTCGGCAAACTCCCGCAAACTTTGCATCCGCCTTTGGGTGTGCCCGGCGCTTGATACAACCGCCGGCGAACCCCCGCCGGCGGGCGGGTGCCGCTCAACTTCCCCACCCGACTGACCAACCGCTCCGCGAACCGGCTCCAATACGCCCCGGCTGAACAGGCCGGCGCCCAGATATCCAGCCCCGGCGGCGAGTAAACAAAATGCGGATAACAGGCGGGGAGCCATGAGATGAAAAGTCGAAACAGAATAAACGCCCGCTACTTCACCTTGACCGGAGCGGCCCTCCGGCGCAGTTCCTGTTTATCGGCGTCCGAGAGCGGCAGACTGGCAATCACTTCGCTGGGAGCAAGCGGGTTCTTGGAAACCAAAAAGGAATAATAATCCAACTGCGTCTTCTTCGAAAGCAACTCGGCGCCCGCTTGAAAGGCATCCTGCGCATTCCTGTGGTTCCGGGCACGTATCGCAGCCTCCCTCATAAGAGAGGAAAACACTCCCTCGAGAAATGGCCCCTCAGAGAGTGACTCAATCCATTGGAGCGCCGCACTGCGGTCCTGCTGGGCCAGCGCCTGCCAAACCCCGCGCGCCGCCTCCTTGACGGATTCCTCCCTCGCCTGCGTTTCCGCAAAACGAACCGCCGCATCTGGGCCCGTTTCCTTCAAGCGGGCCGCCGCCTCCAGCGACACCAGAAAGTTGCTCCGTTCTCCCTCGCTCAGGGCATCAAAAACGGTCCGGGCCGCCGCCGGAGACAGTGCACGCAACTCAAGCATCGTCGCCATGATCGTGTGGAGCTGATCCTGCTGTTGTTCTGACGGGCTCGCCTTCCCCAGTCCCTTGGCCTCCAACAATTCGGCCGAGATCTGGCGCAACTCTCCCAGACCCCCGACGGGATCCGTGACCATCCTTTTCGCGGCCAACCACCCAAGGCTCCCCTCCAGTCCAAGGGAAAAGGCGCTGACCTTGGCCGACTGGGGCATTTCCTTTAGCAGAACAGCCAAATCCTGAATGCTCCCGCCCGGCTTCGTGAGGGTCGTCGCCAGAGCCCACACCCCCTCCCTCTCTTTTTCGGAAAGCTGTGCCACCGCGCGCAGCCCTTCCGCCGCGTTTTTCTGCGTAAGCGCGACCACCGCAGCGGAGCGCAGCTGCGAGTCCCCCCGTTGCCGGCCCTGCTCTAGCGCAAGCTTCGGATCCAACGCAGCGAGCCGTTCCTTGAGCGCCACCCGTACAAAGTCCACCGAATCCCCCTTGCCCGCCGTTGCCGAAGCGACGCCCTCCAGCAGCGCTACTGCCTGCTCATAGGAGAGCGTCTTGACCGCCCGCAACATAGTCAACTCGTCGCTGGTGCTGCGCAGGGCAGACCGTTTGGAGCACCAGCGTAGCAGCGCGTCTTTCTGGCGCTCGGGGGGTAGGCTCGAGAAGGTCTCGCCCTCCGCGTGCCCCGGCAGAGCAGAAGCCACGGGCACCTCGCCGGCCGGATTCGCCGCCACTCCCCCGGCGGCAGTCTCCCCCGGAGCGGAGCGTGCCCCCGCACGCCCCACTGCCTCAAGCGCCAGCCCAAGGCACAAGCCCCCAACGGCGGAGGCGCTCAGCAGGATGATGGCTTTCATTGGACGAGGGAAGAAACCAAACTCGACAGGAGGCGGAATTACGCAAAAGCCAAGGTTCCTTAAGCTGGCTGCTGCATGAGACGCAACAACTCCTTGGCGCAGGCCTCGGCAAAGACCGGTTCATTGATAAGCACGTCCATCTCGATGAGGGGAATCCGCTTGTCCAGATCGGCCCGGATTGCGTCAAAGAGGGCGGCGTCGGCCTTGGGATCGTAGAAGGACTGGCCCTTGGCGCTGATGATGCTCACCGCTCGCAGGGGAAGCAACACGCTCACCGGCCCCTGGTAAGCATTCACCTTGGAGGCAAGAATGGCACCTAACTTGTGGCATTCCGTGGGAGTCGTCCGCATCAGGGTCACCTGCGGATTGTGAAAGTAAAACTGCCGCTTGGCGTATTTTGCCGGCACCGACTTGGGCTCGCCAAAGTTGACCATGTCCAGACAACCGGGCGTCACAATGGTGGGAACACGCTGGCGTCCCGCGGCCTCCAACCGGCCCGGGCCCGCAGTGAGAATCCCCCCCGCCAACTCGTCCGCCCACTCGGTAGTGGTGACGTCGAGGACTCCGGAAACCAGCCCTGTCTCAATCAGGCTTTCCATGGCGCGCCCCCCCGTCCCGGTGGCGTGAAACACCAACACCTCAAAGCCTGCGCTTTCCAAATGCTCCTTGGCCTTGTTCACACAGACTGTGGTGTTCCCAAACATGCTTGCCACCACCAACGGCCGTTCCGGTTCGGGGTCGCGTCTGCGCGCCTCAGCAGCCTCCACCATGCCAGCAATCGCACCGGCGGCGTTTTCAAAAATCACCCGAGACACCCGGTTGAGGCCGGAAACATCGACTACAGCCGGAAAGAGCACGACATCCTTGGTGCCCACGTAGGGCGCGGTATCACCGCTGGCCAGCGTAGTAACCATCACCTTGGGAAAACCCACCGGCAGCGCTCGCATCGCAGCGCTCGCAATCGCAGTGCCGCCCCCCCCGCCCAAGGAAATCACCCCCTGAATGCGGCCCGCCGCCACGGCGCCGGCAAGAAAAACAGGCGCGGCCCGCGCCATCAGCGCCACACACTCCCCCCGGTCCCTCCGCGCAAACACCGTCCGCCAGTCCTCCCCAGAAGCAGCGGCCACCTCGGCTGCCGTCACGTCAGGCGGGAGCAGGGGGTGGTCCAAACACCCCACGTCCACCAGAAGTGTCTCAAAGCCCCTGCACCGGAGTAACTCCGCCACAAAGGCATGTTCCTGCCCCTTGGTGTCAAAGGTTCCCAGTACGGCGATGGTCGGCATAAAACAGCAAAACAGGCGCTCAGGCCGCCCACGGCCCGACACGCTGGGCGCCTCTCAGGACGGCTCCATCTCCTCGAGCAACCGCAGCAACAAGCGCTGGCGCAGCATGCTGTCGGCCTCCTCCAATAGGGCCTGCCGTTGAGCCTCGTCCCTCAAAAGCACCCCCGCGGCAATATCCAACAGCACCTCGGGCTGGTTGATCTGCGCCATCCTTTCGCGCAACTCCTGAGGCAACCGGGGCTCAAACCGGCGCAAAGCCGCCCGCAAAAACGCGAGCCGCCGCTCCAGCTCGGGCCCGCTCTCGGCGCTCCCCACCGCGAAGGGCTCCACCTCGGCCTGACGAAAAGGCTCCAGTTGAGGCCACCCTATGAAGCGCACCCGGCTAAGTCCTTCCAAAATCAAATGGGCCGTTCCGTCCGGATTGCGCACGCACGCCCGGAGCAGTCCCACACACCCCACCTCCAGCACCTGGGTGCCCTCCCTGTTCCGGGGCGTGGCAATCGCAAGCAACCGGTCGGTGGCCAGCGCCCGCTCAAGCATCGCCCGGTACCGGGGCTCGAAAATGTAAAGCGGGAGACAGTTGTGGGGCAGCAGGGCAGCCCCGCCGAGCACCATCACCGGCACACTCGCCGGCATCCGCGGAAGTGTTTTTTCAGAGGCGGATTTCATCACAGGGAAATGAATACCCGAACCACGCGGCATTTAAGCGCCAAAAAAACAAAGAATGCGCGGCCATCCCCCTCGCCACCGAGTTTACACGGGCTGCACCGCACGTTTGGGCTCTCGGAAAAGCGCAAGAAACAACAGCAACACCCCCATCGAACCGGCCGCCGGAATCAACCAGGTTGGCGCCCAATTCACCTTCTCTCCCTCGGAATGCGCCTGAATGACGTACCCCTGCAAAACAGAGCCCACCAGCATCCCAGCCCCGTAGGTCAGGAAGGCAATGAAACACTGAGCGGCTGAACGCATCCGCTCCGGCGCGCACTGGTCCACGTACACTTGGCCGGTGACAAAGAAAAAGTCGAAGCAAGGGCCGTGGAGCAGAATCCCCAAAAGCAGAAGTCCCATCCCGGGACCGGCATTCCCGTAGGCAAAACACACGTACCGCGCGGCCCAGCAGGCCATGCCCAGAAGCAGCATCTTCTTCACGCCCAGACGTGCAAACATCACGGGAAACACCAACATAAACAGCACCTCGCTCATCTGCCCGAAAGTCATCTTGGCAGGCGCTTCCGCCACCCCGATCTGGGTCAAAAATCGTTCAGTGCCCGAGTAGTAAAAGGCGAGTGGAATGCAAATCAGGAAGGACCCCAGCGCAAACACCGCAAAAGAGCGGTCCTTGAGCAGAACCAGCGCATCGAGTCCGAGCACGGACCCGATGCTGGCAGGTTGGCCCTTGGCCTTGGGCGGTACGTCCGGAAGCGCCACCAGACAGTACAGTCCGAGCAGGATCGAAACGCCCGCTCCGATTTGAAACTGCACGGCGAGGGCGCCAAGATTCAACTTCCCAATGAGCATCCCCGCCGCAATCCAGCCAAAGGTGCCCATGACCCGTATACTCCCAAAACTTTTGGCCGCGTCCTGCATCTGCGAAAAGGCCACCGAGTTGGCCAGGGCCAGCGTCGGCATGTAACAGAGCGTGTGCCCCACCAGAAGCGGGTAAAATTCCGAGAAACTCGTTGCGAGGGAAGCCCGGTACAAGAGCACGCCCCCAAGGATGTGTAGCGTTCCAAGCACCCGCTGCGCGGAAAAATAACGGTCCGCTATCATCCCCACAATGAAGGGGGAGATCATCGCAGCAATCGAGGTGGCGCCAAAAGCCTTACCAATGTCAACTGGACTGAACCCGAGCGTATTCATCCACGTCCCCATCGAAACGCCCCAGGTGCCCCAGATGAAAAACTGGATAAAAAAGAGAAGGGAAATACTGAAGCGCGCTGCTGGATTCATTGGGGGAAGTGTGGATGGAAGTGGAGAAGGAAGTAACTAGATTCAATCAATCAAGGGCGCAACACTACTTCGACAACGAGACATATCAGAGCCACTTTTTTCAACGCTAAATGAGAGAAGGCACACCTACTGAACCGTTGGAGGCGGCGCGTTTCTGAATCAATGACCTCACGAGCGGTTTGTTTACGCTACAAGAGAGGCGGTCATCGTGGGGTTGTGTGTTTGTTTTGAGATGCCGGTTTTCTGTCTTCTGTTTTCTTCCAGCCGCCGGCAACGCTGGGAAAGTTTTTG
>CAMCIN010000169.1 GCA_945874745.1 Akkermansia muciniphila | reverse complement strand
CGCTCATCGGGCCACCGCCCCTCATCCTGCCCCCTCCGCTCATCGAACCGCCGCCCCTCATCCCGCCCCCTCCGCTCATCGAACCGCCGCCCCTCATCGAACCGCCGCCCCTCATTCTGCCGCCACCCCTCATCGAGCCGCCGCCCCTCATCCTGCCCCCTCCGCTCATCGGACCACCGCCCCTCATCCTGCCACCGCCCCTGATTTTGCCCCCGCCTCTTTGTCCTGAAATCACGTAGTACGTGTTCACGGACAATCCGAGCCGGCCGGGGAGGGAAAACTCGCGGGCTTCCTCAAATGCAGACCTCTCCCCGTTTAGTCAGAAGTATATTCGCGGACCTCAGGTTTGATGGACAAGGGAACCCGGGTGTCAGGCTCCATGTCAGCTGTGGACGACTTCCCGCTCCCTGAGGAGTCAGCGGGAGGTTGCCGCAGGAAACCGCCTGCGGCTACAAGTGTCTCCTTCAAGGGCCCGCGGCGCCTCCGCTACTGCGACAGCCGACATCAGTCATGACGCAACGCCTTCACCGGCTCCAGTCGCGCGGCGACCAGGGCTGGGAAGAGGGCAGCGAGCGAGCAAATTACGAAGGCACTCAGGCAAATAATTGCAAGATCAGCGGGGACAAGTTCCGCAGGGATTTCCCGGAACTGGTAGATGCCTGGGGGGAAGATTTCAAACCCCAGTCTGGTTGCCAGCCAGTCCTTGAACTCATTGCGCCAGTGCAGAATCGAGAGGCCGAGCCCCACCCCGGTGAGGTTCCCAAATACCCCCACTGCCATCCCCTGGAGCAGGAAAACCCAAACAATCTGAAGGCGCGTTGCCCCAAGCGCCTTCATCACCCCAATTTCCCGCGTCTTGAGCACCGTCACCGTGATCAGTGTGTTCATGATGCTGAAAGCCGCCACGATGACGATGAACAGCAATAAAAAGAACATCGTGTTACGCTCCAGTCGGATCGCGTCGAAGATCTCCCGGTTCAGGTCGATCCAGGTCAGCACGTCGATGTTTGAAAAGGCAGGGTAGAGTTTGGAGCGGATTTTGTCGGCATACACCGGCGCTGCGTAAGGCTCCTGCAACCACACGCTGATGCCGTGCACATTGTCCTCCAGTCCGTAGAGTTCCTGTGCGATTTGGAGCGGCACCAACAAGACGTCGGAATCATATTGGTACCTGCCAGAGCTGAAGAGGCCGCGGACGGTCAGCTCCATCGGCAGCACCAGGCTGCGGAGCTTCGCAATCGCGGCCTTCGGGTTTTCGGCACCCTCGGCCTCGTTGAGCGCCGTCAACACGGGGCCGAAATCCTTCGCGGGATAGGCGGTTACCTTGTCACCGATCTGCACTTGCAGCGTACGTGCCAGTTCCAGCCCGAGGATGCAGGACTCCCCGTCGAGATTAAACTCCCCCGAGACAATGGAGTTGCGCACGCCGTCCTGAACCCCCTCCGTCACCGGATCGACTCCCCGGATTTGCGCCGACCGGACCTCCCCCGGCCCCGAGGCCAAAAGCACGGGCCCCTGTACAAAGGGGGCAGAGCGGGTCACGCCCCTGAATTCGGCCAGCTGAGGGGGAATGTCGCGCCACCCGGCGAGTGGGGTGCCTGCGCCTGTCACGACGATGTGCGGGTCAAAACCCAGCACCTTGCGCCGCAACTCCAGGTCAAAACCGGTCATGACCGAAATCACCAGAATCAGCACCGCGATGCCCAGCGTCACCCCGAGTACGGAAATGACCGTGATCACGGAAACGAAGGTCCGCTTGGGTTTCAGGAAACGGAGGGCGAGAAAAAAACTGAAGGGCAGTTGCACGGAGCCGAATGTGCGGAACCTGTCGAAAATGTCGAGCAGCGGCGGAAATGCGGAAAGAATCGAATGTTGACTTGGAGCCTCGAAAACAGGACGTTTCGCAAGATGAAAAGAGTACTCTCCCTCCTGTTGCTCGTTCCTTTTCTTACAGTGCAGGCGTGGGCCCTCCGCGGCGGCCCTTACGACGGATTAAATGGCCGGTCCTTGTCTGCTTTGGCTGGCATGTATGGCGTGGTGCTGACCGGCAATGTTGAGTTGAATGAAGCTGGGCGCCCGAAAGACACAAAAAAACCCGAAGAAGACCCCGTGAATCCCGAGACGACGGGAGTCATGGTGATGTCGATTCCAGGGTCTGGCATGGCAAGCGGCCGGATTTTGGTCTTTGCACAGGGATTGATGTACCTTGGTAATGCGCAGGGGATAGTCGACCAGCGTTCCGGGAAGATTGCTCTTGTTTCGCAAGTGTCGCACTATGTCTCTCGCGTCGCAACCAATGGTCTCACAACGCAATCCGGTATCGCGGTAGATGCGATTTTGAGCGGCAAAATGGATCTCGCACTCAGCCTCGACTACATCTCGGGCCTTATCGAGGTGGCTGGCGAAGCCAAGTACTTCAGGTATGACCCCCTGCTGGCCAAAGTCGTTTTGGATACGAACACCTCCAGCGCCGTCAACAACGCGGTCAGCAACCAAAACAAGAATGAGAACCAAGTTTCCAGTCTGAACTCCACGGCAGGGCAGGGCGCAACCGCGACCCAGAACAAAAATCAGAACCAAGTCGCCTCTGAAAACGCAAACGCGAGTCAGAGCGCAACCGCGGCCCAGAACAAGAATCAAAACCAAGTCGCCTCCGAAAACGCAAACGCGAACCAGACCGCAACCGCTACCCAGAACAAGAATCAAAACCAGGTCGCCTCCGAAAACGCAAACGCGAGCCAGACCGCAACCGCGACACAAAGTGCCGCCACAAACACCGCGGCTACAAATTCCATTGATTCTTCGTTGGTCTCATCTACAACAAACACAACTGCCAATCCAGACGGGTCCAGCACTACGAATTCGGAATCAACGGGCACAAGCTCAAACAGCCTGAGCGGCTCAACGACCAATACCAATTCGATATCTGGTGATTCCAGAAACAGTGACCTCACTAAAGGGTCCAGCGTTACGGCCGGCTCGCTGCAAGCCTCCACAGTTACGCAGGCGAGCGATCTGGCTAAGGGCTCTTCAGTCACGGCCGGATCGGTGCAAGCCTCCACAGTTACGCAGGTGAGCGATCTGGCTAAGGGCTCCTCAGTCACGGCGGGATCGGTGCAAACCTCCGTAGTTACCGAGGCGAGCGATCTAGCTAAGGGCTCCACAGTCACCGCGGGGACAGCCACCACGGTCGGCACTACCCAGAATGCCACAAACACCATTACGACTACGAAATACGATATCGCTGCCGTCCGGCAGGCCCCGGTGGCCAGATCCTTCATGACCCTGGCCGCAACTGGCGTGCGTCAGGACACCACCGCTTCGCCGCTCGCTCCCTTCACCCCCCCAACGGAGGCCACCAGTTTCCAAATCGAGGTGGCGCTTCCGCCCAATGGCGGGGCAAACGGCGGGGCGGCCCCACAGCCCGGAAACTAATGGCGGATTTGACCGGGGCTCGCATGTCTCCCGGGTATATGCTGGGCAGCAACCGCCGCCGGGCGGGGTTTACACTGCTAGAACTGCTTTGCGTTCTTGCAGTATTGTCAATCTTGTTGACACTCGGCGCCCCGCTTGCAGGCCACTTTCGCACTCGCGCTCAAGGACTCAAATGCGCTGCCAACTTAAAAGGGCTTGGAGTCCACACAGCCGCCTACCTCAGTGACCACAACAACATCTGGCCTCAGCCCTCTGCGTCCGATTCCGCCGCCCCCACTTCTGGTCAACAAGAGGAGACGGCCGCAGCGCAGTGGATTGCTTCGCTAGCACCCTACGGCGCCACGGAACAAACCTGGCGCTGTCCTACGATTGAGGCGAAAATCAGGACCAACGGCACTCCCAAAGCGCTCCTCAAAAAGAGGCTCGACTATGTGCCGACCCAATTTAGCAGGGAGCCAGGGGCAGCACTGCAGTGGCCCAGCCATCCTTGGTTTATTGAGCGCACACCGAGTCACGGCCTAGGCCCCATGCTCCTCCTAGCCAACGGACGCGTCGTCTCCATGGAAGACCTGCTCAAGGAGCTGCCGGTCCGGTAATAGGGTCGCTCCCCTTCGCGGCGGGCGTAACCGACTGCCGGGAGGGGCTGGGCTTTATTCCTGCGCAGAGACCCTCATTCCTGGCCCCCTGCCCGCCGCTGCTACGGTGCGTTCAACGCTTCCTTCATCGCACCCAACAGGATCGGCTCCACCCCGGGGGCGACGCTCGACGAGTTTGGACCCGTCTCGTAGCCGCCTTCGGCGTATGCTTTTTCCACGCCGATATACCCGGGGCCGTAGTCCCCGTACGCCGCCAGGGTCACATGCAGGTCCGGCCGCATCGCCTTGGCGGCAAGCTGGTACTCGACAAAGAGTTCCCCGGGGAGGTGCAACATCCGGGCGTCGCCTACACGCAGGCAGGTCACCTCAAGCGCTCGCCCCGAGTGGCAGCGGGTCAGCCATGCGAGTTGGTCCGCGTAGGAAATGTACCCGCGCGCGGGTGTCTCCTTGAGCTTCTTGAGCAAATCCTCCTCGTTCAGATGCGGCGCAGGCGGCAGCCGCACCGGCACGCTCGTCCAGCCGATGTCGGCCGCCGCGAGCGGTTTCCTCACGGTGGCGTCCAGCGCCTGTTTCATGCCGTCCGCAAGCCGGTTGGCCAGCGCCATGCGGTTTTCCCACGCGCCGTCATTGTACTTCCCCGCCGTCACATTCCCGCCCGCCCCGTTGAAGTGCACGTGCAGGGTGTGCGGAAAGGACTGGCCCCGGATGAACCGCGCGATTCCCGGAAAGTCCGGATGCGGAATCCCCAGCCTGTAGTAGCTCTGCGGATGGCAGGCATAGCCCGTGAGGACTGCGACCGGGGCGTCCTTGTGCCAAAAGGAAAGGGAGGTGACCACCGGATCAATGAGCCCCTCGGGTTCGTTCCGGACCGCGGGGTCCTTGGTCGAGGAGGTGCGCGAGGCGCGGATGCGGCCGTCCGGCCCGGCGATGCGCCGGTTGCTGGCGACTTCCTTGACCACCGCCTCACCCCAGCCCCAGTGGGTGACCTCCCGCGCCGCAGGCAGCGCCGCACGGATCGCGTCCGCCGCACGCGCGATGACCTCCCGGTGGAAGGCGCCTTCAAAACGGGTGTACCCGGCAATCCCGTGCTCTTTGAGGAGCCGCTCGGCGGTGAAGTCGCACCCTGGGGCATCGTGTTGGTGCAGCGCGTGGACCGCGACACGCGCGGAGGTCGTGCCTGCCGCCTCGGCGAGCGCCGCGCGAAACGCGTCGTGGCCCTCATTCGCGATGCCGATCCAGTCCACGGCGCACAGCACAATGGGCGCACCCGCGCCAAGCAACACGACGCCCCGGCAACGGAGGGTCATTTCATCGAGTCTTTTGACCGTGTCGTACGCCATTGGCGCACCCAGCGGCGGGGTGGCGTCCACGTCAAAGGTTGCCAGCCGTACAGGGCCCTGTGCGAATGCCGGAAGACACAGCAGCAGTTGGAGGAGGAGGAGCCGGAGCAGCATGGTGGCGGATGGGTTAGGGGAGGGTCTCGATGAAGGTCAGAAGGTCAGCGACAGACTGCGACTCCAACCCGGCCTCCAAACCCTCGGGCATCATGCTCTTGCCCTCGGAGCTGGAACCCTTGATGTCCTTCCTTTGAATGTTCTGCGGGACGCTGCCCCCCTGCAAAAGCGTCACCGCCTGCGCTGTGTCCTCCGCAATCATACCCGTGTAAATATCGCCGGCCTTGGTAGTGATTGTGTGGACGATGTACTGCGAGGCGACCTCCTTGTTTGGCTCAAGGATCGCGGTGAGCAGCGCCTCCCTGCCCTTGCCCTTGACCGTGAGGAGGTCCGGGCCGACCTGGAGGCCGCGGCCCGCAGCGCGGTGGCAACCTTGGCAGCGCGCGTCGTACACCTTACTCCCGCGCTCCGCGTCGCCCGCCAGCGTGGCCGCCGCCTGGTATTTTGCCGCAATGCTTTCGCGGGAGGGCGGCAACACCTCTGCCAGCGCCACGCGCGCCTTGCCGGCGAGCGCAGGCACCTTACTCGAGACCAAGGCCTGGACCCGGGCCGGACTCAGCGCGGCAACCGGCACCTCACCTTTTACAAAGGCTTCGAGCAGCGCCAGCGTGCGGTCCTCCCGTGCGAGGAGCGCGTTCAAGATGCCCTCCCTGGTCAGCGGCCCCGCCCCCGCCCAACCCGCAAGCAGCAGCCGGGAAAGCGCGCCGCCCGCTCGGGGGGAGAGGAGCCTGACCGCCTCGGCTGTAAAGCCATCATCCTGCCCGGCGCCGAGACACGCCTCCAACGCGGAGACCGTGACGGCCTCGGGGGCGACAGACAACAACTCCAATGCTTCCAGCCTGCGCTCCAGCGTCGCGTCAGAGCGAACCGCGAGCTGCCTCGCCTCTGCGAAAACTGGCGCAAGCAACCCGTCCCGGTCCGCCTTTTCCAAACTGCCGCCATTACGCGTAAGCCCCTGTCCGATGGCGCGCAGATGGCCGGGATTGGGGCGAGGAGTCAGCGCAAAGCGCAGCAACTCGGGAAAGACCGAGGCCGGCTCGGTGGCGGCCCGAAGCTCGAGCAGCCGGGACACAAAAGGGGCGGCGACACCTGTGAAATCCGGCTGCGCCAGCAAGGGGGAGAGCACGTGGGGACCGTGCGCTCCGTGCCGGGGCTGGAGTAGGGCGGGCCCAATCCACGGGTGTGCATGGTCGGACCGGGCAAGCGCTTGAAGCGGACCGGAAAGGATCTCCTTGGTCTCCGGTGTCAGCAGTCCGACCGCAGTGCGGGCACACTCAAAACGGACGCGGGCATCCCGGTCGGAGGCCAGCCGGGCAAGCGCGGAAAGGGTCGCGGGCTCGGGGACGACCTTCCCAAAACTGGCCGCTGCCAGCAGCGCGGCACGGCCGCGTACGGTGGGGCTGGAATCGGAGAGGGCGCGGGAAAGGGCTTCCTGCGAGAGGAGGTCTGTGGAATGCAGCACACTGAGCGCGTGAAGCCTGGCGAGTGCGCTGGCGGAATCCTTGAGCAGCGCCTCCAGCAGGACGGCGCTCCCTGCCGGCCGCCTTTCGGAGAGGAGCCTCGAGGCGGTGTCCCGGTGCCAGCCGTTGGGATGCGCGAGTGTTTTGACAAGCTGGGTGGTGTCCGCATCGGCCAGGCCGGGCGCTCCGGCCCGGCGGCTCCACCCGGGGTTGTCCGGCACAATCCGGTAAATCCGGCCGCGGTCGTTGCCGCTGTTGAGGTCCAGGTGCCGTTTGATTTCATCGGGAATGGACCAGGGGTGTTCGATGACTTCGCGGTACATGTCGCATACGTGGAGACAGCCGTCGGGTGCGTTTGCAAAGTTGACCACGCGCACCCAGGTGTCGGTGCTGGCCGCGAATTCCATGTCGGCCTCGTCGGACGGCCGCTCGGCCGTGAGTGCGACACCGTCGGGGCCGACGCTGATGCGCTTGCGGTGGACGAGCTGGCCGCCGGCGTCACCGGTAAAGCTGTTGTTGACGAAATCTGGGCCGTAGGCGTCTCCCCTGTAGAGGGTTGTACCCGTCGCACCCGTGAAGTAGCCACTGACGCGCCCGCCGCCCTCGACCCCACCGGGCACGGAACCGGCGACCCTCCAGCGGGTCCGGACGATCCGCCACGGCTCGTCGGGACTCAGGCGGAAAACCTCCGCTGCGCCGCCGTCCTTGGCGATGCTCAAGCGGGGCGCCGGGGGCGGGAGCACCGGGGCCTCCGCGTTGTCGGCCACCGGATCGTTGTGGACCCAGTACTGCAGATGGTCGGAGTTGGAACACCCGAATTTTCTGCCCAGATCATCAAAGCTCATTCCGTACTGGGCACCGCCCGGTTCCAGGCCGAACTCGTGGGTAAGCGGGTCGAACCAAAAGTCCCGTCCGCCGAGTTCCCGGCCGGGCAGTTCGGGCCGCAGCGGACAGGTTACCACACCACGGTTGCCGCCGCCGGCGAGTACGTGGACGCGGTTGTCGGGCCCCCATTGGAAACTGTTGAGGAGGCTCTGCACGTTGAGCAGCTTCAAGCCGGTGCCAAAGCCGGTGAAGACCCGGGTGCGGACCTCCGCAGCGCCGTTGTTGTCCCGGTCCTCAAACCGCCAGATGTCCGGTGTGGCGGCGACATAGAGTCCGCCGTTGGCCCAAATTAAACCGGTGGGCCACGGGAGGTTATCGGCGAACACAGTGCTCGTCTCATAGTACCCGTCACCATCCTTGTCCTCGAGTACGGAGACGCGCCCCAGATGCGGACTGGCGTCGCGCATTTCCGAATAGTCGATCATCTCGCACACGAACATCCGCCCGCGTTCGTCAAAGCAGACCGCGATGGGATCGCGCACCTGTGGTTCGCTTGCCGCCAGTTCCAGCCGAAACCCGGCCTTTACGCGCCAGGTTTTGAGGGCGTCCTTCGGAGCCACGGCCGGATACCTCGGCAACTCGCGTGCGGCGTCGACCGAGGGGGCGCCCTTGGAATTGCCGTACGCCTTTTGATAGGTGGTCTTTGAGGGGACGGTCTCGGCGGCGCAAAGGCGTCGAGCGGGCGACATGCCGCTCAAAAGCAGCGCAGCGCACCAAATAGACGCGGACCAGAACAGGGGAGGAAGTCTCACGGCAAGGTCGGGGTGGGAGGTAAGTGGCGCGATCTATCCACAAAACACCCTGCCTGTCACGTCCCTTTCCGACATGGTTTTACGGGGCTGCTCCGCTTCCCTCTCTCTCCCTTGGTGGCCTGTGCCTCTTTGCACAGACTCCCGCCCCGCCGGCCGCCGGCCGCTGGCCCGGCCCGGAGCGAGCTGGAGGTCTTCCCGGACCCCCCCATGCCGACTCCCTTTACACGCGGGGTGAGACGGTGAGGTTCCGGGTCCATTTGGTGCGTGCGCTGGACTTTTTGACGGCACAGCCGGAGTGGAACGGCCGCACCGTCATCGTCAGCGGCAGCAGCCAGGGCGGGGCGCAGGCGCTTGTAGCAGTAGGACTGGATTCCCGGTTGACGTTTTTTGCAGCGGGTGTGCCCGCGATGGGCGACCACACCCGTTTTAAGGCGGGCCGGATCAACGGCTGGCCGAAACTCATCCCAACCGGCGAACAACCCCAGACCACGTGACCGAAGCGGTCCGGTACTACGACGCGGTGAATCTCGCGGCCCGCACCAAGGCGTCCGGAATTGTCACGGTCGGCTTCATTGATACGACGTGCCCTCCGACAGGAGGATACGCGGCCTTCAACGCCGTAGCGGGGGAGGCGACCATTGTGGACGAGCCCCTGAGCGGTCACGCGGTGCCGCCGCGCTCTTCCGAGGCAATGCGTTCGGCGATCCTGAGGCACGCGAGCGCCGGGAACGCCAAATAGAAAGGACCGGACCCGCCTGAGAACAACGGCCCCTCCGGGGTTCCTCACGGCTGCGCTGAAAATAGCCTGTTTGCTCCCCGCCCCCTTGTAAAAGATGCAGAGGAGTCTCAAAACCAGGCCTTCCCACCCCACCTCATGAACATCGCACGCCGTCACTTTCTCAGCAGTTCCGCAGCGTCAGCACTTGCCGCAGTTTCCGCAGGGGGTTCCGCTCTTGC
>CAMCIN010000168.1 GCA_945874745.1 Akkermansia muciniphila | reverse complement strand
CCTCGCGCCGCACCAGACTGGTGCACGTCTCGGCCCACTTTCCCCAAAGCTTCGGGGCCTCCGCGAGACTGCCTTCAAACGCGGCCACCTTGAGATTCCAATGGTAACGAGCGCCGGGAACCGTCTGCCCCGCTGCAAACCAAGCGCTGAGCTCGATGGGGCTGCCCGCTCTGACGCCCCTGCCGCGCAACGACTGCAGATCGACAATCCGAATCGCCTCGCCGACGTAGCTCGCCTGCGCACCCGCATCCACCGCATTGTCTGCACGGAGAAAGCGCCACATCTTCGCCCCGCCGTGCGGTGCCACGCCATTCTGCCCACCCACGATTTCGGCGAAATCACCGCTCCATCCCCCTGCTTCGGTTGGCACACCCGTCGCCAGCGGTGCAGGGGCCGACTCAAAGCTTTCGTCGAGAAGCGTTACCGCCTTACCCAACATCGGCGCAACAAACGCAAGCACAGCCGAGCTGCAGAACATGCCTAACACAATCCCCGCGGCCGCGGCCGTGAGCGGACGCCAAACAAGCCAACGCGCTGTTTTTTGTGGATTCACCCCGCTGCCTGTTTGCGACATGACATGCGTCGCAGCAACGTTTTGCATCACCCCGCTTTCGACTAGACGATGCCGGGCTGGGGGCGAGTGGGCGAGGAATTGCTTAAACTCCGCCAGATCCTCCGGCGTGAGCGCAGCGTCCTCGTAGGCGAGGAGCAGTTTTTCAAACCGTGCGTTGTTCATATCAGCTGGGATGGAGTTCCAAGCGTCTGCGAACGCACTCCGCCAGCGCGAGACGCAAGCGACAAAGTGCGGTCTTTACGCTGCCGAGGCTCTGGCCAAGCTGCGCAGCCATTTCGGCGATGGGCTGTGCATTCCGATAACGGCGTGTGATAAGATCCCGCGATCGCGACGGTAGCGCGTCAAGGCACCGCGTGAGCGCCGCCGTATGTTCGTGCCAGAAAGCCGCCCGCCCGTCCTGCTCCTCATAGGCTTTCTCAACCAGCGCCGCCAGTTCCCCATCCTCCGTGGGTTGTTCGCGTCGTTGCCTGCGCCACCCCTCCAGCGCGACGAGCCGCGCCGCCGCCCGGCACCAGGCAGGAACATTCACGACAATCTCGCCGTGTCTTGTGACCCGTTCAAAGCGCACCCATACTTCCTGAAACACATCCTCCGCCAGCGCCGCATCTCGAACCAACGCGTGGATGTGCGCTTGAATCAGCGGCCGAGCTGCCAAAAACGCCCGCACCTGATGATCCAGCGCGGCATCATCAGGCGGATTGGCGGCTGGATGAGGTTCGGGCTTCATCGTTCTACAGTCAAAGGTGACGCTGCCGGCCCGAAGGTTATAGACTTTCTTAGCTACGCCTACTTTTTGGCATCTAGCGAGTTTCAGTGGGTGAGAGGCTCAGGGAAGCGAGACCGGACACCTCGGGAACTGGCAGGAGCCTTGATTGGCGGTTGCTCTGGAGGAAATTTTGGAAGCACACGCATCCTTGCCTGCTTGAAAGTGGGGCTGGCATCCTGCCTGCCGGGCCTTGGGGCCCTGCGGACCTGCCGATAGTGAGCCGGTCGGCAAGCGAGCCCCGCGAGCACCGCCACCGGTCTCGCCAAAAACAGCGGCCCGCCCCGGGAGGGGCGCAAGACCGCCCCGCTGTGGGCGCGCCCTGGTTCTCCGGCCCCGCCGGGGCCGGCGCTCTCGTTGGAAGGGACCGAGGGCGCTCGCAAAGCCTCGCTGCCGCCCAGCTATCTATCTTTGCTCCCTCCGGGAGCAAGAGCGCCCCGCTCGCTACGTGAAACTTCGGGAACTTCGGCAGCTTTGGCAACTTTGGCAGCTTTGGCAACTTTGGCAGCTTTGGATTACGAGCCGCAGATTTCTAGGCACACCTCTAGCAGATGAGTGGAACTCATAAAAACATCTGTGGCAATCTGAGTCATCTGCGGATGACTACCCGGTCCATCCTGAGCGAGGCGAAAGGTACCCACCGAGAACAGCAAGGAACCACGAATGCAGAGTGGGATGTCGCGGTGGGAACGCAGTTTCCGCCGGTGCTGACGGCTGCGCATACAGCCGATTTTGGCCGTGCGTAGTCCTTGGGTGGTACCCTGAAAGCCCCTTGGTAAAACAGCGGGCTACCGCACGACGCCATCGCGGAAGGTTTTGGAGGTTGACCGGTGCCTCTCAGCGTTGAACCTGCCCGAGCGCCGTTCGGCGGTTTCAGCCCAGCATGCATTCATCCCCCCAGTGAAAAAGACCTCCCTAACATTTTGGTTTGCAGCGAGCGCCCTGCTTTGGTGTGCGACGCCCCCTCTTTCCGGCGCGGCGGCCGGCAAGCCGCTTGAGATTTACTGGATTGATTCTGAGGGTGGCGGCTCCACCCTTGTCATCACCCCGGAAGGGGAGTCGGTGCTCATTGATGCCGGTAATCCGGAGGGGCGCGATGCCGCACGCATCCACAAGGTGGCCACGGGAGCGGGCCTGAAGAGAATCGACCATCTGGTGGTGACGCACTTCCACATCGACCATTTTGGAGGCGTTGCGGACCTTGCCGAATTGATGCCGGTTGGGACCCTTTACGACAAGGGGCTGCCGGATGCCCCGCCGGATGCTGGCGGAAACCCAAAGCTGTGGGCCGTGACCAGTGCTCCCTACCGTGAGGCAAAGGTGGAGAAGCGGGTGCAGCTTGTGGCGGGGGACCTTGTTCCGCTGCGCCAGAGTACGCACACCGGTGCGCCCAAGCTTTCGCTGCGTTGCCTTGGCGCAAATCAAAGGTTTGCCACTCCCGAGGGCGTTTCCCTTCCGGAGAACGCGTTTTGCGGAACCGTGCCCCCGAAACCGGCCGACAATTCGGACAATGCCAACAGCGTGGTGCTGCTTCTTCAGGTCGGGGAATTCCGTTTTTTTGACGGGGGTGACCTGACTTGGAACGCTGAGGAAAGGCTGGTGTGCCCCAAGAATCTGGTCGGGACCGTGGACCTGTACCAGGTCAACCACCACGGGCTCGACGTGAGCAACAACCCCATCCTTGTAAAGAGTTTGGCGCCGACCGTTTCTGTGATGAACAACGGTCCGCGCAAGGGGACCAGTAAGAGTGCGATGGAAGCGTTGAGGGAGGTCAAGGGCCTTCAGGCCATGTACCAGGTGCACGAAAACGTTGCGGGCGAGGGGGCGCCCAACGCACCAAAGGAACACATCGCCAACCATGGGGACCTCGCCAAAGACTGCGCGGCCCACGGAGTGAAGTGCACTGTGAGCCCGGACGCGGGGACCTACACGATTTCAGTGCCCTCCCGGAGCCATTCGCGCACCTTCGAGACGACCCGAAAACAATAGGGGCGGCGGAGAATCTTGAATGTAACCGTTTGGCGAGCGCAGCCAGATCGGCGGACAGATACGGAATAGCGGACTCTCAGCCCCCTTTTGAGTCTCCCTTCGAGCCGGGCTTTTGAAGCGATGGTCCGGGCCCAGAAGCGCTCGAATCCCGCGGTGGTTGAGCGGTTGCTTCCATCTTCCGAGACAACACCTCAAGCCTCTTGACGCGGGCGGAGGTCGCCGGATGCGTGCTGAAAACCTGATCCAGACTGGATTCCTTGTTCTCGGCTTTTTCCTGCCCGGCGGCGGGCTCCTCCCTTTTTTGATAGTTATCAAGATCGCGCAGGCCTTGAATGAGCGCCTCCGCAGGCACGCCTGCGTGCCGCGCAGCGCGAAATCCAAATTCGTCCGCGCTAAATTCCTGCTCCTTGGAGTAGGAGGAGCGTAGCGTCAAATACGCTGCAGCGGCCAGATTCGCCAAATCCCCAGCGATTTCGGTCCCAATAACCAAATACTGCATTTTTTCTATGCAATGCTTGAGGTCCACGTGCCCGATCTCATGCCCCAACACGAAACTCAAGGCCGCGTCCGACGGAAACTCCTTCAAGTACCCCGTGCTCATGTAGACATACCCCCCTGCAAAGCTGTACGCATTGGGAACATCCATTTTGAAAACCTTGATTTGGTATTCAATCCCCTTCCGGATCCGTTGCTCCAATAGCGGAGCAGCCAGAGCACGAATGCGTTTTGCCGTCGCTGCGTCCGACACCACCTCATGTTCGGCGACAAAACGCTTGTTCATGGCCCGTCCGAGACTCATCTCCTCGACTTCGCTCATCTGAGTCACGTCCAATCCAATTCGGTCGACCGCCTTAAACACCTTGGTGGCCGCTCCCAGGATTCCACCCAAAAGGTCTTTCGGTCCCGAATCGGTCTTTCCTTCATTCTTGCCGGAGTTTCCTTCCCCTGAAGAATCCGCCAACTCCCCGTCCGATGAGGCTTTTTTGCGCGTTTCCTCGCCCGCGGTCTTCCTTCCTTTCTTTTCTTTTCCATCTTCCCCCCTCGATCCCAAAAGATCTCGGATCAACTTTCCAGGGGCGTCTTCAATTTCCTTGCGCACCTCTTCCCGTATCAGATCGCGCTCCTTGGAAATTTCCCGGGCCATCTCGTTTCGCATCCAGATGGCGACGGCTAGTATGAAAGATACCCCGCAAAAAAACGATAAGATGTTCTTGTTCATATGAAAACTACCGAAGCACGTCTTTTCGTCGAAGCGCAAAAACCGCGAGAATTCCGAGCATAACGATAAAAGCAACGATGACTGTCATGCTTTTGGTCCATGCCATCTTCGCATCGAAAGCCGCGTCGCAAGCCCAGTACGAGACAACTAGAAAACGGGAGACATTCAGGGGTACGCCTTGCAGCGGAGTGATTACATTGGCGAGGATCACTTGGGGAATCAAAAGGATGGGCCCCACAGCAGAGGCCTTGTCGGTGTTGTCCACCAAGGAAGAGACCACCAAACCCATCATGACCCCTGAAAGAGAGGTGAGAAAAAGAACAAACCACAATGGAAAGACCTGCGCCTCAATCGCCGTCAAGGGCAGAACGGTACCGACCAAAACCAGACATTGGAGCGCACACAGCGCGCTTAAAATCACGGCTTTCGAGGCCAAATACGGAATCAACTTCAAATTAATTGCACGCTCCCGCAAATAAATGGGCAGTTCTTTCACGATTTCCTTTGCCGCATTCGCGCATCCAAACCAGACAGCGGAGATCACCATCAAAAAAAGGATCAACGCATGGTCCCTCCGATTCGGTTCGTTTGTATAAAACACCATCCCTATCAACGCCCCGATAATCGGCGCCTGCAAAAGTAGGATTGCCAGATTCTTGTAATCCCTAAATAGCGAGACCGCGTACCTCCGCGACAAAACTTGAAATTGGCGGAACCATTCCGCTGCCGTTTGCCCCGAGGCCGTATTCAGCGGAGCACGGGGCCCTTCCGCCCTGGGGGCGGAGGTCGCGGCCAGCTGGCGGTCCACGATATACCTCTGATATTGCTCCGAACGCTGGTAGTGACTCGCCCAATCCATCCCAGAATCCCGCTCTAAGCGGTCGTACACATCCCCCAGTTTTTCCACCTCGAAGTACGCCAGCATTTCAGCGGGCGGGCCGTAGTAGGCCAACTTTCCACGGGAAAGCAACACAACCTGGTCACACAGGTTTACGTTGTCCACATTGTGAGTAATGCACACAACAGTGGCACCCTCGTCGGCCAGTTTCCGGAAAAGACTCATCATCTTTCCCTCTGTCCCCGCATCCAAACCCGAGGTCGCCTCATCCAGAAACAAAAGACTGGGGTCCGAAATCAACTCCACCCCGAGGCTGACCCGTTTGATTTGGCCTCCGGAGAGATTCCCAATCAGGGTATTTTTTCTCTCCGTAAGCCCCAATTTTTGAATCACTCGGTCCACCAAACGTTCAATATCCTCAGCCGAGGAGTCCGCCGGAAGCCGCAAAAGCGCGGCAAAGCGCAACGCCTGGGCAACGCTCAGTGTCACGTGGACAATGTCCTGTTGAGGCACGTACCCGATCGCTCTCCGGTAGTATTGATAGGAAAGATAAAAATCGTCGTCGTTCACCCACAGGCGCCCACTCGAAGCCGGACGGCGCCCGTTTATCGCATCCATCAACGTGCTTTTACCCGAACCCGACGGTCCCAACAACGCCACAAACTCCTTCGGGTTAATCACAAAACTCACATTATCCAGCAGTTTGATTTCCTGCTTGGAGTCCCGGGAAATAACGGTCTTGCTTAGATTCTGAACCTCGATCCGCGCATTGTTTTTTTCAGACGATGGTATGAGAAAGCCGCCGCTCTTTAAAAACGTGTAAGTGCCTACACGCAGCTTATCCCCATCTCGAATCTCACTGGTCTCCCGAACCCGAATCCCATTTACATAAGTCCCGGTCGTAGAATCCAAATCCTTTACAAAACACCGGAGGTCCAAGCGCGTGATTTTTGCGTGGAAATACGATATCTGGCTTTCATTTAGAACGATATGACACTGCGTGTCTTTCCCAATAATCAATACATCCGCCAACGCCAAACTCTGCGGAAGTGCCCCCCCTTCCTTGAGCTCCACCCGCCCCACGTCGGAGTCGGAAGGAAGACCTGCACCCGGGGACTCCTGCCCTGAAAATGAGGCACGCAGTCCCCCGACGGAATTCCCGGCTCCGCCACCCGAATCTCTCGCAGGGATGATCGGGATTCCCACTCCCTGCGCCGTGCCCGGATATGCAGGCCCCACCTCCGGGACTTTTTTCCCGTCCCGCACCGGAATTCCCACCAACGGTTGCCGAACCGGCCGTTCACGCCCATCCGTCCGTTCCAAAAACTCCCCAAGCGACATCAACCTGTCATCCACCAGGATCTGATGCGCTCGACTAAACTCTCCTTGATTTAACTTTACGCGGATCGCCGACAGTGGAAACGGGCCGCTTCGCCTGCCCTTCCATTGAATAAAGTAGGGACCGTCTGATTGAATGCTCATGGATTGGCGAGGAACGGAATGTCAATTTCCACCGTAGTCGCGGGGCTGCTCCCAAGAACTTGCACCGAGGCCTCGCGCAGCGCCGCCCCAGCGTCGAGCGGAAGGGAGAAAAGGACCGTCATCCCCTTGGTAGACTCAATTTGAGGAGCGGTCCCCCGAACCAAACGCCGCGTTTCGGGGAAAAAAAACCACAGAAACCGGGGATCGTTTTCCGTTCCCGAGGAATGCGTTTTCCCCTCCCCGTCGATGAATCCCGCGTAATGAATCCCGGCATCGACGGCCTTCGCTGCAATGAGACGGTGAATCCGCGCCTCATATTCGTAGCGGTGACCTTCGATTTGTTGAAAAAAGTCCGTCAGCACATTGAAATAGCGGAGTTGCTTGCTGTCCTGCATCCAGTCACTGCTGGTGAAGGCAACCCCATCCCCGATTTGGGAAAGCCTCGCCAAATCCTTCTTCAAACTGCCGCAGAAAGGCCCCCCCCACTCGGCGGAACGCATTTGAAAAATCTCCGAGACTTTTTGCATCAAGTAAGCTTTGACCAAAACATTTTTCGTTTCGTGACGGACGATGCGGTCAAAGACTTGCAAAAGCGAACGCTCATAACGCGAGCCCGCCTCGTTGGTCATTTTGTTTAGCTCCAAGGCCGATAAACAAGCGCTTGCGGAACTGACAGCTTTTCCGGTGATCTCGCCGTCACCCGCGACTCCCGCCGCCGATTGCATGGACGAGATCTTCAGCGGAATGAAGGCGGGCAAAGGTTTTTGTTGCCCTCTGGGATTATAAATCTTGCCACTCCACTCTTTTGTTAAAAATGCGGAGTTGGTCAAACTTTTACTTTCCATATCCCCGCTCAGAAACAGGATTCTTTTTTCGTTTTTATTTTTATACTCAAGAAACTCGATCTCAAAGATATTGCTTAAAAATGGATCGTTTCGGATCTCAAAAAAACGGGGCAGTTCCTCGTCATTTACCTCGCCCGGATGAAACCCGGCATCCCGTTTCTCCGGCGTCAACGTCTTCCAAACCTTGGGGGCGTCCGGGGCAAAAAGACCGCCGGCCAGCTCCTCGGGATTGGGGAAGACGGATAGCAACCGTGAGGCATCAGCGACTTCCCTAAAACGCTTGAAGTTGGATTTCTCAAGAGCCTCCAGTGCTTTTTTGAAGTCCTCCAGCTTCAGCGCCTTGTGCAACTCTTGGCGCAGACCTTCGAAGGAATTGACCTCCCCCCGAACCGCGTCGACACGCTGCCGCAGAGCCGTCATCTGGTTCTGGAGTTGTTCCGGCGCATCAAGGCCTTCCACCGGCGCGTTCGTCCTAGACTCAATCCGCTTCAGCCCCGCTTCGACCTCCTCCAAAGCGGCCGTGAGGGTTTCCCGGCTTTGGTCCGATTTGAGTTTTTCGGCGGCGATCTTTTCCAGGATTGAAAGCTCCGCCCCCGCATCCTTGAGTGTTTGGCCCCAGCCTTCTTTCAAAAGCGACTCCATTTCCACACTCAGTTCCTTCAACCTACGGCGATGCCCCCCTCCCAGCTCCGAAGAAAGGTTTTTTTCTTTCTCACCAGCCGCTGCTAGTTTTTTTGCAATCACACCAAAATCGATATCCTTTGCAGTTCCTTTGAAAGTATCTTCAACCTCTTCAAAAAGAACTTGGATCTCTTTGGATAGCGTTCGTTCTGTCCGGACCCAAGCCTCGGTCTGCAGCAATGCAGCTCTCAAGGGCGTCTGGGAGGAGAGAAGCGTGTTGCTTTTGGAAATTTCAGAAACCAAGGATTCCGCCGCCGCAAGCTGGTTTCCTGTTTTAGCCTTGTTTAGCCTGGAAACGTAAAAAAACAAATTCCCATAAAACAATACAATCCCCAAAACTAAGAGGGTGCCACCGCTCACCGCCGTCCGAGCTCCCCACTTTTTGGCGATTGCCGCACGCCGCTTTTTGTCCAGTTCCTCGCGCAGCACCGAGGCACATTTTTTTGTCCTTTTGGCGAGGTTCGGATGAACGGTTCCGCCGCCCTCTTCCAAGCGCCTCCACACCCGGTTTAACTCGATTAAGAGCCCCTCTCCCTCCCCCAGACTCAGGCCATCCCGTTGCTCCAGGCGCGATTCAATTTGCCCCACTTGCTGGGAGAGTCTCCCAAGGTCTTCCTCTACACGCCGCTCCTGCTCCGCATTGGCACGCCGCTGCTCATCCTGTATCTTCACCGCCTGGAACAATTCCGCATGCTCGGGCGAGAGCGAAAATTGATGCGCGCCGACCAGAGCCTTCACACCCAAGAGAATTTCGCTGAGTCCCTCCCACTCGCCGCCCTCGTACCGGGACCTCAATGTCTCCATCAAGAGCCCACTTTCAAACACCGCCTCCCGCTGCTGTTCCACGCGACGGATCTTTACGGCCTCGCACACCTCTGAAATCTCCTCAAGACGCGTGCTTCCTGCATAACGCTCGATTTCCTCCAGGCACGCCATCACCTCCGCGGGATTGCGGTCTCCGATTATCTTTCTCAAGTTTTGGAGGTTCAGTTGGAAAAGCTTGTTTTCCAAACGCTGCACCTCGGTTTTTGCGTTCGCGTCCTCCGGGCTGAGGCGGGCGATGGACCGGATCACCTGAATAGCTTGCGCATCGTTGCGAGACATCACCGCGGCCCGATACTCCCGGTATAACGGATGGTTCGGAGTGATTCCCTTGGCGTAAACGCGTTCCAAGCCCTGCAGA
>CAMCIN010000167.1 GCA_945874745.1 Akkermansia muciniphila | reverse complement strand
GAGGGGGATTGAGGGGGATTGAGGGGGATTGAGGGGGATTGAGGGGGATTGAGGGGGAAGCTTGCAAACCCAGGGGGCGGCCTTGCTGCGGAACCAGAGCAGAGGGTGCCTTCGATCACGGCGCACTCAGGGAGTGCAGCCATTGCGACTAGATGCAGTCTATTGTTGCGTTTGGTATGACTAAATGTAAAGTGTGATTTCATGATTCGCAGGGACCTCTGGCTTTCGCGCATCCACGCGCACTGGGCGAAAGCCCCCATCGTTTGGCTCTCGGGCGTGCGACGGGTTGGAAAAACAACCCTCGCCAGAAGTCTGCAGGAGGCAGAATTCATCAACTGCGACCTTCCCTCCGCGCAACTCCGGTTGGAGGATCCCGAGGTATTCTACCGCGGCCTTTCCAAACCGCTGCTGGTTCTGGACGAGGTCCATCAACTGCCGGATCCGAGCCGCATTTTGAAGATCGCAGCCGACGCATTTCCCCACCTGAGGCTGCTTGCAACCGGGTCTTCAACCTTGGCTGCCACCAAAAAATTCAAGGACAGTCTGGCGGGAAGGAAGCGCAACCTCCACCTCGTGCCAGTGCGCCACGACGAACTCAATGACTTTGGCATCCGGGATCTGGCGCACCGTCTGTACCGCGGGGGCTTGCCGCCGGCGCTGTTGGCGGGGGACTACGATCCGGGATTTTATGCGGAATGGCTCGATTCATACTACGCCCGGGATGTTCAGGAGTTGTTCAGGGTGGAAAAGCGGAGCGGATTTCTAAAACTGGTGGAAAGCGTCCTCCGCTTGAGCGGGGGCCAGTGGGATGCCACAACCATGGCAAACTTGTGCGGATTGAGCCGCCCGACGGTCGTCAACTATCTAGAGGTTCTTGAGCTGACGCATGCCGCCGTCGTGGTGCGTCCTTATTCCGGTGGCAGCCCGCGCGAGATCGTCCGGCAACCCAAGGTCTACGGCTTTGACACCGGTTTCGTGGCTTTCGCGAGGGGGTGGAAAGACCTGCGTACCGATGACTGCGGAATCCTGTGGGAGCATCTCGTCTTGGAGCGGTTGATTTCCGACCCGGGGGAGTTGCCGGTCATGTATTGGAGAGACAAGGCGCATCACGAGATCGATTTCGTCCTCGCCCGGGGCAGGGGAACAGTCGACGCCATTGAGTGCAAATGGGATGCCTCCCACTTTGATCCCGCAAATCTCAGGGTGTTCCGGTCCCTGTATCCTGGGGGGAAAAACACCGTGGTCTGCAGCCACGTCGCGGAGCCCCTCACCCGGCACATGGCCGGGATGGACATCACATTCACAGGACTTGACGGACTCGCCGTATGAGCCGGCTGGCGCGGAGGGGGAGGAGGGGGAGGAGGGTGGTTTCCCCACATGTGGACGCGGCGATTCCGAGGTCGCTGTTTCACCCAGCCGGCATGCCTCTGGTTTGCAGCGGCTGCCCCTGGAGCCGGAGCTTGTCATGAAAAGGCCAGAAAAAGGAAACAACCCGTGGGCGGCTGTGCTAGCCTCGTACAAGGAAGTCACACCGCTCCAGTATGCAAGGGGTCATCTTTGAAACCCGTGAAGACGAAATAGACGGGGCGTTCGTGGCCACGTGCCCCGAGCATTCGATTGTCACGGAGGCGGAGAGCGTTGAAAAGCTTAGGGAGTTGATCAAGGATGCGGTGGACTGCCACTTCGGAGACGGGGCGGCCGGAGAAATGCCGCGCCTCATTCGCCTTCACTTTGTTCGGGACGAAGTGCTCATCGCCTGAGGGTTCCTTGGCCAGACTGACGGAACAGACGCGCCGCCGAAACAACGGGTGCGCCCAATCCTGTCAAAACGGGATCTGAAGGCCCTCTGCTTCGGCGAGTTTTTTCTGGTTCGCGTCAAAGGTCAGGAACCGGTCGGCTCGCTGTGAGATCGCAGTGGCAACATGCAGGATGTCAAACGCACGGTGCCCTTTCTCCGCCGTGTACATGCCCGAGAGCCGTTTGGCTTCGCGCACGATGTCCGCCAGATTGCAAATTTCTATCCGGATCCTGCCAGCTGCACAATCAGACCCATATTGGGCCAGAAACCGGGCCGCATTCCCGGATGCCAGACGTCCTGCGAACTCTACGAATCGAAGCGGATTGCAAAGCTCGAAGTCAGCCAGTTCGGAGATGTACACCTTTTGTCCTGTCGCCCGGAGCCAACTCAAGGCCACGGGTGTGTGTGCATCGTTCCCGTACACTGCGAAAAGAAAACTCGTGTCTGCAAACGCTACCATCTGCCTCCTGCTTCCATAAGGAGCTCAGACGATTCACTGGCGCTCAGACGGATCTCCCTTGAGCGGTCCCGTGCCATCGCAGCGCTTTGATTCCAGTCGACTTTTTCCAAACCGGCCGAGCTTGGAGCAGGACTCAACCGGGCGACCGGTTTGCCCCGCTGGGTGATGGTGATCTCTTCACCGGCGGCGATCCACGCGAGGAGCCGCGAGTAGTGGTTGCGGAGATCCCGAACGGTGGCCGTCTTCAAGGTGCTACATTATCAGAGCACAATGTCGGTTTCAAGATGGCTCCGGCGTGGTGCATCTCTTGAATGCCTTGGTTGCAGACCTCCCGGTTCTCCGTACGTTCCAGATATGCAAGTGAAGCTCTCTGTCTCAAGTCGGGGTCTGGTCGCCCTCCCTTCGGCCATGCTCGCAGCCGCAGGGATTCGCGCCCACGACAGTGTGATCGCTGAAACCACCCCGGAGGGAATTCTGCTGAGACCCGCCGTGACGCTCCCGGTGGAAATCTACTCGGGCGAGCGGGTGGCCGAGTTTGATGCCGCGGAATCCGAAATGGCAGAGGCTTTTTAGCGCGGTGGGCGCTCCATCACCCCCGCTTGGAACCCGCTCGCCGACGATGCTCTCAAGCGTGCTGCATTGAGATCGAGGGAAGTCGCCACACAGAGCAACACCGGGAACGAGCCGCCTGAGGCGTCGTCAGTGTAGCCTGTCGTTTAATGGGAGCGCACTGACTTGGTTTAAAACCTGCGGATTTGCTCCATGACTTGCTGCGAGGAAACCGACTTGGGTTGCGCCCCAAGCGCTTCGAGACCACGGGCACGGACGTCAGCGAACTTTTCCACTGGGATCACCACCCCCTGATAATCTATGGTCTGACTCCATCGGGGTGCGGAGGGCTGCTATCCTGAACATTTCCGGTCATCTCCAGCGGGTTCCATATTTCGAAGGTAACCCGTCCCCGCCGACGGATCAATTTGTCTTGGGGCGAATGCCTGTTCCGATGTGCAACCTGAACTTGGTGAACTCACAGGCAGTGAACGGTTGCAGCTTGCTGGTGCGCATCTTTGTGAGAAGCCTTGGAATGCGCGATCAAGTCCGACCTGGCTCAGGATGCGGGCTAGTTTTGCGGGGGGCTGCGTGCACACTGGGGGCGAACCCAACCCCGGGGGTAGCTGCAGGCAAATTGGGCGGCGCGCTGTGGCGCGCTCAGTTAAGCTCTACACGAGCTCGGCAATTGGGCGGGCCCCGTTTTCGACAAGGTAGTGGGGGCGGCCCTTTGAGTCGGTGAAGGTGGCGGCCGCGGCGTCGATGCCCAAATTATGGTAGAGAGTGGAGAAGACCTCGGGGAAGGTGGCGGGCCGGCTGTCGGCTTCGCCCCCGAGGCGGTCGGTGGAGCCGATGACCTGGCCGCAGCGCATCCCGCCGCCAGCCAGAAGCGCCATCGCCACCCGGGGCCAGTGGTCGCGGCCCACCTGCGCGTTGATGGTTGGCGTCCTCCCAAACTCCCCCCAGACCAATACCGAAACGTCTTTGCTGAGCCCCCGCTGGTGGAGGTCTTCGACCAGCGCCGTGATGGCCTGGTCGAAAACCGGGAAGTCTTCGCGTTCACGCGTGAAAATGTCGTTCCCAGCGCCGCCGTGCCAGTCCCACTTGCTGTAGTTGACCGTCACGACGCGGGCGCCTGCTTCTACAAGCCTGCGGGCCGCCAGAAAGCTTTGGGGCACACGCGGCGCGCCGTTGCTGTCGATGTGCTTGGAAACATCGCCCGTGCCGTATCGGGCGACAATGCGCGGGTCTTCCTTGGAGAGATCCAGGGCATCGGCGAGCTTGGAGGAGGTGAGGATTCCCATCGCCTGTTGGGTGAAGGTGTCCATGGCGTCCATTTTACCGGTAGCATCTACCTCGCGGCGGAAATGGTCGAAACTTGAGAGCAGCGCGACCCGATCCGAGAGCCGGTCGCTGGTGATCCCTTGGAGCGTGAGGGAATCACGGGTCGCGCCCACGTGCCGGAAGGCTGCCTGCGCTGGGCCGAGTGCGCCGGGGCCAGGCTCGTTGTAGGGACCGTGGGTGCATTCGTAGCAGAGGCTCACAAACGGGGGAATCGACGGAGTGACACCGCCCTGCATCTGGCTTATCACGCTGCCAAACTGCGGCCAGCCGGCTGGAGGCGGGGAGCCGCCGCGGGGGGGGCGTCCCGTGTAGCATTGGGCGGCATCGTGCTCGGCTTGGGCCCCCACGAGTGAGCGGATCAGCGCAAACTTGTCCATCATCCGCGCCATTTTTGGAAACAACTCGCAAATCTCAATCCCGGGCACATTGGTGCCAATGGGCTTGTGCGGGCCCGCAACTTCACGGGGAGCGTTCGGCTTTAAGTCGAACATGTCCTGATGCGGCGGGCCTCCGACCAGGTAAATCAGGATGACGGCTTTGTGCGAATTGCGAATGCCGGCCGCCTGCTCGAGGGCGAGCAGCTTTGGGAGGGACAGGCCGAGGGAGCCAAGTCCGCCTATTTTGAGGAAGTTTCGGCGGGAGACGCCGTCGCAAAACGGTTGCGATTTATCCTGGGGGGAAAGGATTTTGAGCATGGAGGATCAGGGGGGAGGCTGTGCTTGCTTTTAAGTTGTCCACGGAGGCCAGCAGAAGGACACCTCATTTTTGCTTTTAAAACCTGCTAGAGGCCGAAGGCTCTTTTGGCGAAGGGCAGATACTGTTCCCAGTCGTAGCGGGTCACATCGTGTTTGCCCGCGCGCAGGTGGTACCGGACCGTTTCTCCGACAGGGCTGTTGGTGCCTGGCTGCTCCGGAACGCCGTAACCCTTCTTCCCGAAGAGATCAAAAACGGGCTGTGCAAGCAGGCCCGCGAGAAACTCGCCTTTAGGGTCGGCCCAGCGGTCTTCGTCGGCGCTGGCAATGTAGATTGCCCGCGGGGCGGAGAGGGAGACGAGCATGTGGCTGTCCACTGGGCAGGCGGCCTCGTTGTTGCCATAGGAGGAATAGGTTTTGGTAAACCAATGCGGAAAGGATTTCGTGATAATGGCTGTGGTCTCCCCGATGTTGCGCCGCATGAGCGCTGCGCCCCCTTCTCCCGAGTTGTTGGATATAACAACACCAAATCTGGCGTCCTGCGCCCCCGCCCAGAGCGAGGTCTTTCCGAGGCGCGAGTGGCCGATGACTGCGAGCTTCTTGCCGTCCACGGCGGGGTCGGTTTGGAGGTAGTCCGCGATTCGGCTCAGGCCCCAGGCCCAGGCCCCGATGGCGCCCCAGTCGCCGTCCTTCCACTCGGTCGAGGGGCCATCGTTGCTTAGGATTGCGCGCAGGCCCTCCTTCCAGCCATCGGGCCGGTCGGGTTCCACCTCTCCGTAGTAGTAGGTGGCGACGGCGAAACCCGCCTGTACCGCCAACTCCAGCTGCCAGCGGTCCTTTTCGGTGCCGCGTGTTTTCTCGGTCGAGCGGTTGTCCACTACGCCGGTGTCCTTTCCGGGGCGCATCCAGCTTGTGGAAAGGGGGAGGTCTGTGTCCGGCGTGACTGCTTCGTTGGCGCCGAAGCTCGCGCCGACAAAACACGGCACAGGCCTGGACGCACCTTTTGGCAGGTGGAGCATCATCTCTATGCCTTTCCATTGGGGGTGGGCCGGTAGCGAGATGCGGACCACTTTGCGGACTGCGATTCCACCGAGCGCGGTTTCGGTGGTCGAGAGGGTCTCGAAGACAACCTTGCCCCATTGGGTGGGGGCGGGCGTTTTTCCAAAAACGTGGGCTTCAAAGAGCCCCAACACCTCGGGCCGGCGGAGCGCATTCCAGTCCGTGCTCGTTTGTACCGTGCGACCGGCTTGGGTTTTGAGCAGTTCGGGAAGCGTGTAGGGGGGAATGGCCGCTTCGTCGTAATTGGCGGGCTTTTGCTGGGCAGCGGCAGCGAGGGGAAGGAGCGCGAGGGCGCAGCCGATGGGAAGGGGGGAACGCATGAAAGAAGGGGTGGGTGTTCTTCGGGGTGGGGGGGCGGAGCGTGGGCTGGTTTTATGCCAGCCAGTCGTGGACGACTTTACCTGCAACGTCGGTAAGACGGAAGTCCCTGCCTTGAAATCGGTGGGTGAGGCGCAGGTGGTCCAGCCCGAAAAGGTGGAGAAGCGTGGCGTGGAAATCGTTGATGTGGACTGGATTCTTGACGATGTTCCAGCCGATTTCATCGGTTTCACCGTAGGTCAGACCGCCCTTGACCCCGCCGCCTGCCAATAGGATGGAGAAGGCGTTGGGATGGTGGTCGCGGCCAGTCACGTTTGGACTGCCGCCGCGATTTTCCCCAAGGGGAGTGCGGCCGAATTCGCCGGCAATGACGACGAGCGTTTCGTCCAGGAGCCCCCGCTGCTTGAGGTCCTTGATGAGGGCTGCGATGGGCTGATCTGCCATGCCGCTGTTGAATGTGAGTTCGTTGTTGAGGTTGGAATGGTGGTCCCACGAGGCGTGGACAATGTTTACAAAGCGCACGCCTCGCTCCACCAGGCGCCGTGCCAGCAGGCAGTTTTTTGCGTAGTTTTGGTACTGTCCCGGCCCGCCGGCACGTGTGGCTTTGAGGTTCGGTTCCGAGCGGTGGACCCCGTACATTTCGAGTGTTGCGTCGGTTTCGCCAGAAAGGTCCACAAACTCAGGCGCCGCCGTTTGCATCCGGAAGGCGAGTTCATATGCGGCGATGCGCGAGGCGATTTCGGGGTCCTGCATCTGTTGAAATCTGCGGGCGTTGAGCGAGGCAAGCACGTCTAGGCCCTGTCGTTGGAGATGCGGCGGGAGCCCCTCTGGGTTGCGCAGGTTGAGCACCGGATCCCCCTGGTTGCGGAAAAGGACCCCGGAGTAAACGCTTGGCAGAAAGCCCGACTGCCACAGGGAAGTCCCAGCGCTGGTCCCGCGGCCGGCGGTGAGCACCACGTAGCCCGGCAGGTCGTTGCTTTCGCTGCCAAGGCCGTAGGTCAGCCAGGCGCCCATGCTCGGAAGCCCGAACGTTCCCCGCCCGCAGGTCAGGACCAGTTGCGCGGGATGGTGGTTAAACTGGTCGGTGTGCATCGAGCGCACCTGCAGGAGGTCGTCCGAACATTGCGCAAGGTGCGGCAGCAAGTCGCTAAACTCCATTCCCGAGTTTCCGTGTTTCTTGAAGGTGCGGGGTGAGCCCATCAGCACGGCGGATTCCTTTTTAATGAAGGCGAAACGGACGTTTTTGGTGAGGGATTCCGGCAGGGGTTTGCCGTTAAGCTCGTTCAGCTTGGGCTTGGGATCAAAGAGATCCAGCTGGCTGGGCGCGCCCTCCATGAAGATAAAGATGCAGTTTTTGGCGCGCGGCGCATGGTGCGGCTTTCGGGCGGCAAGGGGGTTGGCCGCGCTGGTGGGCAAGGGCACCGGTGTGGCGCCCAACGCCCGGTCCTTGTCCAGAAGGGAGCCAACGGCGAGCAGGCCTAGCCCGTTGGCGGTTGTGGTGAAAAAATCACGTTTGGTGAGGTGGGCTGCCTCGAGTAGGGGATTCATAAGCCTCGATGGGGATTGGGCTGAAAGTTAGTCGCGGGTGATAAACTCGTCGGTGTTGAGGACGACGCGGGCCACAGTGGTCCACGCTGCCAGCTCGGGAGTGCCCCCCAGCTTTTGGGCTGAGGCAGGCTCGGTTTGGAAGGCGTTTCTGGCCGAGTGCAGCAGGGAGAGCAGACCGGTGGTTTCCTCCCGTTCGGGGGGACGCAGCAGGCAGGTCTCAAAAAGCCGCCGCAGCCTTGCCTCGTCTGTCTGTGGAGGATTTCCAGACGCTTGCCCGCAGTTTTTTGCGAGGGCTTGCGCTGCTTCCGAAAAGGTTTGCGCGTTCAGTGTTGTGAGCGCCTGGAGTGGCGTATTGGAAACTGAGCGGCGCACGTTGGCGACATTGGCGTCCGGACAGTCGAAGGTGACCAGGTCTGGGTAAGGGGAGGTGCGCTTGAAGAAGGTGTACATGCCGCGGCGGTAGCGGTCTTCGCCTGTGCTCTCGGTCCAACGAAAGTTGCCTGCATAGCTCAGCGAGGCGATTTCCGGAGGCATGGGAGGGAAGACGCTGGGCCCCCCTATCTTGCGCGACAGTAGCCCGGACGCGGCAAGGTGCAGGTCACGGACGATTTCGCCCTCAACCCGGAGCCTGTTCTGGCGCGCGAGCAGTTTGTTGAGCGGGTCGGTTTCAGCCAACTCCGGGCGGGTGGCTGAAGACTGCTTGTAGGTGGCTGAGTTGAGGATGGCCCTGAGCAGGGCCTTGCGGCTCCAGCCGGTGTCGCGCAACTGGCAGGCAAGCAGATCGAGCAACTCCGGGTGGGTTGGCGCCTCGCCCCTGACTCCAAAATCGCCTGCAGAACGCACAATGCCCTCTCCGAACACGCGCATCCAGAGCTGATTGGAGAGCACGCGCGCGGTGAGGGGATTGCCCGGCTCCATTAGCCAACGGGCAAAATCCAGGCGGTCGCCTCCGCTGGAATTCCGCGGGCGGATCGGAGGAAGGACCGCCGGGGTTCCTGTGGCGACCTCGTCGGTGGGGGAGAGGAATTCCCCTCTGTGCAGGATGCGTGTCTCCCGCGGCGTGCGCCGCTGTGAGAGCACGCGTACCTCCATGAGCGGGGCCTTTGGGCCCGCCGCCTCTGTTTGGAGCAGGGCTAGTCGAGAGGCGTTTGCCCGGGGGTCAGAAAGGGCCATCCAGTCGATGATGGTTTCCTTTTGCTCGGCGGTCCATTTTTCAGAACCGGTCTCCACAAGGCGTTTGAGTTCGGGCGGCAGAAGGCTTTCGACCGTTTCCCCGCGCAGAGTGCTTAGGCGAAAACGGCCGAGCAGGTGCCCCGCCGCCTTGGTGTAGGAATGTTCCAGCCGGATGGTCAGGGTGCGGGAAGATTCGAGCACCAACGGTTGGACCAGTTGGAAGGTGATGTCTTGAGCCTTCCCTGTTCCGCCCATGATGGCCCAGCCTGATTCCGGATCAGCGTCCAGCGTTGCCGCTGCGGCAAAACCGGGTTGTACGAAGCTTGCTTTGGGCGAGTGCAGATCAAGGACGGAGTGGCCTTCCGCGGTGCTCGTTTCGACGCTGAACTTTGAGAGGACAAAGTTTCCATTGCCGCTGCGGCCCGGCCCCTTGGCTGGCAAAGAATCATCTGGCAGCGCCTCCAGCTTGAAGCCGCTAAAAGTGCCCGGTGCCAAGGTGAATGTCAGGGTGTAAGTGTCACTCCCTTGTGGCTTGCCCTGTGCTAGGAGAGAGCCATCCGGGAGTTGCACAAACTTGGCTTTTTGGGCGCTCTGGGAGGAGAGGGGGGTGAGCGGCAAGGTCTCAGCCTTTTTGCCGGACAGCGCGGAGAGTTGCCTGTGCATTTCGGCCTCCCAGGCAGGGAGTCTGGTTGCCAGCGGGATGCGCGCTTCA
>CAMCIN010000166.1 GCA_945874745.1 Akkermansia muciniphila | reverse complement strand
TGAGCGAGTGAAAAGGTACCCACCGAAAACAGCGAGGAACCCAGGGGTGGGTTCGTGCTCGCCAGAGGGTTTCCACCACCCTAACCTCTGCGACACCCCTCAGGAATCGCGCGCAGTTGTCCCTCAAAAAGGAAACCGGTTCCATGTCTATCCACGTAGCGCTCTTTCACCGCACCCGGTACTCTTACGACCGGGCTGTCTCTCACGCTCCGCATGTCGTCCGTCTTAGGCCGGCGCCCCATTGCAGGACTCAGGTGCTGAGTTACTCGCTCAAAATTGGCGGCGGGCCGAGCTTTCTAAACTGGCAGCAGGATCCCTTCTCCAATTGGAACGGCCGGCTGGTGCTGCCCGAGCCCATGCGGGAGTTTGTGGTTGATGTCGAACTTGTGGTGCAAATGGCGGTGCACAACCCCTTTGACTTTTTTCTGGATGAGGCTGCGGCTGCGGTCCCCTTCCATTATGAAGCGGCCTTGCGCAAGGAACTGGCTCCGTTTTTAGAGTTTCCACAGGCCGGTCCGCTTTTGAGCGACTACGTGGCCACCGTGTGGCGGGAGTTGGAGGGTCCGTTGGCAAGTGGCAGCCCGCTGCGGACGATTGATTTCATGGTCTCCCTCAACCAGCGCATACAGAGGGATGTCAAATACGTCATTCGGATGGAGCCGGGGGTGCAACCGCCGGAGCTCACCCTTGGCAAGGGCAGCGGGTCGTGCCGGGACTCGGCTTGGCTGATGTGCCAGACGCTCCGCCACCTCGGTTTTGCCTCGCGCTTCGCCAGCGGCTATCTCATCCAGCTGGCGCCGGATCTGAAGGCCCTGGACGGCCCTTCCGGCACCGAGGTGGACTTTACCGACTTGCACGCCTGGTGTGAGGTGTACCTGCCCGGCGCGGGATGGATCGGTTTTGATCCCACCTCCGGGCTGCTTGCAGGCGAGGGGCACATTCCGCTTTCCTGCACCCCCGAGCCTGCGTCCGCCGCCCCCGTCACCGGAGCAGTGGATCCGTGTGAAAGCCAGCTCGAACACGAGATGCGCATCACCCGCATCCACGAGTCCCCGAGGGTCACAAAGCCGTACACCGAAGAGCAGTGGAGCGACGTGCTCAAGCTCGGGGAAAAAATCGACCTGGAGCTCAACCAGGCCGACGTGCGCCTCACCATGGGCGGAGAGCCGACGTTTGTTTCCATCGACCATCCCGACGCGCCGGAGTGGAACTTTGACGCTGTCTCGCCCGCCAAGCGGGTGCTTTCAGGCGAGCTACTCCGGCGGCTGCGCGAGCGTTTCGCCCCGGGCGCGGTCCTCCATTACGGGCAGGGAAAATGGTACCCTGGAGAGGCGCTTCCGCGGTACGCGTTGACCGCGCTTTGGCGCAGGGACGGCGTCCCCGTCTGGCAAAATCCCGCTTTGCTTGCGGATGAATCCACCGATTACGAGCACGGGCTGCGGGAGGCCCGCTTGCTGACCGAGCGACTCGCCCAATTGCTGCGGGTCAGCCCCGCCTGCATCCTGCCCGGCCACGAGGACGCGCTCTACTATGTCTGGCGCGAGAGGTGTCTGCCGGCGGATGTCACCGTGGGGGACTCCAAGCTGGGCACGGTGCAGGAGCGGGAACGCTTCAGGCGCATCTTTGCACAGGGGCTTCATTCCGAGGTCGGCTATGTGCTTCCGCTGCGGCGCGGCGAGACCGGGGGCTGGGAAACGAGCGAGTGGAAGCTGCGCGATGATAAGCGACTGTGGCTTACCCCGGGGGATTCTCCGATGGGGTTGCGCCTGCCTTTGGATTCACTGCTTTGGGAGACGGCTTCCCGGCGGCCCCAGCTCTATCCGCTGGATCCCACCCAGCCGCTGCCCGCGCTTCCGCCAGAGTTCCGTTTCATTCCGCATCCTAAAAACACGAAGCCCCAGAAGGAGGAGCCGCTTTCCGAGGGCAAAAAAGCGGCGGCCGCCAGCCCGCCAGAAGCGGGGGATTCAAATCTTGTGCGAACCGCCCTTTGCGTGGAACCCAGACAGGGCCGTTTGCACGTCTTTTTGCCGCCGTTGGCAAGCGGCGCGGACTTTGTGGAGCTGATCGCGGTTTTGGAGCGCGCTGCGGCCGAGCTTTCCTTGCCGGTGATTATCGAGGGCGAGCCGCCGCCGCCGGATCCGCGGCTCAACCGGTTTGGGGTGACGCCGGATCCCGGGGTGATTGAGGTCAACCTGCATCCGAGTGCGAGTTGGGCGGAGTTGGTCGAGCGCACAGAGACGCTTTATGAGGAAGCCAGGCAGACCCGCTTGGGCACGGAGAAGTTCATGCTCGACGGCCGCCACACCGGCACGGGCGGCGGCAACCATGTTATTTTGGGTGGTGCCACCCCCGCAGACTCGCCGGTGTTGCGGCGGCCTGATTTGCTGCGCTCGCTGTTGACCTATTGGCAGAATCACCCCTCGTTGAGTTGGGTTTTCAGTGGGATGTTTATCGGCCCGACCAGTCAGGCGCCGCGGCTCGATGAAGCGCGCCACGACAGCCTGGCCGAATTGGAGCTCGCCTTCGAACAGGTGCCCGGCGCGGACAAGCCGGTGCCGCCCTGGCTCGTGGACCGTCTGTTCCGCAACCTCTTGCTAGACGCCGCAGGAAACACCCACCGCGCGGAGTTCTCCATCGACAAACTGTACGCCCCGGAATCCGCCACCGGCCGTCTCGGGCTTCTAGAGCTGCGCGCTTTTGAAATGCCGCCCCATGCCAGAATGAGCCTGGTTCAGCAGCTGTTGCTGCGCGGCTTGGTCTCCCGGTTCTGGGCGGAGCCCTACCAAAACGGGCTGGTCCGCTGGGGCAGCGATCTGCATGACCGCTGGTTGCTCCCTCATTTTTGCGAAAGTGACTTTCGTGACGTATTGGGGGAGCTGCGCAGGAGTGGACGCGACTTTTTGTGGGAATGGTTTGCGCCCCACTTTGAGTTCCGTTTTCCCAAGATCGGTCATTTCGAGCAGCGCGAGGTCTTCGTCGAGCTGCGCAGTGCGCTGGAGCCCTGGCATGTGTTGGGTGAGCAGCCGAGCGCGGGCGGCGTCGTCCGCTACGTGGACAGCTCTTTGGAGCGGCTTCAGGTGAAGGTGCGCGGAATGAGCGGCGAGCGGTACGTGCTTTTGTGCAACGCTCGCCGGGTACCGCTCCATCCCACCGGCAGCAACGGGGAGGCGGTTGCGGGGGTGCGCTACCGGGCGTGGCAGCCTCCGGGGTGCCTGCATCCGACGATTCCGGTGCATGCACCGCTGGTCTTTGATTTGTTTGACTCGTGGAACAAGCGCTCTCTCGGCGGTTGCACCTACCACGTGGCCCATCCGGGGGGACGCAACTACGAGACGCTGCCGGTCAACGCCTACGAGGCCGAAAGCCGCCGGCTTTCACGCTTCAGCCTCTGCGGACACACCCAGCGGACGTTCCTACCTCCCGCCGAAGCTTTGTATCCGGAGAGCCCCTTCACCCTCGACCTACGGAGGGGCTCCTCCCTGAAAGCCTGAGCCTCTCGCCGGGGCCTCTGGTTTTCGGGGCCCCAAGCACGCGGGTGAACCCGCGATTTGAGGCGCCAACATACGCTCGGCTCTGCTACAAAACATGCCCTAGTTTGTTTCACGACCCCAGCTTCTCCGACACCTACCCTATGCGTCTTACCCAGGATACCGAGCCCGGCCCACCGGCCGCCTCGGCGCCCATTTCCGCTGCATTTCAGGAGGCCTTTCTGCGGGGTGGGGGAATACAGCCGCACTGGGAGCGCCTTCTGGGAGATTTTGAGCAGTTTGGACCCCAGGAAAGGCTGCGCCGGTTTGAATCCGCGGGGCGCATTGTGCGGGAGCAGGGGATCACCTACAATGTGTACGGCGATGACCGGGGCATGGAGCGCCCCTGGGAGTTGGACCCTTTGCCCATGCTCCTCTCCGCCGCGGAGTGGGCCCAGATCGAGCGGGGCCTCATCCAGCGGGCCACGCTTCTCAATGCGATTCTGGCCGATTGCTACGGCCCCCAACGGTTGATCCGCTCCGGGGAATTACCGCCCGCGCTGCTTTTCGCTCAACCTGAATTTCTGCGCGCCCTCCACGGAGTGCAGCCCCCGACCGGGGTCTTTCTGAACCTTTACGCAGCTGACATCGGCCGTTCTCCTGACGGTCAATGGTGGGTACTGTCGGACCGTACCCAGATCCCGACTGGTGCCGGTTATGCGCTCGCCAACCGCCTCGTCACGGCCCGCGTTCTGCCGGAAGCCTTCCGGGAGGGACAAGTCCAGCGGTTGGCGGGTTTCTTCGGTAAGTTTCGCGAGACCCTGGCGCGGTTGCACTCCCGGCCGGGGGCCGAGCCGCGCGTGGTGCTGCTCACCCCCGGCCCGTACAACGAGACTTATTTTGAGCAGGCCTACATCGCCCGCTACCTCGGCTATTCGCTGGTGGAAGGCCAGGATCTTGCGGTGCACGACAGGCGCGTCTTTTTGAAGACGCTCAGCGGCCTTGAGCCTGTGGACGTCATTCTGCGCCGGGTGGACGACGCTTTTTGCGATCCGCTGGAGCTGCGTAACGATTCGATTCTTGGCGTGCCCGGGCTGGTCGACGCGTTGCGTGCGGGAAACGTGGCAGTCGCCAACACCCTTGGTTCGGGCATTGTGCAGAGCGCTGCGTTCAAGGCTTTTCTCCCCGGGCTTTGCCGGGAAGTGCTTGGAGAAGAGTTGCAGATGCCCTCGCTGGCCACCTGGTGGTGCGGCCAGGAGGAGGCGCGCCGGTACGTGCTCGACAACCTCCCCCTTCTGGATGTGCGTCCCGCCTTTAGCGGTGGACCGCCCGCGCCCACTGAGCTGCGGGAGCTGCGTGATGCGATCCGCTTTGCGCCGCACCGCTGGCTTGCGCAGGAGCGCGTCCAATTTTCGACGGCCCCCAGTTGGGAGCGGGAGGCGTTGCGGGAGCGCAACGTGGTGCTGCGGGTGTTTCTGCTGGGCACGGCCGAGGGGTTTGTTGTCATGCCAGGGGCCCTGACACGCTCGGGTTTCGGCGCCGGTTCGGGTGGCATCACCATGCAGGGCGGCGGTGCGAGCAAGGACACCTGGGTGCTCAGCGACGAACCCGTCGCGGAGGTGAGCCTTTTGCAAGGAAGCCAGACCCCGGTGGAGCTGCGCCGCGTGGGCAATAACCTCCCCTCCCGGCTGGCAGACAACTTTTTCTGGCTGGGCCGCTACACCGAGCGCATCGACGCCGCTGCACGGGTGCTGCGTGCCGCCCTGCTGCGTTTCAGTCCGGAGAGCGGTGGCTCGGCGCTCCAGCAGCTTCTCCCCCTCCTTAAGACGTTGGAGGCGCAGGATCAGATCCCGGTGGGCTCCGCCAGTATGGAGCGTTCGGTCGAGGCGTTGGAGGGGGATTTTATCGAGGCGCTTTGCAGCACAAAGCGGCCCGGCAGCCTGCGCCAGTTGGCGGCGCGCGTGGTGCGTCTGGCGATGCTCGTGCGGGACCGGACTTCCAACGACGTCTGGCGGGCGCTCAGCCAGTTGGAGGAATCCGTCTCCGTGGAAATGTCTGCCTGGTCGGCCGGTGAGGCCATTGGGCTGCTCAACCGCGTGCTCTTGCTGTCGGCTTCGTTCAAAGGGATCGCCCGCGAAAACATGACGCGCGCCCAGGGCTGGCGGTTTCTGGACATGGGCCAGCGGGTCGAGCGGGCCGTGGCCCTGTGCACCTTTTTGTGCGAGGCCCTTGCCTCGCCCGACGCCCACAACCCCAGCCAGCTGGAGAGTGTGTTGGAGGTGGCCGACAGCACCCTGACCTACCGCTCCCGCTACAATTTGCTGCCCAACCTGATGGCCGTCTACGACCTGGTGCTGCTCGACGACACCAATCCGCGCTCCCTCCTCTTTCAACTGCGCCAGTTGGAAAAGCACCTCACGCATCTGCCCAAAAAGGGGGCGGGCGCTCTTCCCGCCCCTGAAGATCGGCTTCTGATCCAGATGCTCTCCGACCTGCGCCTGCTGGACCCGCGGGAGTTGGGCGCGCCCTCCGCCGATCTTGCCGCCAGTCAAACAGCCCGGCTCCTCGGGTTCGTCCTCGAATCCATGCCCCGCCTCTCCGAGATTCTGGCCGTGACTCACTTTGAGCACTCCCATATTTCGCGGACCAGCGCCAGCGCCTGAGCCGGATTCCCCGCCCGATGGATTACTCCCTGATTCATAAAACGACCTACGAGTATTCGGAGCCTGTGTCGGTGTCCCACCACACCGCTCGGTTGGTGCCCGTCAACGATGGCCGCCAGTGCACTTCCGATTTCACCTTGGAAATCTCCCCCAGGCCAGAAGCTGTCCACTCGCGCACCGATTACTTCGGCAATGCCGTCAGCGTTTTTGTAATCCGCGAGTTGCACAGGTCCCTGGAGGTACTCGCTTCCTGCACGGTTTCGGTGCCGGAGCTCACTCCGCCAGTGCCTTCGCTCTCTCCGCCCTGGGTGCAGGTGGCGGGCCGCTTTTGTGACCCGGTTTCCCCTAGGGACACCGCACCCTACGAGTTCTGTTTGGATTCCCCCTTGGTTCGACCTGCGCAATCCTTGGCCACTTGGGCGCGTCGGAGTTTCCCCTGGGAAACCCCTTTGCTTGTGGGCGTGCAGGATTTGATGGGCCGGCTTTACCGTGAATTCGAATTCGACCCGGTAGCCACCGACGTCGCAACCCCTTTGGAGGAGGTTTGGGAAAAGCGCCGGGGCGTGTGTCAGGACTTTGCCCACGTGGCGCTGGGTTGCCTGCGTTCTCTGGGCTTGCCCGCCCGCTACGTGAGCGGATACCTGCGCACGCTCCCGCCTCCGGGCCAGAAGCGCATGCAGGGAGCCGATGCGTCGCACGCTTGGTTTTCCGTGTTTTGTCCTCTCAACGGCTGGGTGGATTTCGATCCAACCAACAACCTGATGCCGGCCGAGGGTCACATTACGGTAGCCGTGGGGCGTGACTTTAGCGACGTGAGCCCCCTCATCGGGATTCTCACCGGAGGAGGAGAACACTCTGTGAGTGTGGCTGTCGATGTGGTTCCCGCCGAATCCACCAGTACCCGTGCGCGAGTCCTTTGGGATTAGACGCGAGTCACCTCAATTCCTCGGGGACGCGCTTGACGGCGTGTGGGGTGCAGTGTGCCTCGGGTTTTTGACCCGTGCGCTGGACGGCATCCGAGGGAAAAGGTCGCCCTCTGGAGTTGAATTTGTCTCGTTTCGCCACAGGTGCACGCAGGCGCTAACAGCTTGTTCAGTCCACGCTGGGCGGGCCCTTCAAGCGCTTTTCAAGCAACCGCCGATGCTTGGTGATCCGCCCGCCCACACGCTTGCGCCACAGCCGGAAACTCGAGGGTTTGAGCTCTCTGCGCATCACGTCGATGACTTGTCCTTCGGTGAGTCCGGTGCGTTCCTCGATTTCCTCGAAGGTCGTGCGATCCTCCCAAGCAAATCGGATGATTTGGGAGATTTGCTCGGGCGCGTAGGTCGCTTTCATGACTGGCAGGAGAGCTTGAGATGGCGGCTCATTTTTTGCCAGAAGGGAAAGAATCCGGCCGTTGCAAAGGAGAAAGCCACTTCGTCCGACGGCCTGCGTAGCAGCGTCAAACGAATGCCCGCTGCGGCGAAGCGGTGCCTGACTCGTGGGAGCATGTCGTCGATTGGCCCCACAAAAGGTGCAAACGCCACCACTTCGCTCAACTTGTGCGCGTTTGCCCAGGCGCAAAGCCCCTCCACCGGATCCTCTGCGTCCAAAACCAATGAGGAGCAGCCATAGTGAGCTGCCGCGCGTTCCAATCCGTCGCGAAGCACTGTACGGAGCGAGTCGATTCGTGTCTGGCTGAGGCGGTAGGTTGTCCGGTAAACATGCTCGCTGATGCAACCGGCAATAGTCGCTGGAGCCAGACCCGCAAGGGGACCGCTCTCTGGGTGGAGGTCATCTGCGTGCAGCCACATGCCGAGTCGAGCAGCCGAGGGGGCAGAAAAAGTAGGATAGAGCGGCGGTGGTCTTCTCTCCAGACCGGCGGGGGGCTGTAGCAGACTGGCGCGCACCGCTCCGTCGGCCAGGCACTCGCTGCCAGCCTGCTTTCCTTCCAGGTAGCCCGGCGCATACTTTTCAATGTTGGAGAGCCGGACCAGATAGCTTTTGCCGGGTGTTTGCAGCCCTGCAACCCAGCGCCACGAAAGAGTGTTGCTGGCGGGATCGGCATCCAGCAGGTGCCGGTAGAAGAAATCAGCGCCAAGCTCCCAAGGAAGCTGCTCGACATGAATCCAAAAGCTGGCCCACCACATTCGGGCATGGTTGTGGAGGTAGCCGGTTCGCGTTAATTCGCTTGCGATCCCATCCATACAGGCCACCCCGCTTCCAGCTGCGCAAACCGCCTCCGCCCTCGCTAAAATCACGGGAGGGAGCGTTTGCCGCAACGAGCGAATCCGCCTCCGCCAATCCCTCCAAACCTGTGGATGGGCCTCCAGCCAGCCCTTCCAGTAGCGCCGCCAGCACACCTCCTGAAGCCACTTTTCTGCGGCTTCAAAGGAGTGCTGTCTCAGAGTGTCTTCGATGACCTCGTCTTCGAGCAGTGTCCGGAATCGAATGCCCGCCCCAAGCCGCGACACGTTGGGGTGCCCAGCGCGAACGTGGTTTCTGGCGCCCGCGTAAGCAGCCACCTGAGGGAGGAAACCACGCCAAGCCAGCAGCACATCTTGTCGGATTAAGGGCGCGCTTGAGTGCATCGAATAAAAATGGAGAACCCACCGGCCCTCAAGCTGCTGCCAGGCTCTACACGGGTGCTTGAGGGGTATCTCCAAGCAAGTCCGGCCGCACCCAACGGGCCGCGTCCCTTCTCGGAATCACCAGCGATTGTCGTCGGTCAACGAGGATGCCAGCCACTGTTTAAAGCCGCTCCTCGAGGCTTCAACACGGCTGAATTGTTCCCATCCCTCACCAGACAAATAGAGCGAGGCATCCTTTGTGGTGATGTACGCGATTTGGTTGCTGCAATAAAGCACCCTGTCTTTGTGGTGCACCCAGGCCGTCACGAGCAATTCGCCGCGCGTCCGTCCGGGCGAACCGGAATTGTCGCCCGCGAGCAGATTCCGGACTCCAAGAGCCAGATCACTGATGGGCGATGTTGCGTTAAAACCCGAGCCATAGCGCCTTCCATGAAAAACAACCTGACTCCCGACGAGCAATTTTACGTCGGCTCCAGACTCGACTGAAGCCACCTTGAAGCCTCTTTCGGTCAGGGTGGAAATGAGCAGTTTCCCGAAGGCTTGCGAAAATTCGGTTTCTTCCCCCAACATGTCGACGTAGACGGTGTCTCCTGGGAATTTGCGTTCGGATTGTTGCAGCTTGGTAACCAATTCTGCGGAGAGCAGTTTCCAGTGCTGCACGGCTTGAAGCTTCTTTTGGAACGACAACTTGTGATTCTCTATCATCGGCACGTTTGTTTTGCAGCTGGCACACGCGGTCATGAGAACGAGGAGAGCAAGACGTGACGAACGCTGTATCATACGAGGCCAAGTGTCTCAGCCGATGAGGGTGAGTCAAGGAAACTCCCGCAGAGTCAGAGCTGGCGCGGTGAAACGGAACCAAAGGGATCGTAAGGAAACGGAGTACGCTCTGGGAGGGAAACCCAAACAGAGACATGAAAAACAGAAGACGAATCCACAGTGCCGATTTCAAGGCCCGGGTGGCATTAGAGGCGATCAAAGGC
>CAMCIN010000165.1 GCA_945874745.1 Akkermansia muciniphila | reverse complement strand
GGAGACGAAGGTTCGCGACAATTTGGTCAAGCGGATGAAAACCGAGGAGATGGGGGACTTTGTTTACGAGGTCATCCTTCCGACGGAGCGCGTGGCAGAAGTAAAGCGCGGCAAGAAAACAGAGACCATTCGGAAGGTGTTTCCCGGGTACCTGATGGTCAACATGTGGCTGTTCGACGATCCCCGCGAAGGAGATCCCCAGCCTTTGGTGGATCGCACGTGGTATTTCATCAAGGATACCGATGGAGTCATCGGCTTCGCAGGCAATAAGGACCGTCCGATCCCTATGAGGGATTCCGAGGTGCAGGCTCTCTTGGCGCAGGTTCGTGAGCGTGAAGAGAGTGTCATACCCAAGATTTCCTTCCAGATCGGCGAGACCGTCAAAGTGGCCGATGGCCCCTTCGAAAATCAGAGCGGAGTGGTCGAGGAGATTGATCCAGAGCGCGGCAAGTTGCGTGTTTCGGTGAGCATTTTCGGCAGGAACACGCTGGTCGATTTGGAGTACTGGCAGGTGGAGCGTTCCTAGTCCGTTAGGCGCTCGACGGGCGTTGTCTTCGCCCTCAAAATTTTAAAATCAAACAAACTGAATCATGGCTAAAGAAATCGTCGCTACTATCAAATTGCAGATCCCGGCAGGAGCTGCGAACCCAGCGCCACCCGTAGGGCCGGCACTCGGTCAGAACGGTGTGAACATCATGGCGTTTTGTAAGGAGTTCAACGCTACGACCCAGAAGCAGGCCGGTGATATCCTGCCCGTGGTGATCACTGTCTATAAGGACAAGAGCTTCACGTTTATCACCAAGCAGCCCCCGTCTGCCATCCTGATCAAGAAGGCGATCGGCATCGCCGCCGGTTCCAAGGAGCCGAACAAGGTCAAAGTCGGCAAGCTTTCCAAGAAGCAGATCAGTGAAATTGCCCAGCGCAAGATGCGCGATCTCAACGCCCGTTCTGAAGAGGCAGCAATCCGGATCATTGCCGGTACCGCCCGTCAGATGGGGGTAGAAGTCGAGGCGTAATCGCCTGCTCTTTCTTTTGTTCACGGCAACGGCGCTTCCTGTGCTTGCACGGGTCGCGCCGTTGGTGTTTTTTCAAAAGGCCTTTCTGGCAAGGTTTAGAGTCGCCAGTTATGCGGACCGCTCCGGGCGAGGGCATTTTGGGTAAAGAGCGGAACCGGAGAAACACTGAATCGGAATGAAGAGCCTTTTTCTTACCAACGAGTTTCCGCCCAATATTTACGGCGGGGCAGGCGTCCACGTGGATTATCTGAGCAGGGAACTTTCCAAGCTCATGGAGGTGGAGGTGCGTTGCTTTGGATCCGATCCTGGGCCAAAAGTGCTTCAAAACGAACCCATTGCGGCCAGCGCTTTCGGTGTGGACACAAGTCAATACGGCGCCCCTAAGCAGTTGCATTCTGTTTTCGGAGCGATGCAGCGTTGTCTGGACTGGAATGCAGCGGGAGTCGATGCAGACCTAGTCCACCTGCACACCTGGTACACGCACCTAGGAGGGGTCTTCGCCAAGCTCAACTACGGAGTTCCGCTCGTCTTGACCGTGCATTCTCTGGAACCGCTCCGCCCGTGGAAGCGGGAGCAGATCGGCAGGGGCTATGATTTCAGCTGTTGGGTCGAGCGCACTGCCATCGAAATGGCGGATGCTGTGGTGGCGGTCTCCTCGGACACTCGCGAGGACGTGTTGCGGCTTTTTAATGTCCACCCTGAAAAGGTTCATGTGATTCATAACGGCATCGATCTGGACGAGTACCAGAAGGTGTCTTCGACGGACGCCTTGCGGAGGCACGGGGTTGATCCAGACCGGCAGTATCTGCTTTTTGTGGGTAGGATCACAAGGCAGAAGGGGATCATCCACCTGGCGCAGGCGATTCGGCACATGGCCAGGGATTTTCAGGTGGTTTTGTGCGCAGGCGCCCCCGACACAAAGGAGATCGCGCTCGAGATGCAGGCTGCCGTTTCGGCCGCCCAGGCAGAGCATGGCAGCGTCATTTGGATTCAGGAGATGCTTGGTAAAAAGGAAATCATAGAGCTGTACTCCCATGCCGCGGCTTTTTGTTGCCCTTCCGTTTATGAGCCTTTCGGGATCATCAATCTGGAGGCCATGGCGTGCGAAACGCCCGTGGTTGCGAGTGCCGTGGGTGGAATCAAGGAGGTGGTCGTTGACGGAGAGACCGGGATTCTTGTCCCACTGGAACTCCGCCCTGACTCCTTTGAACCGTCGGATTCTGAGGCGTTTGAGAAAGACCTAGCCGGGGCAGTCAACCGCTTGATGGCGGATCCTGCGCTGCGTCTGCGCATGGGGAAGGCGGGGAGGCAAAGGGCCGAGGCTCACTTTTCCTGGCGGGCAATCGCCCAGCGGACTCTCTCGCTATACACTGGGTTGGTGGGGCCGAACCGGTAGCTTTAAAACTAGATAAGATAATGTTTGTAGATCATATTCGAGTGGAGGCCCATGCGGGGCGCGGCGGCAATGGTTGCGTTTCCTTTCGGCGCGAGGCTTTTGTGCCCAAGGGGGGGCCGGATGGTGGCGATGGGGGCAAGGGGGGATCCATCATTTTGCGGGCTGACGTGCACACCGACAATTTGACGTCATTCTTTTACGAGCCCATCCTAAAGGCCCCCTCGGGACAGCATGGCATGGGCAAGCAGTGCTATGGAAAGTCCGCGGAGGACCGGGTCTACCGTGTTCCGGTCGGCACGATCGTATACCGGTTGCCCCGCCCTGATGAGGGTCCGGAGTTGGAGGCCTCGGTGCGGTACGGGACGGATTCTACGTTTGTGGACTTGGAAAAGTCGCCGGAGGACGAACCGGAGGAAGCCAAGCCAAAGCTGGACCCAGATGCACTGGAGGTGGTGGTGGACTTGAACGAACCGGGGCAGGAGTTTGTGCTGTGCAAGGGGGGCAAGGGGGGGATTGGGAACATCCACTTCAAAAGCTCCCAAAACAGAGTGCCTACGCAGTTTACCTATGGAGAAGAGGGGGAGGAGGGCACGTTCTTTCTTGAGCTGCGTAAGATCGCCGATGTGGGCTTGGTGGGATACCCAAACGCGGGAAAGTCCACGCTTCTTGGGGTGGTCTCGGCGGCGCATCCAAAGGTCGCAGCCTATCCGTTTACAACGCTTACCCCACACATTGGAGTGGTTGAGCTCCCTGGCTACGACCGTATTACGGTCGCTGACATTCCTGGTCTGATCGAGGGGGCCCATCAAAATGTGGGTCTGGGGCATGAGTTCCTAAGGCACATTTTGCGCTGTAAGCTCCTGGCTTTTGTGGTGGACACCGCGGGCAGCGAGGGACGAGACCCAGTGTCCGACCTCCAAAGCCTGCGGCGGGAAGTAAGCCTCTACGACAGCGAGTTGGCAGAAAGGCCTTGGGTGATTGTTGCCAATAAGATGGATCTGCCCGGAGCTGAGGAAATGCTCGAGACGCTCAGGTTCCGGTTCAGCCGGGTTGAAATTATTCCAGTCAGCGGTTCCGAGGGGGACGGGGTGGAGACTCTCAAGGCTCGGCTTGGTGCATTGGTGAAGAATGGGTGAGCGGCGCAGGCTCCTTTTTTAAGGCAATCGCTTTGAGACGGTTAATTCACGCTTGAACGGCAGGCCTCCGATCCCGACAGCTGCGGTTCCGTTAGTTTGTGAAAACTTTCACAAAGTGCTTGCCGCCCTAATCCTCTTCGATTTTTATATTTGCCCCATCCAAGTGACGGATCCTCGACTTTTCGACAGCGCTCGCCCCTCAATGGGGGTTTTTTCGTTCCTGACGGGCTCGGCGTCTTTTCCTCAATCCCATGCTTTTTTCGCTTTCCAGTAAATACATGTCGCGCGGCCTGAAGCTCGTCTTCTCGGCCTCTGTGGCGGCTCTGCTCTCGGCAGCGGCAGTGGCGGCGGAGACTCCGCACGCAGAGGGCCTCACACCCAATGCCCCGCAAGTTTTTGCGATTGGTCAACTGCCGGTCAGCAACTCCATGATCCTGAGTTGGATCGTTGCGCTGGTGATTATCTTTGTGGCTCGCGCGGCAACGCGCGACATCAAGGAGAACCCAGCCGGGCTTCAGAATTTCGTCGAGTGGGTGGTGGAAAGTGTCCGCGACTTTTTGGAGAGCGTGATTGGCAGGGCTTTGACTGCACAGACTTTTTGGTTCTTCGCGACGGCCTTCCTCTTCATTCTTTTTACCAACTGGTTCGGACTGGTTCCCGGTGTTGGAACGGTGGGGTGGGGGACTCCGGATGCAGCTGGGCATTTGCACCACATTTCCAGGCCGCTTTTGAGGGGGGCGAACGCGGACCTCAACATGACTTTCGCCATGTCGATTGTCTTCTTCGGGGCGTGGATTTATTGGGCGCTGAAGGCAAACGGGCCGCTGGGCCTGTTGACCCACATCTTTGGCCCCCGCGGGGATTCCAAGGGGGGGATGAAGCTGCTCCTGATCGTTGTGTTCTTCTGCGTGGGCATCCTTGAGTTGGTTTCCATCGTTTTCCGGCCGGTTTCGCTGTCGTTCCGCCTCTACGGTAATATCTTCGCTGGGGAGACAATGCTCGAGTCCATGGCGAACCTTGTGCCAGCCCTGGCGCCTCTGATCCCTGTTCCTTTTTACTTTCTCGAGCTGCTGGTGGGTTTCGTGCAGGCGCTGGTCTTTACGCTTCTCACCGCTGTTTTCACCCTTTTGATTTGCGACCACGGAGATGGCCATCACGAGGAGGCCGGGCATCAGGAGACGAAGCACTAAGGCTCCTTTGAGACTTTCGTTCGTCGGACCGTGGCAAGACTGCGGAGGCGGGCGGCAACCAAAAACCAACACAACCAAAGCACATGAATATCCCAACAAACCTCGCCGAAATCTCCGGCAATCTTCACATCGGACTCGCAGCGCTCGCCTCCGCCGTGGCGGTAGGGTTGATCGGAGCGAAGGCCTCTGAGGCAGTGGGTCGCAACCCAGGAGCCGCGACGCCGATCCTGATTCAGGCCATTTTGAGTTCGGCCCTTGCCGAAGGGATCGTGTTCTTCGCGATCTTCCTTGCCAAGTAGTTCCCTGAAAGTCAGGCGCGGGACGGGTAAACTCGTCCCGCGCGCCCGCACAGTCCCAGTTCTATCGCCCATTTTTTGTTATGCTTTTTAATGTCATCCTTGCCGCCAACGAAGGCGGTCTCATGGACACTGCCAGTGCAGTGGCGGAAACCTTCGGGTTCAACAAGTGGGCGTTTGTGGCTCAGGTCCTTTCCTTTTCTTTGGTTTGCGGTGCGCTCTACAAGTTCGCCTACGGCCCGATTCTGAAAGTGCTTGAGGACCGCAGGCACAAGATTGAAGTGGCCTACAAGGAGGCGGCCGCAGTCAAAGTGCAGGTTGCGGATGCAGAGCGCCGGGCAAATGAAATCGTTGTGCAGGCCTCTTCGGGTGCGCACAAGATGATTGAGGAGGCGAAGGCCGCGGCGGGGGCGTTTCAGGAAAAACAGATGCTTCAGGCCCGCCAGGATGCCGAGGCGCTCGTCGCCAAGGCGCGCGAGGAAACACGGCGGGACTACGACCGGATGCTTGCCGAATTGAAGACCGAGGTGGCGAGGCTTGTGATCGACACGACGGCCAAGGTCAGTGGCAAGGTGTTGACTGCCGAAGATCAGCGGCGGCTCACGGAGGAAGCCAACAAGGAAATAGCCGCTTAGTCTCCTCAGGCAGCTTTTCTCTTATTCTTTTATGAAGGTCAGCAAAATTGCGAGGAAGGGCGCGCGGATGTTGTTTGCAGCCGTGCACACAGACGGTCGGCTCGATCAGGCCAAAGTGCGGGCCTTGCTGGCCTCTGTGGTGGAGCGGCGGCCCGCCGGCAGTGCAGAGATCCTTCACGAGTTCCACCGTTTGGTGCGTCTTGAGTTGGAAAGCCACGCCGCACTCGTGGAGAGTGCCGAGGCCCTGAGTGCCTTGGAAGTGGCTACGGTAGAAAAATCACTGACAGCACGTTTCGGCTCTGAGACAACTTTTAGTTACTTGGTCAATCCCTCCCTCATCGCCGGTATTCGCGTGAAGATCGGCAGTGATGTGTACGACGCAAGTGTGCGCGAGCGCTTGAATCGGCTTGAGGCAGAGCTTTCCGTCTAGTCTTTCACTGGAGGGATTCTCCTCCATCAGATAAAAATTTTACAAAGCATTCAGTAATCCATGAGCAATATTCTCCAAGAAATCGCCACGACCATCTCCGGGCTCAAGACCGGTGCGGTGCGTTCCAACGTCGGTATCGTGCGGCAGATCGGCGACGGCGTGGCACGCATCGAAGGACTGAGCAATGTCATGCTCAACGAGATGATCAAGTTTCCAGGCGGCCTTTACGGAATCGCTCTGAACCTCGAAGAAACCGAAGTCGGTGCAATTCTGCTGGGCGACGACAAGCTCATCACTGAAGGCATGGAGGTCGAAACAACTGGCAAGCTTTTGTCCGTTCCGGTTGGGCGGGAGCTGCTTGGCCGGGTTGTAAACACCTTGGGCGAGCCCATCGACGGCAAGGGGCCAGTGGGCGCGAAAGTGGAGTACCCCGTTGAAAAGATCGCTCCAGGCATCATCAAGCGTCAGTCGGTTTCCCAACCGCTCAACACCGGCATCATGGCCATCGACGCAATGATTCCGATCGGCCGCGGCCAGCGTGAGTTGATCATCGGGGATCGAGCCACTGGCAAGACCACCATCGCGATCGACACGATCATCAACAACGCACGGATCAACAAGCAGAACGAAGGCAAGGCTGGTTTCCGTCCTGTGTATTCGATCTACGTTGGAGTCGGACAGAAAAACGCCAACATCGCGCGTACCATCGCCGTCTTGGAAGACGCGGGAGCGTTGCAGTACACGATCATCGTGTCTGCTCCCGCCTCCGATACCGCTACCAATCAGTACCTCGCACCCTTCGCGGGCTGCGCCATGGGCGAGTGGTTCATGGACAACGGGATGGACGCGCTTATTGTTTTTGATGACCTTTCAAAGCACGCGGTAGCCTACCGGCAGGTTTCCCTTCTTTTGAAGCGGCCCTCGGGTCGTGAGGCATATCCTGGCGATGTTTTCTACCTTCATTCCCGGCTCTTGGAGCGGAGTGCGCGTATCAGCGAGGCTGCCGGCAACGGCTCGCTGACTGCCCTGCCGATCATCGAGACTCAGGCAGGCGACGTTTCCGCCTACATTCCGACCAACGTGATTTCCATCACAGACGGCCAGATTTACCTGGAGACGGACCTTTTCTACCAGGGGATCCGCCCAGCGGTTTCCGTGGGGTTGTCGGTGAGTCGGGTGGGCTCGGCCGCCCAGATCAAGGCGACCAAACAGGTGGCCGGTAAGATCAAAGGCGACTTGGCGCAGTACCGCGAACTTGCGGCATTTGCGCAGTTTGGGTCGGATTTGGACGCGAAGACCAAGGCGACCCTCGACCGCGGGCAGCGGATTGTGGAGTTGTTCAAGCAGACCCAGTACCGCCCTCTTCCTGTTGAATTGCAGGTCGTGATCCTTTGGTCGATGCAGAACGCCTACTTGGACGATGTCGAGGTGGTGCACGTGAAGGACTTCCAGACCAAGCTTCAGGATTTCATCGTGACTAGGAAGGACGCTCTCTTGCTGAAGATCCGCGAGAAGGGCGCGATCAACGATGAGCTGACTGCGGACCTCAAGGCGGCACTTAACGAGTTCAAACAGGGCTACAAAGCCTAAAGGCGATGGCTGCCAACACTCGAGACATTCGCCGACGCATCAAGTCGGTGAAGAATACGGCGCAGATCACCAAAGCAATGCAGATGGTGGCTGCCTCCAAGATGAGGAAGGCCCAGACGGCCGCGATCGCAAGCCGGCCTTATGCTCGGGAGCTCGTCCGTCTGCTACTGCCTTTTTCTTCTTTGCCGTCGGACGATGAATCCTTCGCGCATCCGCTCCTGCAAGAGCGGACTGGCGGGAGGGAACTGGTGCTTTTGATTTCTACTGACAAAGGCCTTTGTGGCGCGCTCAACACGAACCTGCTTCGGGAGGTTGCTCAATTTGACCCTGCCAACACCGACTTTGTCTGTGTGGGACGGAAGGGCCTGCAGTTTCTGGTGCGATCCAAGTGTTCAGTGCTGGCTGATTTCGAGATCAAGGACAACTTCTCCTACTTCAGCGCAGAAGCGGTTGCCAAGTTTTGCATGGACCAGTTTCTGAGCGGTAAAGTAAACCGCGTGAGCGTCCTCTACACAAACTTTGTCAACACGTTGACTCAGAAGGTGGAGCGCCAGCAGGTCGTTCCGGTGCGCTCCTTCGATGTCGGGCGGGTTGCATTGGATGACGGGGACGGTTCTACGGATACGGAGGCGGTCGCCGATACGTCAGAGTATATCCTCGAGCCCAACCAGCATGATTTCCTAGGGTCCTTGCTGCCGCATTTCATCTTCTTCAAGGTGTTCCATTTCTTGTTGGAGTCTCGTGCGTCTGAGCATTCCGCTCGGATGGTGGCGATGAAGAGCGCTACCGACAACGCCAAACAACTCATCAAAGACCTCACCTTGGAGTACAACAAGGTCAGGCAGGCCAGCATCACCACTGAGATTCTTGAAATCGCGACGGCGCAGATGATTCTCTCCTAAATTCCTTAGTAGTAACATTTTTTCCATGTCTGACTCCACAACCGCCCAAGAAAATATTGGAACGATCGTACAGGTGATCGGTCCTGTCGTTGACGTTGATTTCAGCGGCTCCGGCAAAATGCCCCATCTGCTCGAAGCTTTAGAGATTCAATTCGAGGTCAACGGCCAAGCCACGCGTCTGGTGTTGGAGGTGCAGCAGCACCTCGGCAACCGCTGGGTGCGGGCCATTGCGATGAGCTCCACCGAGGGCTTGAAGCGCGGGCTGCCCGTCAGGGCCACTGGCGACTCGATCACTGTACCAGTCGGGGAAGGGGTGCTCGGACGGATCTTCAACGTGACCGGTGACCCAACCGACGAGCGCGGTCCCGTTCCGCACACCAAGCGTTATCCGATTCATCGGCCGGCGCCTCCCTTGGTGGATCAGGACACGAGAGCTGAAATTCTCGAGACCGGGATTAAGGTAATTGATCTGATTTGTCCCTTTACAAAGGGTGGCAAGGTTGGAGCCTTCGGCGGCGCAGGCGTGGGCAAGACGGTGGTGATCATGGAGTTGATCAACAATATCGCCAAGGGCCACGGTGGTTATTCCGTGTTTGCCGGCGTGGGTGAGCGCACCCGTGAAGGGAATGATCTCTATCATGAAATGGCGGATTCAAAGGTCATCCGCCTAGACAAGATTGAAGAGTCCAAGGTGGCGCTGGTGTACGGCCAGATGAATGAACCTCCCGGTGCGCGTATGCGGGTGGCACTTTCGGCGCTCTCGATGGCGGAGTACTTCCGTGATGAGAAGGGCCAGGATGTGCTCTTGTTCGTGGATAACGTGTTCCGGTTCTCGCAGGCGGGCTCGGAAGTCTCCGCTCTGCTGGGGCGTACTCCGTCTGCCGTCGGTTACCAGCCGACACTCGCTGCGGAAATGGGACAGCTCCAGGAGCGCATCACCTCGACCCGCCACGGTTCGGTCACCTCCTTTCAGGCCGTCTACGTTCCCGCAGACGATTTGACCGACCCGGCTCCCGCAAACACTTTCGCGCATTTGGATTCGACCATCGTGCTGGAGCGTTCGATTGCTGAGCTCGGGATTTATCCCGCGGTTGATCCG
>CAMCIN010000164.1 GCA_945874745.1 Akkermansia muciniphila | reverse complement strand
GCCTTTTCGTTCTCCGGGGTAACACCCACTCCGATGAAAAAAATCCCTGAGGGCTGGGGCAGCGCCTGTTGGAACTGGGTGAGGCTGGCTTCAATCTCGGTCACTGGGATCGTATCGTTGCCCCGTTGTCCGCGCTGCATGCTGCCGTCGGAAATAATGAAGACGGAGTCGGGTTGCAACCGGAACACGGCCTCCAGCGCCACCAGAAACCCGGGGCTCCCGGTGACGGTGCCCGGGGTGCCTTGAGGAAAGGAGCCGTTCACGGCGAAGTAGGTGTGGAGCCAGCGGTGGGCGGCTGCGCGGTTGGTCTTGGTGGCGGGCAGCAGTTCCGGACTGAAAAACGCGTAATTCCGGGCGAACTCAACCAGTGTGAAACGCGTGTTCACTCCGAGGTTTGCGATCAACGTGGCGGTCTCGTCGCGGATGCGCTCCATCGGAACTCCTGCGCGTGCGGCCGCCTTCGCAACCGTGGTGGAGACGTCGTACATCAGCACGATCCTTTTGGAGTTGGTATGGACGCCGAGAAAGCTTACCCCCGTGCCTGTGCCGCCCCCGAGGCCGCCCCCCGGAACACTAGCGCCCCCGAGGTCGGCGCCTGCCAGCAGATTGCTGGGTGGGAGCGCCTCCAGACTCGCCTCACTGCCTGGCAGCGGGATTTTCGGGAGACTCGGCAGTTTTATTTTACCGGGACGCAGCGCTTGAATCTGGTCCGCAAACGCAGCCCTCGGCGCCCCACCGGCGGCGGCTGCTGGATTGGGGGAGCGCTCCGGCTCCGGCGGTGGAATTTTCACAGCGGGTAGCACGACGGAGGCCATGGGCGCCTCTTGCCGGGTGAAGTGTCGCACCACCACCCAGACACCCGCAAACACACCTGCCGCAGCGTGCACTCCGATGCTTGCCGCGACAACTCCCATGATGAGCCGCCGCTTCCCCGTCTTTGCACTGCCTGTCTCGGAAGGGTGAGCCACGTTTTTCAAGGAGCCTCCGTCGGGTTGGTGGAAAACGACACCGAGCCAATGCCCGCCTGCGTGCAGGCATTCAGGACTTCAAGCAGCCGTTGGTGCGGAAGGGAGTCCGCCGCCTCGATGGTTACGAGCGGGCTGCCTTTGTGTGCCTGGGCCGCTTCCCTCAGCCGCGAAAGAAAGCTCCTGAGCTGTGGCAGGTCGTGGCTGGCGCCCGAGTCGAACTGCTGTTCATTCACCAGAATCTGACCGCTGGCCAGCAGCGTAAGACGCTGTTCATCCGGAATTTCAAGTGGCTCTTCCAATGCCGCCGTGCCGGGCAAGGAGGAAGGCAGCGTGCCCTCGGGTTCGGCGGGCTTGCAGGTGAGTATGTAGAAAAACAGCAGCAGAAAACAGACGTCAATGAGCGGGGCGATCTGCAGTTCTATCTGCGGGTGCTCGATGCGGCGCATGGCTTAGCGGCGGATGCCGTACACAATGTCCTGCGCGCCTGCTTCGGCGGCGGCGCGCAGGATTTCCTTGATTCTGGACGCCGGGGTGGCTGCATCCGCGCGCAGGTGGAGTTTCACGGCGGGGCGCAGCGCAAGGCGCGCCCGCAGGTACGCTCCCAGCTCCGGCAGCCCAACTGCGCGTTCCCCCAAAAACAGCCCTCCGCCCGCCTCGACATTCAGCACCTCTCGCTCGCCAGTGTTCTTTTCCTCCAGTTCAGCGCTGATTTTGGGCAGGTCAACCGTGCGTAACTTGACCCCGCCCGACAGCTTCCCAGAGAGCATGAAAAAGAAAAGCAGCAGCAGCGTCACATCAATCATGGGAGCGATCTGCAGCCCGATTTCCTCGTGCTGGATGCGGCGTAGCCTGCGGCGGGCGCTCGGTTGTAAGGGCGTATTCACGGTCAATCAAACTCCAGCTTCGGAAAGCAAAAACAGCTTTCCGCATATCCCTCTATTGAAAAAGCTCTTAGCCAGCGCAATCTCCCCAGCTTGCACAGAGTTTGCAGACCAGAACCCCTCCAAAAAATCTGCGTGATCTGCGTCATCTGTGGATAACTGCCTTTCCCAAGATATCACCGGAAAGTCACCTCCCCTGAAGCGGGCGGGGGTGTGCCGTGCGCCTCGCCGGTAAAACGGTCGAGCATGTGGGAAAGCGCGGCGTGAACCTCCGCCATATTAGCCGACACCATCCCCCGAAAGTAAAAGTAGAGAAACATCGACGGGATCGCCAGCAGGAGTCCTCCTGCGGTGGCCACCAGCGCCTCTCCGATTCCCTTTGCGAGTTCCGAGGCCTCCGCGTGGCCGGCCGCCAGTGAACCGAAACTGCGGATCATGCCAAAGACGGTTCCCAGAAGCCCGATCATGGGAGCCAGCACCGCCAGGGTGTTGAGGTAATTGACCGTTACCATCATCTTGGTCTCCTCTCGGAAACAATCGTCCGCCAGCGAGTTCTCCATGGCCGCCTTGTTGTACATGTCGCGTGCGAAGTTTGCCTTTATAAGCGCAGACGCAAGTGCGTGGGTCAGGGGAGAGGGATGCTGTTTGCAGAAGGCATAGGCCTGCTGCAGGTTGCGGCTTGATAGCAGCTCGTTAAGGCTCGAGACAACGGCCGGTGCCAGCAGCCTGCCTTTCCGAAAAGAAACCCCGCAGTACACCGCCAGCGCCACCGCTGCGATGGAACAAAGGGCGACCAGGTGCATGACCGGCCCGCCTTCCCGATAAAGATCCAAGACGCTTTTCGTGGATTCCTCACCCGCGGCCACGAGAGGTACGCCCAGCCACATAAATAGAAAAGCCGAGGCCCGGGGAATTGAGACGGATTGCTTCATGGGTGCTGCTTTATTTGAGGTTTGGCTGGGCCCGCTCCGGATTCGCTTGGAGCCATTCCACCGCGTATTTGGCCTCCACGGTTCCCGGGTGAAACACCACCAGATCTCCGGCTACCGCTCTGGCGCGAATGTGGTCCCCGGCCAGTGCGCAAACCTCCAGTGCCGCCCGCAGGCCCCGGGCGGCGAGTTCCCCTGGCACGCCCTGCAGGAGCGCTGCCCCGAGCAAATGGTCGAGGGCTGACTCGTACAACCGGTAGCGCCCCGCGCGCACAAAGTCGTCCTCCTGCCAGCGGGGGTTTTCCTCGAGAAATGCACGGAGCTTGACCGCGCGCACCACGCCAAAGGTCAGACGTGCCTCCGCCAGCAGCGGAGTGCCGGAAGCCGTCTTGCAGAGAGCGCCCGCCTCGGCCTCCGCTCGCGCCCACTGTCCGCCCGCCAACAGCGTGCGCAGCACTCCTTGCGTCCCTGCCTCGCGCTCTGCTGGAGTTGGCGCGGCGGCGGCAATACTTTCAAACACCGCGAGGGGCACGGGCATTGCCTTGGGCGGATTTGCTCCAAGCAGGAGCAGGCCGTAGCGGAGCCCGATCCGCGCGCTGGGCGAACCCGGAACAGATAGGAGTGGCGCAAACCGCTCCCAAAGCCTAGCCACTTCAGCGAGTTGTGCGTGGCCCGCGCTTTGGAGATATTCCTCGCGTTGCGGGTTCTCCCCGAACTCCATGGCAGCGAGCCGGGACTTTGGAAGGCGCAGCTCCACGAACGGAAGCCCGGGCACCGGTTGGGCCGAAAGAATAACCTCTTCCTGTTCCACACCCAGGATGCGTCCGGTTTTGCGCTCGCCACCGGCAAGAGTGACCGTGTCCGCAAAAACACGCGGCACAGACAGAAGCAGCAAGGCCCCAAGGGCGCAAGGGAGCGCAAGGGTCATGGCGTGTCCTCCAGTGCCTTCAGTTTGGAGGTGGCAACCGCGCGTTCCGGCGCCTCGGGCGCGAGCCTGGAGGCAAGCAGTTCGGTGTAAGTGTTGCGCGCCGCGGTCACCTCCCCGAGTGAGGAGAAGAGCTCCGCACTCGCAAGGTAAGCCTTTGCTGCCCACGGCTGAAACCCGCTGTAGGAAACGTACACCCGTTGTAGGTAGGGAAGCGCAAGCCGCGGCGCGCCAGCGGCCTGGTGCAGTTGCCCCATGGCAAAAAGGGCCTCGCATTTGACTGCCGCAGCCGCGCCCTTCTCGCGCAACACTTGTTCCAAGGACCGGAGCGCCCCGGCCGTGTTACCTTCAGAGCGCTGAAGCCCCCCCTTCACCAGCAGCAGGCGCGGCAGCAGGGGAGAGCCCGCAACCCCTTTTTCAAAGCGCCTTACCCATTCCCAGGCGGCTTTCTGCCTGCCCTCGGCAAAATCAAGGCGGGCAAGATGGTACAAAGCCCGGTCCCGCTCCGGCGCGCGAGGGTGCCATTTGAGCAACTCGCGCCAAAGGCGCAGCGCTTCCGGGGTGCTCCCTGTGTCTTCCAGCGCCTGAGCGGCATCGGCGAGCACGGCCGTTCCGGTCAGCACCGCAGGACTCAGACTTGCGGCTTCGATAAAAAGGCGTCCAGCCCCCGGTGCATCAACTATGGCCACCTGCCGGGCGAGCGCCCATTTGAGCCGGGAAAGCAGCCTTTGTTGGTCGGCCTCTTCGGCAGCCATTGCCAGTTGTTGGAGTGCGCTTCTCCACGCCTCCCTTTCAGGCTCCGAGGCAACACGCTGCCCCGCCGCAGCCAGCAGCGGTTCTATGCCCTGTGCGGCTGGGCTGTTCCCGTGGAGCGCAACGTGCTCCAACGTCCATTTGGTTGCCTCTTCCGGGTGCCCCTCGTGAGTCCACGCCTTCCGCAGCCAGTGCGCCGCTTCTGGCAGGCGGGCGCTGTCAACATGCGCGGAGTCAAACGCACGGAGCAACTCCCGCAGTTCCACCGTCCGTCCGCTCCGGTGCAGAACCTTTGCGCTCTTGAAAAGCGCCTCCTCCCGCGCCTCGTACTGGTCCGGTGGGACCCGGCTCCACGCGGCAAGCGCGCCGTCCACTCCGTCCGCTGAAAGCAGGCAGTCTCCCAGCAGCAGCGCCGCTTCACCGCTACAAGCGTGCTCGGGCGCGCTGGCAAGCAGCTCTTCAAGGTCCGCCACAGCCGCAGTCTTTTCGTGCAGGGCGTACGCGGCCTGGGCCCGGCGGAGCAACACCGCCGGTCTGTTTTCTCCGTTTGGATACTCTGCAAGATAGGCACGTGCGGCAAGGCGCGCAGCAGATGGCGGGCCGTTCTGTGCCTGGGCGACACACAGCCCAAAGGCAGCCGCTTCCGCAAGAGCGTGTTTTTTGTAGGTCTGCTGAAATGAGGCAAAACCCTGGAGGGCCTCCGCCGTCTGGTTGTCCAACAGGAGCGTGAAGGCCTCCATGAAGCACGCATTCGCACACAGTTCATGGCCTTGAAATTCAGCCGAAAGCCCCCTGAAGACTTCCTGCGCCCTTGGAAAAAGTCCGGCCTTCTGCAAAGCACAGCCACGCAGGTAAAGCATCAGCGGGAGGTGCTTTGAGGCGGGATACGCGGTCGCAAAATGCTCCGAGGCTTCGACGACTTTCGGCCAGCGCTCCAGCTGCAGCCAAGTCCTTGCAAGTTCCAGGCAGGCGTGTTCCAAAAGCTCGGCTGGAGGCAGCTGGCGTACGGCGTCCTCCAGCACCAGCGCGGCTTCGTGTGGGCGCTCGAGCGCCTGATACGCGGCCGCAATTTGAATGCGTGTCGCGGCGGCGAACGCGTCTCCGTTGCCAAGGGTTTCCTTGTCGAGGCGGAGCTGCGCTGCCCTGCCTTGCAGCGCGGACACCGCAGACGGGAAGGCGCCGGGTTGCTCCCGAACTGAAGCGAGCGCCTTCTCCATCGAAGCAAGACGCTGCTGCTGCGCGCGATGGAGCCGCTGCGGAGTGGCGATGCGCAAAAGACAGGCAAGCGCCTCAGCCGGCTTGCCCTCCTCGAGCAGGTCTGAGCCGGCCTGCAGCAGGCTTGCCTGGAGGGCGATGGTTTCTCCGATGCCCGGAAATTGAAGGGTGCCATTTGCAAGCAGCGCGCCCGCCCGCCCCGGTTGCTTTGCGTCGAGAAATGCGGACATGCCCAGCGGAATTGCTCTTTCCGCAGCGGCCTGTCCCATTTGTGGAAGAACGTTTTCCAGCAGTTCACCTGCCTGCATGGGCGCCCTGTTGGCGAGTAAACAGGCTGCCTGCAACAGCACCGCCTCCGTTCTGAGTGGAGCCGCTGGCGGCAGCAGCAGCAGACTGGCGGAAATGCTTTTGCAGGCGGCAGAGGCCTGTTCGAGCCGGAGTTCGCAGGCCGCCTTATGGAAAAGAAGCTCGCCCCTTGCCGCCGGTGGGGCCTCGGAAAGGTGCTGCAGCGCAACCTCGAAGAGGGGAGCAGCCTCGGACCACTGACCCAGCTGTAGGTGGCAGCGCAAAAGGGTGAGCTGCACGCGTTCCTTGAGCCGCAGCACCTCGGGCCGGTCTCCATAATCCCGGAGCAGTGCGTCGCAGTCTTCGAGTGCTACCTGCCAGGCGCCGGCCGTCAGCGCCTGTGCGGAATGGTGGACGAGTTCTTCCACGGTCATCGTGGTTGCAGGTGGAGCGGGGGAGGCCTTCGGCTTCGCCTTTGCCCCAAATGCGGGGGCCTGCGGCCAGAACGGCATGATTCCAAGCAGCACTATGCAGCTGCCACGCAGCAGGACCGGGAGACTACGGGACCGTGTGCGGTGGGTCATGGAAGCGGCCTCGGTGCGACGCGGGCGGGGGCTGCCAGAAACTGCCGGAACCGGGTAACCTTGTCTGGAAGCAGGAGCGGGCCTTGCGGCAGCGGTGAAACGGAATACATCCGCAGCTGCGCTCCCTGTTGCAGCAGGAGCGGGTATTTTGTGTCCGGATGGATCGCGGCTGCAAGGATTCCCTCGCACAGGGGGAGGGCGCCAAGAGGTCCCTTTGGAGCGGAGCGCAGTCGTGTAAGCGTCTGGGAGGAAGTGTCCTTCAAGGGCAGGAGATACACAGCAGCCCGCACGCCCAGCACCGGAAAGGCGCCGCGGAAATGCTCTTTGCGGAGCCAGTGGAATTCTCCGAAGGAATGGTAGTCGGTTGGCTCGGATGTTCCTCCCGTCTTGGGGTGCGCAGACCGCAGCCACACGTCGTCCTTTCCCCCGATTGACTGGATTTGAATTGGTCCAAGACTCCAAGTTTCCCAGCGTTTTCCATCCTCCATGAGCACCTCCTGCAGCATGTCCCTCCCGTGTCGGGTGACCGTCACCCTGTGCGGTCTGTATTGGGTATCGAAGGAGGGGGCTGAACCGGTCGCGGATGTGTCGGATTGGAAAGTGATCTCCCAGCGACTGTGGGCGGGCGGCTTGCGCCAGTGTGAGGCCGAATCCGCGGGAGCGGGTTCCCCGTCCAAAGGAAGCGTCTCCGCTGGAGCGGTGGCTCCGAGAGACGGAGCCAGACACATAAGCCAGGCAGCAAGACACAGGAGTGGTTGTGAAGACGTGGGGCGGGTGTTGGCAAAAAGCTCCGTGGGCATTGGATACTCCGGTTGGTGTGTGGCCACGCCGCGCCTGCGTGGGTGCGCAGCCGGAGAGCGGGCCTTCTTCTACTGCGGGAAACGGGGCGCGGGCAGGCGGCGGCTGTTGCAAAAGAGCGCAGCGCGCCCGGTCGTCCTCCCTCCCGCCAGCCCCGCTGTGCGCGTGCCCTGGTTCTCCGGCCCCGCCGGGGCCGTCGCTCTCGTTGGAAGGGACCGGGGGCGCTCGCAAAGCCTCGCTGCCGCCCGTCTAACTATCTCCGCTCCCTTCGGGAGCGAGAGCGCCCCTCGCGCTGTGCGAAACTTTGGCAGCTTTGGGTGACGAACTGCAGATTTCTGAGCACGAGCAGCGGAGTGGAAACCCTAAAAACATCTGCGGAGATCTGAGCAATCTGTGGATGCCTGCCCGCTCTCTTCTGCGTGAGTGAAAAGGTACCCACCGATAACAGCGAGGAACCTTCTTTTATCCTGATTGCCGGTATGTTGCGGGAATCCCGTGCACCAAGCGTCTGCAAGGGATGGTATAAAACTGCCCGGAGCCGGCCGATTTGAAGGCGGAGGTTATTTCAGGTTTGCGGGCGGTTTTTATTCACCTTTTCGATCCGGCGCTCCTTCTTTTGTGGAAAAAAGAAAAAGGTTTAGCGCCAAGCGGCACCACTTACGCCCGTTTTTCCACCCCACTTTCAACCGCTCTTATCCATCCGCATCCACGCCGGTCCTCGCAAGTGTCCCGCATTCCTCAAATAACCTGCGCGTACTTGCGCCAAATCTGACGCCCCGTATGGGGGTTGTCAGTGCCCCAAAGGTGAAAAAGTCTGTCGCAGCCGGGCGGAGTGTCCGTTTCCGGGCAGCACAGGTCATTCGCAGTTCGACGGTTAGCTGCCGCTGGACCTCCCGGCCAAAATCCGGCGCACAGGGCCCAGCGCCCGCTGGAAAGTCTGCCGCAATTCTTCCACATCGGGGATTCGTACTGCAGCAAACGCTGGTTCCATGGCCTCTGATGTAAGGCCCTCGGATTCGACCAGGAATTGGATGTCCTCCATGTCTTGAGCATCCTCTCCACGCATCATTTTTGTTAGGATCAAGTCGACGGTGTCCGGCCTGAACAACCTTAGCCAGTGCGTGGTGGGCCGTAAAACTGGTTTGAGGTGCTTCGCCCAATCGGGGCGGAGGAAAACTTGGTCCTCCTGAAAAATGTGGGTCAGATACAGGCCGCTGCTTTCCAGAGCTTGGTTCAACTGCTGCTGCGCGGACCAGAATTGATCATCCCCCTCGATGCTGGCGGCGTCTGAAAACCGCAGGATGACATCCAGGTCCAACGACCTGCCGACGGCCTCCGAAACGTGTTCAAACCCGAGGGCCAGCGCTGCCCGGCCGTAAACGACAAGACTCACCTCGTGATCCAAAAGGCCATCCAACGTCGTCGCAATAATTTCGGCGTTCGTCATGCGGTGCCTCCCTGGGGACGCTGCCACTGGGTGGTGATCTTCTTTCCGACGCCCCGCTCGTAGCCGCTCATCGCCACAAAACGCGTCGGATGCGGCAGTACGCCTTCCTTGGGGGCCTGACACGCGGGAAGCCTCTCCAGCAGTTCGGTCCAGTAGGGGTTGTGGGGCTCAAAGCTGCGCCCGCATTCTGCAACGAAATGGACCACAGCCTCACACCGTTCCCAGATCGCCAGCTTTGCGATGACCGCAGGATCGTTGCCGCCGGAGCCAAGCATCGCGGCGCCACAGCGAATGCTGTGAGGGCTGTAGTTTCCGGCGCCGTTCAACAAAGCGACCGCAAGCTCCTCGTTGCTCAAAAGGGCTTGCGACACCAACTCTCCCTCCGGTTCATCGCCTTGCCAGTAGTGGCGACAGCCTCTCTGAACCGCCAGCGTCCACAGGTCTTTAGGCAGTGACAGTCCCAATCTTCGCGTCTTCCGCAGGAGGGGCGAGAAGTGGACAGTAGTGCCCAGTTTTTTTGCCAGAGGTTCAGTGTTCAAGCAGGGCTAAGCTAGTGTGGGAGGTATGGCTTTGCAACGCTTCGGCGACCCAGTAGTGCGGGGGGCGACTCCCCGCTACACGGTTCTCGGCACCTCTTCGGCGTTTCAATCCGCGCCCCCCGTGCGGGGGGCGACGCCTGCACAGCAATATCGGCTGGGATTTGCAGGTTTCAATCCGCGCCCCCCGTGCGGGGGGCGACTAGGCGGCAGATACTCTATTCTGGCGCGGTAGGAGTTTCAATCCGCGCCCCCCGTGCGGGGGGCGACCAGCGGTTCCGTTTGTGGTATTTGCGGTAACTGTTTCAATCCGCGCCCCCCGTGCGGGGGGCGACGTTAGCGTTAGCAGTGCCCAGTGCCCAGACGTTGTTTCAATC
>CAMCIN010000163.1 GCA_945874745.1 Akkermansia muciniphila | reverse complement strand
AAAGCCATAGGACAGGCCGCTTGCTGTTTTCCGTTGGTAAGAGCTTCTGGGAAGCGAGGCATGACACTTCGGGAACCGGCATGAGCCAGGAAGGGCTGGCGACCCGAATGACTCGGTTTTATAAAACATCTGTGAGGATCTATGTCATCTGTGGATCACTCCCCGTTCCATCCGCATTGAGTAAAGAGATCCCCACTGGAAGCAGCGAGGAACCTTGCTTTAGATTGATACCCCCATCCGGGCAGGCTGGCCGGTGCTTTCCAGAACGCACCGCCACAGGTCCCCCTCCGGGTTGACTCGGCGGATTCCCTCGGCGACGAGATGCACGGGCAGGTGGACGTAGCGCTGGTGCCACAGCGCGACCACCATCCCGGTCCTCCCGGTCATCGCCGCATGCACGGCGTGCCGGGCAAGCTGCAGGCAGAAGGTGCGGTCCTCGGGCGTGGCAACCACGCCCCTCAGCTGGTAGCCCGGGTCAATGTACTTGAGGGTAATGTCCGTTTTGGACGTGTGAAAATGCGCTTCAATCTGGGCCTTCAGGTACGCCCCGATGTCCCCGTGCTTTTTGTTGCCGGATCGGTCACTCCGCGTCGCCTCCTGCGGCAGGAGGTGCTGCCCCGCCCCTTCCGCCACCACGATGAGGGCGTGCCCCCGCTCCCGCAGGCGCCTTTCGAGACAGCGCAACAGGCCGGATTCTCCGTCCATTCCGAAACGGACTTCGGGGATCAACACAAAGTTGGCTTCTGCAGAGGCAAGGGCAGCCGCGCAGGCGATAAAACCGGAGTCCCGGCCCATGAGTTTGACCAGACCGATTCCGTTGCGTGCGCCGCGGGCCTCGGCGTGGGCGACCTCGATGGTGCGGAAAGCCTCACTCGAAGCCGTCAGGTAGCCGAAGCTGCGGTCCATGTAGAGCAGGTCGTTGTCGATGGTTTTGGGGATTCCCACCACGGAGATGCGTCCCCCGCGCCGTGCCACCTCCTCGTAGAGGTCGCGCGCGCCGCGCTGGGAACCGTCACCGCCGACGACAAACAATGCCTGGACGCCGTGGGCCTCCAGTTGGGAAACCATTTCGGAAGCCGGCTGGGGGCCGCGCGAGGTGCCAAGCACAGAGCCTCCCAGATGTTGGATCTTGGCCACGCGCTCCGGCGTGAGCTCTACCGGCGCATGGCCGAAGCGGCTGTTGAGCGCTTCGTACCCGTAGCGTAGACCCAAAATCCGGTGCACGCCGTAGCCGTAATGCGCGTGCATGACGATGCTGCGGATGACGTCGTTGATGCCCGGACACAGGCCGCCACAGGTGACCACCGCGCAGGTGGTGGCGGCCGGATCAAAGAAGATCCTCCTGCGGGGGCCGGCCTTCTCAACCGAGACCCACTCCTCGGGCAGCGGCGTGTCGGAGGAGGCGCGCACGGTGTCGTCGAGCAGGATGCGTTCGCCGTCTGAAATCCAGCTGGCGCCGCCACAGCCCCATTCCCGGTCGAGTCCCGGGGAGGGCAGGGGGCAGGGACCTAGACGCGGGATAAAGAGACTGCGGTGAAAGGAGAAGGCCATGGGATTTGAGCGAAAACGGGGTGGTAAAAAACTGAATCGTTTTAGCCCCCAACCCGCTTCGAGTTCCGTAGGAGGGGTATGAAACTTTTACCGCGCTTCCCTTCGGCCGCATTTTTAGGGTCTGGCTGCGGCTGTCTTCGGGCGGGCCTCAAGGGGTTGCGCAGCCTGCTGTACCCGCCGTTTTGTACGGTGTGCGCCCTGCCCACGGAGGCGGGGGCGCATTTGTGCGGGGGGTGTGCCGCGGAGGCGGCGCAGCTCAAGTGGTGGGCGCCCGCGCTCTGCCGGAGGTGCTCTCGTCCCTTTTGGGGGGCGGCACCGCTGCCCGAGGTGTGCGTGGAATGCCAGCAGTGGAGTCCGGCCTTTGATTGCGTGGTGGCACCCTGCCGGTTCGGAGGGGTGGTGCGGGAGGTGGTGCATCAGTTCAAGTACGACGGGAAGCGGCACCTGCGTCACATCGTCTGCGGGTGGATGCAGGACGGACTGGAGGACGCCCGGTTGCGGGACCCTCCGGCGGAGGTGCTGGTGCCGGTGCCGTTGCACTGGTGGAAACACAGGCTGCGCGGGTTCAACCAGGCCGAGGTGCTCGCGGCGGAGCTTTCCGGGAGCAACGGGCTGCGGATGATCGGTGCGCTGCGCCGGGTGCGTTCGACGGGCACGCAGACGCGGCTGGCCCGGGAGGAACGGCGGGCCAACGTGCGCGGGGCGTTTGCGACGCGGCTCGAGTGCGAACGCCAGATCCAAGGGAGGCACGTGCTGCTTGTAGACGACGTGCTCACCACCGGGGCGACCCTGGATGCGTGCGCGGGAGCGCTTCTGCGGGGAGGGGCTGCATCGGTGCGTGCACTCACCGCTGCAAGAGGGTAGAGTGCGGGATGGGTATTTTCAGTCGTCCCTCGTTTTATTCCGACAAGAAACGCGACCTTCCAACGGGTTTGTGGCAGAAGTGCCCTGCCTGCTCGGAGATGATCCACAATTTGGAGCTTCAGCAGAATTTCCGGGTGTGTCCGCGGTGCGACCACCATTTTGTGCAACCAGCAAGCGAGCGGGTGGAAATGCTGGCCGACGCGGACAGCTTCGAGGAGATGGATGCAAACATGGTGTCCGTCGACACGCTAAAGTTCACGGGGCAGGCCAGCTACACGGAGCGTTTGAAGACCTACCAGAAGAAAACCGGCCTCAAGGACGCCGTCCTCACGGGACTCTGCGGGCTGGAAGGGATCCGGACGGGGCTTGCGGTGATGGATTTTAATTTCATCGCAGCCACGATGGGTTCGGTGGTGGGGGAAAAGCTCACACGCCTCATCGAACGCTGCACTGCGGAGAAACTGCCGGTGGTCATCATCTCCGCCTCTGGAGGGGCGCGCATGTACGAGGGGGCGATTTCCCTCATGCAGATGGCCAAGACTTGCGGCGCCCTGGCGCGGCACTCCCAGGCGGCGCTTCCCTACATTTCTCTGATGACCCACCCTACAACCGGCGGGGTAAGCGCCAGCTTTGCCACCGTGGGGGACATCAACCTCGCCGAACCCCGGGCGATGATAGGATTTGCAGGCCCCCGGGTGATCCGCGAGACCACGCATCAGGACTTGCCTGCCGGCTTTCAAACGGCGGAGTTCCTCCGGGACCACGGCTTGGTTGACCGGATTGTGCACCGCAAGGAGTTGAAGGAAACATTGCACAACCTGCTCTCCTACCTGTTGGCGAACCGGGCTGCCTGAGCCCGCCTGGGAAAAGGTAAGACGGGCGCGGGGTGAGGGCGCAGGTCCCCGCGGCGTTGTCGTGGGCTTATAATGGGGTGCCCCGTTGGGGCGGGGGCGTGTGGGGACGCGGGTCCCCGCGGTCCGCGGGGATTCCGGCGCGCCGAAGGTGCATTTCACTCGACAGCCCACGGCAACGCCGTGGGAAACCGGCCACCCAAATCGAAACAGCCCTGCAAGGGCGTCCCAAACTCCGGCTTGCAGAACCGGCCCCGGCCAAGATTGCCCGCAAACTCAACGTTGCTCCGCCCCGCGACCACCACCGCCCTTGCCTTCTTGGCGCTTGCCGGCAGCGGCACCGCTGGCAGGCTTGGGGCCATGTTCACCCCCCTTCGCATCGCCGCATTCTTCGGCGCCTCCGGTGTGGTCCTGGGAGCCTTTGGTGCGCACGGGCTCAAGGCGGTTCTGGCCGCCAACCAAACCCTGGAGATCTGGCACACCGCCTCGCTCTACCACCTCCTGCACGCCGTCGTGCTGTTGTGGGCGGCCGCCCGGGGCTTCGCCTTCCGGCTCTTTGCCTGCGGCATCCTTGTTTTCAGCGGCTCACTTTACCTGCTGGCGGTCACCGGCCTCAAATGGCTTGGCGCCATCACCCCCCTGGGCGGCCTCCTGCTCATCGCCGGCTGGCTGGCCCTCCTGCGCAAGGAAGCCTGACGCGCCCTCCTAAGGGAAAATCCCCCGGCCGCCCCGGTTTTCCCTTAAGGAAGCCGGGCACCGCAGGTCATCTTTATTGGACCAACCCAGCCGCCCCCAATGGCTTCCCCCCTGCCGCCCACCCCTCCCGCAAACCGCCCCCCCGGCCTCGCCCGGCCCGGTGTCGCCGCCGTGTTGCATGCGCTTTGCCACATGGCCATTGCCGGCGCGGCCCTCAGCCTTCACACACCCCTCCAGGCCGCCACCGGTGCGCCAGCAACCACGCAGCCGCTCACCTTCGAACGGCACATCCGGCCCTTGCTCAAACACCATTGTGTCCACTGCCACGGGGAGGGCGACAAGCTCAAGGGCGGCCTCGACGTGCGCCTGCGCCGCTTTCTGGTGGAGCCCCGCGGGGATGCCGCCGACCGGGCAATCCTCCCGGGCAGCCCCGACAAAAGCGAACTGCTGCGGCTGGTGAAGGAGGGCGAAATGCCTCCAAAGGGAAAAAAACTCACCCCTTCCGAGCTCCAGCTCCTCGAGGACTGGATCGCGCAGGGAGCCCCCACCGCCCGACCCGAGCCCGAACAGGTGCCCCCGGTTTACATCACGGAGGAGGACCGCGAGTTCTGGGCCTTTCAACCCCTCCAGCGCCCGAGCCCCCCCAATCCGAAGACCGCGCCCCCGGGGATGGGAGCCATCGACCGTTTTGTGCTGGCGAAACTCGAGGAAAAGCAGCTCCGCTTCAGCCCCGAGGCCCCAAAGGCGGTCCTGCTCCGGCGCGCCTCACTCGATCTGACGGGCCTGCCCCCCTCGCCGGAGGAAGTGGCCGCCTTTGACGCCGACACCGCGCCAGACGCCTACACCCGCCTCATCGAACGGCTGCTGGCCTCCCCGCATTACGGGGAACGCTGGGGCCGCCACTGGCTGGACATCGCCGGCTACGCCGACAGCGACGGCTACAGCGAAACGGACCCGCCCCGCCCCTGGGCCTACCACTACAGGGACTACGTCATCCGAGCGCTCAACGCCGACAAACCCCTCGACCGCTTCATCCAAGAGCAGCTCGCCGGGGATGAACTGGTGCGGGGACCGCTCAAAAACATGCCCCCCGAAACAGTGGAAACGCTTTCGGCAACCGGCTTTTTACGCATGGTCCCGGATGGGACGAGCGCAGCTCCTGCAGCCGACCAGCTGACTGCAAGAAACGCCGTCGTGGCCGAGTCCATCAAGGTGGTCTCCACCGCGCTGCTTGGGCTGAGCGTCGGCTGCGCCCAGTGCCACGACCACAAACACGACCCCATCCCGCAGCGGGATTACTACCAGCTGCGGGCGGTTTTCGAGCCCGGGCTGGATCCGGCTAACTGGCGGCTGCCAGCGGCCCGGCTCCTCTCGCTGATGACCGACACGGAACGGGCCCACAATGCGACCATAGAGGTTGAGGCCAAGGTCATCGACGAGAAGCGCAAAAAGCGGGAGGACGAACTCATCGAGCTGGTCCTCGGCTGGGAATTGGAAAAGCGACCGGAAGAACTCCGGGCGTCCCTGCGGAGCGCTTACCGCAAAGAGCCCAAAAATCGGACGCCAGAGGAGTTAAGCCTGTTGAAGGAACATCCGACGATCAACCAGCTGAGCCCCGGCTCCCTTTACCTGTACGACAGAACCTACAACACCAAACACGAGGCGGAGCTCAAGCAGATCGCCGCGGGTGCAGTCGAGATCCGCAAACGCAAGACGGAGGAAATCTTCCTCCCGGTGTTCAACGAGACGGCCGCCGCCGTGGCCGCGCCCCCGGCCACCGCGATCTTCCACCGGGGCGACCCCAAAAACCCGAAGGCCACCGTGGGCCCGGCCGACCTGACCATCCTCTCCTCCTTTCAAAAGGCGCCCCTGGGCAGCTCCAAGCCGGGCGCAACGGCCACCGGGCGCCGGGGCGACTTTGCGCGCCACCTCACCTCCGGCAGGCATCCGCTGGCCACCCGCGTGCTGGCCAACCGGATCTGGCACCACCATTTCGGAAGGGGGATCGTGGGGACCGTGGCGGACTTCGGCACCCAGGGGGATCGTCCCACCCATCCGGAACTCCTCGACTGGCTGGCTACCGAACTGGTGGCCAAAAAATGGAGCCTCAAGGACATGCACCGCCTCCTCCTGAACTCGGCGGTCTACAAGCAGTCCTCCACCCGCACGGCGGAAGGGGACGCGGTGGATCCGGACAACCTGCTTTTGTCGCGGGCCTCGGTGCGCAGGTTGGACGCCGAGACGCTCCGCGACGCAATGCTGTCGGTCAGCGGCCAGCTCAACCCGAAAATGTTCGGGACGCCGGTGCCCGTGATGCTGGACACGGACGGGCAGGTCATCGTGGGGGTGGACACCACCGACACGGCGGGTCGGCCCACCGGCAAGGTGGTGCCGCTCAACGGGGAGGAGTTCCGCCGCAGCGTGTACGTCCAGATGCGGCGCACCCGTCCGCTCGCGCTGCTGGAGGCGTTCGACCTGCCCAAGATGGAGCCCAACTGCGAGCTGCGCTCGGCCTCCACGGTGGCGCCGCAGTCTCTGACTTTGATGAACAGCGCCTTCGCCCTTGGGGCCGCCACGGCGTTTGCAGAGCGCGTCCAACGGGAGGCCGGCCCCGCGCCCGAGGCTCGGATTCAGCGGGCCTGGAAGCTGGCGCTCGGAACCCTGCCGACCCCCGCCGAACTCGACCGGGCCGGTGCGTTTCTCAAAGACCAGACACGCACGCTTCAGACCAAACCGGCGGCTCCTCCTTCCTCCCCCGCGCCGCCCAAGGCAGGCACCCCTGCCGTAGCAGCTCCAGCTCCTACCAAAGCGGGTGGCGCCCCTGTGCACCCGCCGGAACTGGCCGCCCTCGCCACGCTTTGCCAGGCCTTGCTCAATTCCAACGCATTCCTCTATGCCGACTAATCTGCCTGCCAACGGATGTCTCTCCCGGCGCCACCTTCTGGCCAAGAGCGGCTTCTGCCTGAGTTCGCTTGGCGCTCTTTCCCTGCTGCAAAGGGAGGGGCTGTTGGCGAAGCCCGTCGACCTGGTCCCCCGGCATTTTGACACGCTGCCCAAACCCCCGGGAGCCCGCCCCAAGGCGCGGGCGATGATCTCCCTCTTCATGCAGGGCGGCCCCAGCCAGATCGACCTGTTTGACCCAAAGCCGGAGCTGGAGAAACGCAACGGCCAGAAGTTCAGCGGCGACATCAAATTTGACGACTCCGCAAACGCCAGCACCACGCTCATGGCGAGCCCGTGGAAGTTTAAACAACACGGCCAGAGCGGTACGGCCGTGAGCGAACTGCTGCCCTACTTTGCCCAGATCGTCGACGAGGTGTTGCTCATCCGCGGCATGCAAACCGGCGTGAGCAATCACGGCCAGGGCATCTACGCCATGCAGACGGGTGGAATCCTCGCAGGCCGTCCTACCCTTGGCAGCTGGCTGACCTATGCGCTCGGCTCTGAAACGAGCGAACTGCCCGCCTATGTCGCACTCACCGACCCCCGGGGACTGCCCGTCCTCGGTGTCGCCAACTGGACCCAGGGCTGGCTGCCCTCCATTTACCAAGGCACCGCGGTGCGTTCGCAGGAACCGAGGATGCCCAATCTGGACCCGGCGCCACACCTCCGGGGCGAGGCCCAGAAGCGCTACCTGGATTTTCTCGGGCAGCTCAACGGGGACCATCTTCAAAGGCATCCGGGGGAGAGTGATCTGGAGGCGCGCATCGCAAGCTATGCGCTTGCCGGAAAACTCCAGCTTGCGGCCAAAGAGGCACTCGACATCTCGGGCGAAAGCGCGGCCACCAAGAAGCTCTACGGCATCGACGAGCCGGCCACCGCCGAGTTTGGAACCCGCTGTCTCATCGCGCGGCGGCTCGTCGAACGGGGGGTGCGCTTTGTGCAGCTCTTCACCGGCAACCAGACCTGGGACCACCACAAGGGCATCCTTGCCGGCCTGCCCGCCGCCTGCAAATACGTCGACAAGGGGTCCGCCGCGCTCGTCCTCGACCTCAAGGCGCGCGGCCTGCTTGACTCGACCGTCGTCCACTGGGGCGGGGAAATGGGACGCCTTCCGGTCATTGAATATCCCGGCAGCAAGGAGGTGGCGGGGCGCGACCACAACACCTACGGCTTCTCCATGTGGATGGCAGGCGGGGGGTTCAAGGCGGGCGCCACCTACGGGGAGACGGATGAATTCGGGCACAAGGCGGTCAACGACATTGTCACCCACCACGACTACCACGCCACGCTGTTGCATCTTTTCGGTCTCGAGCACGAAAAACTCACCTTCCACCGCAACGGTTCCCCCATGTCGCTTACCGACAACAAAGGCGGAAAGATCATCCCAGGGCTGCTCGCCTGAGCCCCCCTTCCAAAGCACGTGCGCACCGCAACAGAACACGAGCAACCACCCGGCTGGGCGAGGCGCTCCCCGTCTCCTGTGTCGCGCGCCTTCCGCACCGCCACTGCCCTCCTGTCGCTCGCCTGCGGAGCTGTTTGCGCGGAGCTGCCGGACATCTCGAGCGTGCCCCCTGACCTCACGCTTCCGGCGGTGAGCCGCACGACGGCCGCCCCCGGACTCCGCGTTCTCGGCGTCGCGCCCGGCTGGGAGGCCACTGCCGTATCCCATCTGCTCTACCTGCCCACGGACTGGAAGCCGGCGGCCAAGTTTCCCGTCTTGGTCGAATGGACGGGCAACCAATACAAAGGCCCAACCGGAGACTCCTGCCCCGGCACACCGGAGGGAGCCAAGCTTGGATTCGGGATCTCCGGGGGAGTCGGCTGCATCTGGCTCACCCTTCCGTACCTGGATAATTCAGGCAAACAACCGGTGACAACCTGGTGGGGAAACGCCCCCGAATACGACCCGCAGCCGACGCTCGCGTACTGCCGGGCGGCCGTGCGTGAAGTCTGCGCCCGGTTTGGCGGCGACCCGGCCCGGGTGGTTTTGGCGGGCTTTTCCCGGGGCGCCATCGCGGTGAACTATCTGGGCCTCCACGACGATGAAACCGCGCGGCTCTGGCGCGGGTTCGTCTGCTACAGCCACTATGACGGAGTGCGCCGGTGGAACTGGAGCGCCACGGACATGGAGTCAGCGCCCGCCCGCCTCAAGAGGCTCGCGGGCAGACCCCAGTTTGTTTGCGGGGAAGCCGCGAATGCGGAGGACACCCGCCTGTTTTTGGAGCGTCACGGCCTGCTGGGGTCTGGGGAGTTTACCTTCTGTGGCACCGGTTTCCGCAACCACGACGACGCGTGGATCCTGCGACCGAGCGAGGCCCGCACCCGGCTCCGGGACTGGTTCCGCCAACTGGTGCATTAGAACGCAGGGAAAGTGCGCAGCCCATAGGCTCTACGTTTCACAAGGTTGCACTTGAGATTCAAGCACTCCACCACTCCGCTGTTATAAATGAAAGAACGTGAACACTGACGCCTAGCTACTACTCTAGTTCCCTGACCCTCGGTGATGCAAAGCGCATTACCAAAAACCTTATTGACCATTACAACCAGGTTCTCCTGCACAGCGCGATTGGCTATATCGCTCCAGTCGACCGTCTTGCCAACCGCCACTGCTCCATCTTCGAGCAACGCGACCTAAAGCTAGAAGCCGCTCGTAAAATGCGCAAAGATAAATGCGACCGACTTGCTTCTACCATAGTTTAGCCCTTCCAACCTATCCGGCTTTTTGCGCTGCACCAAAACAAAATCTCAAAACCTGCCCTGATGCATGCAAACCCCTCCAATGATCGCTGCACCGTATGCGGTCGTCATTATTACTGCCGCCCTATGGACGGCGATTTTCAGCACACCAATCAAGTGAATG
>CAMCIN010000162.1 GCA_945874745.1 Akkermansia muciniphila | reverse complement strand
GACTGGGGGCGTTACGCCAGCGCCTATGCAAAGGCGGACGCCAAGCCATCGCCAAACGACGTCATCCGCACTCCCAATGTGGACCGTGTGGCCCGGGAGGGCGTGCTTTTCCGCAACGCCTTTGTCAACGCCCCCAGCTGCACCCCCTGCCGCAGTTCGCTGCTTTCCGGGCGCCACTTTTTCCAGACGGGCCGGGGCGCGATTCTCCGGGGTGCGCAATGGGATGCTGCCATTCCCTCCTTTCCGTTGCTGCTGCTCGAAAACGGCTATCAGATAGGAAAGTCCTACAAGGTGTGGAGTCCGGGCACCCCGGCGGACGCTCCCTTTGGCGGGCAGCGGTTCGGCTACGAAAAGGCGGGCCGGCTGCCCAACCAGTTTTCCGGTGCGGTCACCAAGATGGTTGCCGAGGGCGAAACCGTTGAGGGGGCGCGGGAGCGGGTGCTGGCACAGGTGCGCGGTAATTTTGACGCGTTCCTTGCCGACGCAACTCCCGGCAAGCCCTGGCTTTATTTTTTCGGCCCGACCACGACGCACCGCAAATGGGTGAAGGGTTCCGGCAAGGCGCTATGGGGGATCGACCCCGGAGCGCTCCAAGGAAAAATGCCCCCTAGCCTGCCGGATGTTACTGCAGTACGGGAGGATATGGCCGACTATCTGGGCGAGTGTCAGGCGGTGGACGCCTATTTGGGGGCGTTGCTTCAACGGTTGGAGGCGTCTGGGCAGATGGAAAAGACGCTCATTGTGTTGAGTGGCGACCACGGCATGCCCGGGGTGCCCGACGGCAAGTGCAACCTCTACGACCAGGGCACCGCCGTTCCCTTGGTTGTCCGCCTGCCCGGTGGCGTGCCCGGCCGGGTGGTGGATGATCTGGTGCGGTTGCCCGATCTCGCCCCCACTTTTCTGGAGGTGGCCGGGGTGCCGGTGCCGGACGGTCTTTACGGGCGCTCGCTGCTGCCCCTGCTGGAATCCCAAAAGGCGGGCCAGATTGACGCGGAGCGTAACTGGGTGATCTTCGGCCGCGAGCGGCACGTGGACGTCGCCCGCGAGGACGCGCTGCCCTATCCGATGCGGGGGCTGCGCACCCACGACTTTTTGTACATCCGCAACTTCGCACCGGACCGATGGCCGCTTGGGTCGCCAGGGCAGGTGGGCGAATCCTCGGCCCCTTCTGCGGGGGAGCTCGAGCAGAACACGATGGCGGCCTTTGCCGACATGGATGCCAGCCCCACAAAGGCCTGGCTGGTGGCGCACCGCCATGACCCGGCAGTGAAATCATATTACGAGCGTGCGTTTGGGAAGCGCCCCGCCGAGGAGCTGTACGACCTGCGCAAGGACCCGGGTCAGTTACGCAACGTGGCCGCGGCCCCGGAGTACGAAGGTGCGCGCAAACAGCTTGCCGCAGACCTTTTGGCCCGCCTTGCCGCGGCCAAGGATCCGCGCCTTGCCGATCCAGTGCCCTTTGAGCTGCCGCCTTTCACGGAAGTCACGCGTGAAGGCAAGCGGGAGCGTACAGGCCAATAGGGAAGAGGCCCGAGGTGAGAGCGGTGAGAGCGCTGTGGTGCAAACCCGCATTCGGGGATGCGCATGCCAATGTTTGGACAACTAGCACCCAAAGCAGTCCAATGTTCGGCTCTCTTTTTCTGACAGACTGGGCCTGCCTTTGGGCCCTGCGGGCCCGCCGATAGCTAATCTGTGGCAATCTGAGCCATCTGCGGATGACTGCCCGGTCCATCCTGAGCGAGTGAAAAGGTACCCACCGAAAACAGCGAAGAACCGTGTGTCGTTTTGAACGGACTCAGACAACTCCCCGCAGATTGTTCAGATTCAGCAGATGAGCGGAACTCATAAAAACATCTGTGGCAATCTGAGTCATCTGCGGATGCCTGCCCGGTCCATCCTGAGCGAGTAAAAAGTACCCACCGAAAACAGCGAAGAACCGTGTGTCGTTTTGAACGGACTTAGACACCTCTCCGCAGATTGTTCAGATTTAGCAGATGAGCGGAACCGATAAAAACATCTGCGGAATCTGAGTCATCTGCGGATAACTTGCCCGTTCCCAGCGGAGTTAGTGAAAAGTGATCTACCGGGCCCACGCCTGATAGAGTCGGCAAATATCTGAACGCATACTCATGTATGTGTTGGCAAAACACAGGATTTGAAACGCATACTTCGGTTACACCCACCGTCAGATTGCCACAGATGAACCACTGGACCATCACCATCACCGAGCCCTCCGGCGCGTGCCGCGTGGCGGAGGTCTCTGCGGGGCGGATCATCATCGGAAGCGATCCAAGCTGCTCTCTTTGCGTGGAAGGGGAGGGGGTCGCGCCGGAACACGCAGAACTGTGGTTTGGGGGCGAGCACCTGCGGGTGAAAGACCTTGGCAGTGGGGCCGGAACCGTCGTGGACGGGACCCTGCTCACCACCAAAGTAAAGGTGGAGTATCCCGTCTCGGTGCAGCTTGGGACGCTCAGCCTGCTGGTGGAGGCCGTGGGCGCGCCGGCTCAAACGGAGGCGGTGCCAGAGGAGGTCAGTGTCGAGATTCGGATGGACTACGGCTTGAAGGAGGAAATCGCTAGGGGCGGGATGGGCCGGATCTATCTGGGGGAGGACCCCCGGTTGAAGCGCACGGTGGCACTCAAGGTGAGCACCGTCAGCTACGGCGGGGAGGATCCGCGCTTTGTGAAGGAGGCCAAGGTGTTGGCGGCGCTGGCGCATCCGAGCATCGTGCCCATTTACAACATTGGGGAGGAGAGCGAGGGGCACCCTTTTTACGCGATGAAGCTGGTGAAGGGCCGGACGCTGCAGGCGGTGATTAAGGGGCTCTCGGAGGGGCACGAGGAGACGGTGGGCCAGTACACCCAGAAAAGGTTGCTCACCGTCTTTCGGAAGGTTTGCGATGCGATGGCGTTTGCCCATTCGAAGGGGATTTTGCACCGCGACTTGAAGCCTGAAAACATCATGGTGGGGGAGTTCGGGGAGGTGCTGGTGATGGATTGGGGGCTGGCGAAGATCCGGGGAGAGCATGAGCTCGCCGCCAGGACCGCCAACCCGGGAGAGGCAGAGCCCGCAGCCTTCGACGCGGAGAGTCTGGGAATGACGATGGAAGGGGAGGTGCTTGGGACTCCGCAGTACATGTCCCCGGAGCAGGCCTCCGGCATGTCGGCAGAGCTGGATGACCGGGCGGATGTGTACGCTTTGGGGGGGATTCTTTATTCGATCCTGGCGCTGCGCCCGCCGGTGGGGGGAAGCACGCTGGAGGAGGTGCTCTCGAAAGTCAAAACCGGGGCGATTCTGCCGATGGATCAGACCTTTCGGGAGCCGTTTGAGGAAAAGGGAAAAATGGAGCGGGTGCCCGAGGCGCTGCTGGCGGTGATCCGCAAGGCGATGGCGTTGCGGCGGGAGGACCGGTACAGTGGAGTGGGGGCGTTGGCCGAGGAGATCGACGCCTACCAGCACGGGTATGCGACCAGTGCGCAGGCGGCGGGCTTCGTAAAGCGCAGCCGGCTCTGGCTGGGGCGCAACAAGGCTTTCGCGGTGACCGTGGTTGTGGTGGCCGGCATGGCTGGGGCGCTCACGCCGAGGGTATTGCGCGAGCAGCGGCAGACGAGCGCCGCCTTCGACCGGTTGCGCGAGACGGCCCCCACCTTTGCGGCACACGCGGAGAGCGCCCTCCGCGACGGGGAGTTTGAGGAGGCGCTGGAAAGCGCCACCTACGCGGTGGAGCTTGCGCCGCAGAACGCCGCTTACCACCGGCTCCGGGGAGATGCCTTGCAGGTGTTGTTTCGGCTGCCCGAGGCGGTGACCGCTTACCGCACGTCCACGGGTTTGGCTGCGGAGGAACGGGTGTTTGAGAACTTGAGACTCACCGAAGAGCTCATCGCCCTCGCGCAGCAGGGCTCCGAGGCGCAGGCCCAGACGCGCCTTTACGAGGCCCTAAAGCAGCAGAAGCGCCGCGGCGAGGCCATGGCGTTTGGAAAACTGTTGAGCGGGGTTCTGCTCGGCCAGAAAAAAGACCCTGCGGCCCTGGCCGAGCTGGTGAAGCATTTGGAGGAGAGACTTTTGCCTGTTCCGGGTACCAGCATTTTACTGGCCTCGACCGAGCTGACGGTGGGCGATTGGAAACTCTACCTGGCTGCCGAAGGCCTCCCAAACTGGGAGCGGCCGCAAGCGGTGAATCAGACCGAAAATCACCCCGTGGTCAACGTCACTTGGACGGAGGCCAACGAGTTCTGCACCTGGCTGACCGCCAGCACGGGCAAGGAATGGCGCCTGCCCACCAACGCAGAATGGGACGCCGCAGTCGGGCGCAGCATCTGGCCTTGGGGGGATGGCTATCCTCCCAAATGGGACGAGGGCAATTACGCGGTCGATACGAAGGGCGGCTTCGACGAGGGCCGCGTCGGGGAGGACAAGATTTTCGGGACGGCACCGGTTGCCTCCTTCAAACCCAGCGAACTGGGCTTTTTTGATTTGGGCGGAAACGTGGCCGAGTGGGTTTTGGACGGGGCCGCGACGGATGGCAAGCGGGTGGTGCGGGGCGGTTCGTGGGTAGAGTTCGGCAAGGTCTGCCGCTCCGATTACCAGCACAGGGTGGCGGCCAACCGCCGCGAAACTGACACTGGCTTCCGGCTGGTGCAGGTTTCTACGAGGTAACCCATGCACGCACAGGAATCCATCCGTTGGGGTTGTGCCGTCCGCCGTCTTTGCCGTGTCGGGCAGGGGGGGCTGTCCAGTTTGCAAACCTTTTTGAAGGAGGCCGGTTGCGCCATCTGCACGCCATGAAGATCTGGAGTGTCACCGTGTTTTGCAAATCGGGCGAGATGCGTTCCCTCGAGTTTCAGGAGGGGCTCTTCCTCATCGGCGCGGACCCCTCGTGCGAGGTGGCCGTCACCGAGGTTGGGATTGCCGGACTGCACACTTCGGTGCGGCTTGCCGCCGATAAAATGCATGTGGAAGACCTCGGGAGTCCGGCGGGCACCCGGATCAACGGGCGCAGGATCCGCGAGCTCACCGAGGTGGAGTATCCCGCGGCGCTACAACTGGGCGAAACGCTGGTGGTGGTTGAACCCCTGATGAAGGATCTGGACCGCGACAAATCGTTTGCGATGAGTATTTTTTCGCAGTCGCAGGCGGGTTCTCCCGCGCTTGAAGACGACCTGCTGGCCAACGCGGGAGGGGATGCGGAGTGGACGCCCCCAGAGCGGGTGGCTGCCGTGAACATGGCCTACCGGCTCGAGGGGTGGCTTGCCGGAGGCAGTTGGGGGGCGGTCTACTCGGGGCTGGACGGAGTGCTCGAAAGGCAGGTCGCCATCAAGATGGGCAATGTGGCGGCACCCGGTGTTGAAAACCGGTTTGTGCGGGAGGCCGAATTGCTTGCACAGCTGGCTCACCCAAACATCGTTCCGATTTATAATCTGGGCCAGGACACGGACGGGCGTCCCTTCTATTCGATGAAGTTGCAGGAGGGGAAAACCCTCCAGGAGATTCTCCACGCGCAGCGGGCGGAGGATCCCGAGGCGCTGCGGACTGGCTCGCTCGAGCGGCTGTTGACCGTGTTCCAAAAAGTGTGCGACGCCCTTGCCTTTGCGCACCAGAAGGGGGTGTTGCATTTGGATCTCAAGCCGCAGAGCGTTCTGGTCGGTGGCTTCGGTGAGGTGCTGGTGTCGGACTGGGGCAAGGCGGAGCTGAAGGCGGATGTGTCCGCCGAGGAGGAGGAAGAGGAGGGTGGCGGCGAAGAGGAAAAACAGGAGGAGGAGCCGGGGCTGGAACTTTCAGCGGCCGCCACGCGCTATCTCGCCCCGGAGCAAACCGTGGAGAACAACCCGGTTCTCGATGAGCGGAGTGATGTTTATGCACTGGGCGGGATTCTTTTTTCGATCCTCACCCTGATGCCTCCGGTGGCAGGGCGCACGCAGGAGGAGGTCCTTTCCAAAATCAAAAAGGGGGAGTTGAACCCCTTCATCAGGCGCGCGTTTAAGGATGGAAGCCCCAAGCTCAAGCGGGTCGGAGGTCCGCTCAGCCCCGCGTTGCAGGCGGTCATCCTCAAGGCCATGGCCCTGGAGCCCGCCGGCCGCTACCAGTCTGTTGCGGAATTGTCCGAAGACATCGACGCCTTCCAGCGCGGGTTTCCCACGCGGGCGGAGGACGCCAATGTTTGGCAGCGCTCAAAGCTGTGGGTAGGACGCAACCGGGTGTTGGCGGCGTGCGTGCTGGCTGCCTTTGGAGTGGCCGCCTTCTTTGCCGGGCGGCTGTTCCTCGAGCAGAAACGCGCGGCGCGGGTTTTGGCTGAATTGCGTGAGACGGCTCCGACATTTGCCGCCCGTGCCACGGCAGCGGCGCAGGCCGGGGACCTCGAGGAGGCGCTCAAGAGCGCCACGCATGCGGTGGACTTGCAACCTGCGGTGGCCGCCTACCACCGGCTCAGGGGCAACGCGCTCCAGTCTCTGGTGCGTTGGAATGAGGCGGCGACGGCGTACCGCGAGGCGGTCCGGCTGGGCGACGAAGGAGCTGCAGCGGAGAATCTGACGCTCACCGAGGAGCTGACCGCGCTGGCGCAGAGTGAAGGTCAGCTCAAAGCCAAGGTGCGACTCTTTGAAGCGCTCAGGGTGCAAGGCCGCCAGAACGAGGCGCTCTCATTGGGCAGGGAAATGACCGAGTTTTGGCGCAACCGGAAGAAGGATCCGACGGCGCTTGCAGAGTTGGTGTCGCAGTTGGAATCCAAGCTTCTGCCGGTGCCCGGCACCCGGGTGCGCATGACCAAAACGGAATGTACCGTGGCCGAGTGGAAGCTTTACCTGGCGGCCGAGGCGTTGCCTCCTTGGCAGGCGCCCAAGGAATTTCCCCAGACCGACGAGCACCCCGTGGTCAACCTCAGCTGGAAACAGGCGGTGGAGTTTTGTGACTGGCTGAGCGCCCAAACGGGCAAGCCGTGGCGGCTCCCGACAGACGCGGAATGGACCGCCGCACATGGAAGGATCAAGGACTACCCTTGGGGGGACTCCTATCCGCCACAACCCGGGGACGGGAACTATGCGGTCCTGCCCAGCGGGGTGGAGGACCCCAAGCAGATCGGAGGGGACCGGATCTTTGGCACCTCTCCGGTGGCGGCGTTCAAGGCCAATGCGTTGGGCTTTTTTGACCTCGGTGGAAATGCCTCCGAGTGGACGGCTGATCCGTATGGCGGCTCGAGCGAGCGGAGGGCGCGGGGCGGCGACTGGAGAAGTTCGGGGTCGGCTTGCCGGGTCTCTGCGGTGATCCTTTTTGAGGAGTCCAAAGGGCAGAGCCGGGTTGGACTCCGTGTGGTGTGTGCTGAAAAGAGGAAGGACACGGCTGCCTTTGACGCGCTTCTGAAGCGGCTGGAGGCAGGGCTGGTTGAGGTTCCTGGCAGGGACGTGTTGCTGAGCCGGACGGAACTTACCGTGGGCGATTGGAAGCTGTATCTGGCGGCGGAAGCGCTTCCTTACTGGCAGAGCCCCAAGGCGTTTGAGCAATCGGATGCCCATCCGGTGGTGGATGTTTCGTGGCGCGAGGCCAGGGAGTTTTGCGAATGGCTCAGCACCCGTTCCGGCAAGGAGTGGCGCATGCCCGTCGATGTCGAATGGGACGCGGCGGTTGGCAATTTAACCTATCCTTGGGGAGACCACTTTCCCCCACTTCCGGCTGACGGCGTCCTGGCCTCGGGCTCTTTGCAAAAGGGCACCAAAGAGGTTGGCACCCACAAGCCGAACGCTCTGGGCATCTACGATCTTGCCGGGAATGTCGCGGAATGGTCCTGGGACGGCTTTGTCAGCGGTGGAGTGCACGCCGCGCGGGGTGGTGGCTGGGAGACGGCTCCCAAACAGTGTCTGACCTCCTCCCGGCAGGGCAGCGGGATTTACGGCGGCAGCGACCAGGTGGGTCTCCGGCTGGTTCGGGGGAAGGACCGGCGGCGCAATCTCGCAGCACAGACAAGTCTGCTGCGGGACCTGGAGCAGAAGCTGGCCCGGGTTCCCGGCACGCTGGTGCGAATGCCGGAGGCCCCCGTTACGCTGGCGCAGTGGAAGCTGTACCTCGAAGCGGAAGCCTTGCCGGAGCTCGACCCTGCGTGGACTCGGGGCCGCGCCGAGTCGGCTCCCTTGTTGGGGATCCCGGCAGAACAGCAGGCGCTCTTTTGCCAGTGGCTTTCGCTGCGTACAGGAAAAAAATGGCGGCCCCCAACGGACGGGGAAGTGGCTGCAGCGCTGGAAAAACCGGGCGGTGCCGCCGGAGATCCCACCCAGCCCCAAGCAAGACCACTCAATCAGGGGTTCTTCCCGGCGTGCGCCGACCGCACCAAGAGTCCTGAGCTTGTGGACTCGCTCATTTCCGCGCTGGAGGCGAAGCTTCTGCCCTTGGGGGAGACCGGCATCTCGATGAGTCGGACGGAGCTGACGGTGGGGGAATGGAAGCTCTACCTTTCGGCAGAGGGGCTGCCCTATTGGAAAAGGCCGGCGGGATTTGCGCAGACCGACGAGCATCCTTTGGTAAACGTCAGTTGGCTGCAGGCCAAAGAGTTTTGCGAATGGCTCAGCGCCCGTTCAGGCAAGGAATGGAGGCTGCCCTCCAGCGAGGAATGGGAGGTGGCGGCGGGCAAATTCAAGTACCCGTGGGGAAACTATTTTCCGCCGACAAAGCAGGACGGAAACTACCGCTTCTCGCTTGGCACTGCGGGCACCAATCCCGTTGGCTCTTTTCCGTCCAACGCGCTCAAGTTTTGCGATATCGGCGGCAATGTCGCGGAGTGGACTGGGACGCGGCTTCCAGGCAGTGGCGCTGCGATCGTCCGTGGGGGGGGCTGGAGCATGAAGCCGGAACTGTGTCTGGTCGCGTCCGTGGTCTCTTTGGTTCCGGACGGCTTTACGGACTTTGTCGGGTTCCGGTTGGCGCGCAAAAGCGAGCAGTCAGCATCCGTCGAGGCGGCCAAGAAGGCGACGGTGGTGACACTTGACGCTGTTCCAGTGGGGCAGGGTGCTTATAAAATGTCCCTCGAAGGGGTGGCCCGCCTGGGGGCCGGAAAGCCCGCCACGCGGGTGAGTATCCGCACGCATTGGTTTGGAAAAGTCGACGGCCGCCACGTCCTCATCAACATTGACTACCGCTCCGCATCCTTGGAGCCGCGCAAGGATTTCAAATTTACCGCTTCGGCGAAGTCCGAGGCGCCGACAAAGGGCGGAGATCCCTTCATCACGGTGACATTCGACTCGGCCAAAAAGCGCGAGCGCCACCGGCTCTCTAACTTCCGTGTGGACGGGTGGGTGGTGAGCGTGACGGACGAGACGGGAGCAGTGATTGCGGTGAAGGGTTCGGAGTACCAGTTTGAAGGCTTGGCGCGCAATCCGGCGGCTCTCAACGCGCTTGGGCGGCTTAGTTTTTAGGGGGCGTTCAGGCGGGGGCGCGAGAGGGAAGCCTCGCGCAGAGAGGCTTTTGCGTGCGTGAGGGGAGGTTTCTCGCTGTTTTCGGTGAGTGCCTTTTCACTCGCTCAGGAGAGAGCAGGGAGGCATCCACAGATGGCTCAGATGTTCGCAGATGTTTTTAGGGTTTTCACTCCGCTGCCCGTGCTGAGAAATCTGTGGCTTGTAATTTAAAGCTGCCGACGCTGCCGACGCTGCCGACGCTGCCAAAGCTGCCGAGGTTTCACATAGCGCGAGGGGCGCTCTCGCTCCCGGAGGGAGCGGAGATAGTTAGCCGGGCGGCAGCGAGGCTTCGCGAGCGCCCCCGGTCCCCTCCAACGAGAGCGCCGGCCCCGGCGGGGCCGGAGAACCAG
>CAMCIN010000161.1 GCA_945874745.1 Akkermansia muciniphila | reverse complement strand
GGCGCCCGGGACTCCTCGCGGATGTACGGCCACGGCATCACGGCGTTGACGCTTTCGGCCCTGCTCGGGATGGGGGCCGACGCCGCACAAGACACGGCACTCCGCAACGCCTGCGAACGGGCCGTGGCGCTGATCCTGCGCTCCCAGTCCGTAACCAAGCGACCGGAACACGCGGGCGGGTGGCGCTACACCCCGGTGTCCACCGACTCGGACCTGTCCATTACGATCTGGCAGCTCATGGCCTTGCGCTCCGCGAAAAACGCGGGCCTGGACGTTCCCAAAGAAGCGATAGACAACGCGGTGGCCTACCTGAAACGGGCCCACGTGCCAAACGGCAAAGACTGGAAGACGGCGGCGGGGTTTCGCTACGTGCAGGGCGGCGGGGCGACTTGGTCCACCGCGGCCGAGGGGCTCCTCGCGTTGCAGCTCAGTGGCGCCTACGACGCGCCCGAGGTTGCCAGCACGGCGGAATGGCTCCTCCACAACCCGCCCGAGCCGGCCAAAGCCAAGAGCCTCTGGTTTTACTACGGGACCTATTACTACGCACAGGGAATGTACCAGCGCGGTGGCGAGGCCGCGGCGGAGTCGGCCAAGCGGGTCAATGAAGTGCTGCTGCCGTTGCAGGAAGGCAACGGCTGCTGGAAGCTGGTCTCGGATATGGAGCGCAACAAGGTCTACTGCACGGCGATGGCCCTGCTCAGCCTGAGCGTGAAATACCACTACCTGCCGATCTACGAGCGCTGAAACGCGGCGCCCCCCGCCGGCTTACCGGACGCCGAAGCGGTACACCGTCTTGCTTCTGTATTTCCCGCCGGGCCTCAGGATCGTGTCTGGAAATTCGGGCCGGTTGGGCGAGTCCGGGAAATGCTGCGTCTCCAGACAAAGCCCGCCGTGGCGCACATACGCCCGGCCGCTCTTGCCGAGGCAACTGCCGTCGAGAAGGTTTCCCGCGTAGAGCTGCACCCCGGGTTCGGTTGTGAGAACCTCCATGACGCGGCCGGAGACCGGCTCGTAGACCTCGGCAGCCAACGCGAGTGCCCCGCCGCCCGCATCCAGCACCCAGTTGTGGTCGTAACCACCGGCGTTGAGGAGTTGTGCGTCGGCTTCGTGGAGGCGTTCCCCGAGCGGACGCGCCTGCCGGAAATCAAAGGGGGTCCCGGCGACGGGCCGCAACTCCCCTGTGGGGATCTGGCCGGCATCCGTGGGCAGAAACCGCGAGGCATGGAGCGTGAGTTCGTGGCCCAAAACGTTTTCCCCGGAACCTTCCCCGCACAGATTGAAGTAGGAATGGTTGGTGAGATTCACGGGGGTGGCGGCGTCCGTCTGGGCCTCGTATTCAATTTCGAGGGCGTTTTCGTCGGTGAGCCGGTAGACCACGCTCACCACCAGGTTGCCGGGGTACCCCTCCTCACCGTCGAGGCTGACCCGGTGCAGACAGAGCTCCCCGGCGCCCGCACCCGGCCGGCGCTCCACCCCCCAAAACCGTTGGTCAAAGCCGACTTCGCCCCCGTGAAGATGACAGGGCGTGCCGCCGGGGGCGTTGTTGGTGGCCAGTTGGTAGGTTTGCCCGTCCAGGGAAAACCGGCCGCCGGCAATGCGGTTGCCAAATCTGCCGACGACACACCCGAAGTAAGGGTGGCGGCGCCGGTACTCGGACGCGTCGCTGAAACCGAGCGCGACGTCGGCGAGGCGCCCGTGCCGGTCGGGCACCTCGACGCCCACAATGGTGCAGCCGTGCTCGAGCACGCGCACACGCATTCCGTTGCCATTGGTCAAATCGAGGGTGCGCATGGGGCTAGACTTTGGGAAGCGTGACGCGCTGCCGCTGGTTCTGGTACTTGCCGCGGCGTGTTCTGTAGGAAGTGCCGCAGGGCTGGCCCTGGAAAAAGAGCATCTGGACGACGCCTTCATTCGCATAAATGCGACAATCCGCGGCGCTCGAATTTGAGAATTCCAGAGTAAGATGCCCCTTCCAGCCGGCTTCCGCCGGGGTGACATTCGCAATAATGCCGCACCTTGCGTAGGTACTCTTGCCCACACAAATCGCGGTCACATCCGTGGGCAGGTGCAGCTCCTCCACCGCCACGCCCAGACCGTAACTGCGGGCAGGCAGGATGAAGTAGGCGCCCGAGGCGTCCTCGTGGAGGGGAGTCGACTCCAGATTTTTTGGGTTGAACGCTTTCGGATCCACCACCGTCCCGGGGATGTGCCGGAAAATCAAAAACTCGCGGGCGGAAAGACAAAGGTCGTACCCGTAGCTGGAGGGGCCGAAGGAAAGCACGGGCTGGCCGTCCTGCAGTTGCCGCACCAGGGTGTTTTTGTAGGGCTTGATCATGCCCTGTTCGGAAAGGGCGCGGATTTGGTTGTCGTTAAGAATCACAGGCGTAGACGGTCGGGGATGGGCCCCATGCGTACATGAAGGCGCCCGGCATGCCAACCAGAGAAGGCGGCTGGGGCGGGCAAGGCGCTGCCGGGGCAGGCGACGCTCAGAACAACTGCGGCCCGCCTTCGCGCATCCACACCACGCGCGCCTCCATGCCCTGGCGTTGAGCCGCCGCCAGCAACCGCCTTGGAGGCTCATCCATGGGCTCGTAAGAAAGGCGGAATGTCCCGTAGTGCATGGGCACCATCACCTTTGCGCGAAGTTCGACACAGGCCTCGAGGGCCTCCTCCGGATTCATGTGCACCGGCCGCAGACTGGGCGGGTCGTAGGCCCCAATCGGGAGCAGCGCCACGTCGATGGGAAACCTCCGGCCAATCTCGGCAAATCCGTTAAAGTAGGCGGTGTCCCCACAGTGATAGATGACGCGCCCCCCGACCTCGAGGATGTAACCGCCAAAGCCTCTGTGGGAATCGTGAAGCATCCGCGCCCCCCAGTGGTGGCAGGGCGTCAGGGTGACCTTGAGGGCGCCCAGCGCAAAACTCTCCCAGTAGTGCAATTCCTGGACGACGCCAAAACCCAGGTCGTGCACCAGATTGCCCACCTCATAGGGGACCACCACCGGTTGGCCGGCCGCCACCCCGCGCAGCGAGCGCCGGTCCAGGTGGTCAAAATGCGCGTGGGTGACCAGCACCAAGTCGATCGGAGGCAGTGCCCCGGGCTCCACTCCCGCGTAACGCATCCGCTTGATCCCCTTGAGCCAGTTGCCCCAGATCGGGTCCACCAAAACGTTCCCCTCGGAAGTCTGGATCAGAAACGAAGCATGCCCGATCCAGGTGATCGCCACCTCCCCCGGCGCCACCACGGGCCACTCCGGCCGCTCCACCCGCCCCTGCCGCCGCGCCAAAAGCGAGGGTAGCAAAATCTCGGTCAGCGGGTTGCGCTGCGTCCACGCGGCAGAGGGCTTGAGCCCCACGTGAAACGCGGTGTCCGCGCCCGGTTTCTCAGGCCCGCTTGATTTGCGGATTTCCGCGGTAGACCATCTGCGCCCATTGTTTGTCACGGTGCGCTAGCCTAAGTGATGCAACAGGCGCGCGCAAAACGAATCATCCTTTCCCTGATATGTCAGCCTCCCCAGAGCTCCCCTCCGCCAAGGCCGCCCTCCGCCGCCTCATGCGCGCCCAACTCCAAGCCGCCTCGGAGCGCAGGGAGGAAAGCTCCCGCGCGCTTCTGGCCCAAATCCAAAGTCACCCCGCCTGGGCCGGCGCCTCCACCGTGGCCTTGTTCGCGCCGCTCCCCGAGGAGCCCGACCTCCTGCCCCTTTTGGCGCATTCCACAAAGCGCTTCGTCTTCCCCTGCGTCCACGGCTCAACCCTCCTCTGGCGGGAGGCCTCCAGCCCGCAAGCGCTCCACCCCGCACCGCACCCCAACGGCAGACTCAAGGAGCCCCTCGACGGCGAATGGGTCAGCCTCTCGGCACTCGACTGTCTTCTGGTCCCGGGACTCGCCTTCACCACCTGCGGCAGGCGCCTCGGCCGCGGCGGTGGTTTTTACGACCGCACGCTCGCCGCCCTTGGCCCCCGCGCGGTCGCCCTCGGCGTGTGCTTCTCGCTCCAAATCGTCGAGACGCTTCCGGCGGAACCCCACGATCAGACCGTCCATTGCGTGCTCCACGCCTGAAGGGAGCTGCACCGCCGCACCATCCGGCAAACCAGCCCCTTAGCGGACCTGCACGCTAACCTCGCCGGCGCTCGCACTGCCGTAGGCATTCACCACCACGGCAGAATAGCGCCCGGACATCGACGTATCCGCCGCACGCGCCTGATACACCGTCGCCTGCGTCCAGCGCAGGGGGCGCCCGTCTTTGCTCCACACAACGAAAAAAGGCTTCGCGCAGGAAACCCCCACGCTCAGCAGCAAGGTGTCCCCCGCCTTCACCCCAACCCCCGCAGAAATACGCTGGCTCACCACCGGCACCCCGGGCACACCCACTTCCACGCGCCGGCTGCTTTGCATCCCAATGGCATTGCGCGCCTCCAGCACATACACGCCCGAATCTGCCGCGCCCGCTCCAGTGACATTGAGCACCGCGCTACGTGCCCCCGAAATCTGGCGTCCTCCACTTTCGCCATCGAGCAACGACACTCCGTCTTTTTTCCACTGGTACTCCGTCGCGTATTGAACCTGCGCTTCCAGAGCAAACGCCTTTACCTCAGGCTGCAAGCGCTGGGCCTGGGGCATCTTTGAAAAAACGGGTCGCCGACCGAGCTCCAGGCCGGCCACCCACCCCCGATCCTGCTCCTCAGCCAGAGCGAAGTCCTTCCGGTACACAAATTCGAGGACGGAAGCCCCCTCCACCTGCACACACTGCCGGTTCCAGTCGGAAACCCCGCTTATCGTCAGTGCAATCCCCGTGTCCCGGTCACGCGCCACGGCTCCATTGACCCTGCACTCTAAAAAATCGCAACCGCTCTCACTGGAAACCTTCCACCAAAAGGTCACCGCGCTTCCTGCGGGAATGCTGTATCGCAACCGGCTCGCGCCGCCGTCGGCTGTCATTCCGCTGGTGGCCACCACCCCCTTGGAGCCGCCGGAGGACGCCCACGGCAGCTGCTGGAGCTGCGCCCGCCAGGGAGCCCCCGGGGTGGTCGCCGGCAGCGCCGGCAGCGCCGGCCCCTCCCCCGCCCCAAGCGCAGGCAGTCCGTCTGGATGCACGGTAATCCGCACGGTCCGATAGGTCTGGCGCGCCCCTTCCACCAGAAAAAACCCCACCTCCTGGCTGCCTGGCATCAGGGGCGTTCCCGTCAAAACCTGCTCCCGTGGATCCCATTCCACACCCAAGGGCGCTCCCCCCAGGCACTGCCCCACTGTGGCGCCCTCTGTCAGGCTGAGCCGATACAAAAAAGGCTCCCCCACTATCGCCAGCACCGAGAGGGGGCTGGTCAGGTCTGGCACCTTCCCGGGTTTTTCCAGCATTCCCGACAACACATATTGCCCCAGTGCGCCATACGTAGGGTAGCCCGTCGAATGGCCGGACCAAGGCGTGGGACCGGTGGAGCCCGCACTGACGGCGAGCGCATAGGTGCCCTCAGGAAGGACGACATTCACCTGAGCGGCAGTCGCAGCAACCGGATCGGAAACCGCCACCACCGTTCCCTCGCGGTCGGACACCTCCATCTTTAGGTCCACATTTCCGTACTTGGCCACCAGCGGTTTGAGCGAAGCGCTGAGCGTTCCCCCCAGCGTAGCGAATGTGTACATCTCCACACTTTCCTCGTGGTGCACCACCCCGGAGACCTCGAAACTCCCTCCCGCGACCTCCAACGCGTGCCCCCCCACAAAGGACTCGTCGATGTACCCAACCCCATTGGTCTTTCTTTTGATAATCGCGATATCATCCTCCTTGTTGTTGGCGGCGGCGTATTCCCCACGGCTCCAGTGGGTCTGCGAGCGGGTGTAGGCCTCCCCCATGATCGGGGCCCAGCTCAACGCCTCGGTCAGGTCGCCGCCGTGCCCTTTATAATAGGCGGTTGCCGTCCGTCCGTCCGGGGTCTGGGTGCCGTCGTGGTTGAGCCCCAAAGTGTGCCCCACCTCGTGCGAGACCCCCTCGGCAGCGTACTTCGGGCTGGAAGCAAAAACCCACGCAGGCACCGTAGAACTCATGGTGCGCCCAGCGGCACTCCAGGCGTTGATCATCGCCACCCCGCCGCTCCCCGGCAAAGCCGTGGTCGTGGGCGTCACCATCACCCGGGTTCGCCGCCCCACCGGAGCCGCCTCGTAGTCAGCCCAAATGGTAGAAACCGCCATGTCAAAGGGCGCGTAATCCTCCGCCACCCGCGCCACGACCTCCAAAATTCCACTCGCGGTGAGCGCCGCAGGCGCGAAGGCAATCGACCTTCCGTAATTCCACAACGGGTCCGTCACAACGCCCCCTTCAAAATTGATGTAAATGAGCCCGCGCGCCCCAGGCCTCGTGTTGACCTGCGGCACAGCCCCGGCGCCCACCGCCGCCGCCGCGGCAGCCCCTTCTGTGAGCGCGGCCGCAGCCATCGCCGGCCAGCACAGCCTCGTGTCGATTGGGCGCTCCACCAGCAAAACCGCTCCGCTGGATTCCGTGCGGATTTCCAAAGCGCTGCCGCTGTCCGGCAGCAGGATTGAGCCGTTCACCTCCCCCGAGCGCAGGCTGAACACAAAAGACCCGCGCCCCTCCTCCAGTTCCCCCCCAAACCGCAACCAACCCAGATCCTCCATGCGCAAATGCACCTTCCCAAGCAGCGGGAAGTCCCCAAACCAAGGCAGCTCCACCTGCGCCCCCTCCCTCAGCCTTGCCCAACCTCGCAACGCCTCCCCCCGCAACTCCACCACCCTTCCCTTGGTTGCTCTTGCGTCTAGGGGCCCCGCTTGCCCCTGCGCCTCCGGTCCCGCACGCTCCGGAGCAACCGCCCCATTTTGATTGCCGCCACGCCTTCCAAGCGGCGCGCCGCGCGGCGCACCCTCAAAGAAACCGCCCTGTGCGCTGACGGGTTCCTGTAGACTGGGCTCTGCCGAAGCACCCAGCGTATCCTCCTCCGGTACGCTCCACGGGTGGTACACCACCAGAAGGAACAAGCACACGAGCGCGCACAAGGCTGCCGCCTGCTTCAGGCGCCCTCCCTTTGAGGCCGTCGTCTTCGGTGCGTCCGCTTTCATTTGATACGTATCCGAGGGGCTCTGCCCAACCCCTCCTCAGCAACTGGGATTCGGGCGTGTTCACGGTGGGTCACTTTTCACTGAACTCTGGGGGAACGCACTTTGATCCGCAGATGGCGCAGAGTTTCACAGAGACTCCTGCCGGCCTTTTCTCATCTCTTAAATCTGTGACATCTGCTGAGGAACCTCTGATCAGTCGGTCGGTTTGCTTTGTTTCGGAGCCCCGCGGGTTTCCCCTCACTCCCTTGGGTTTGATTCACTGCAATCACACCCTAGTGGTTGTGAATCGCATTTACCCCCCCTTTTTATAGCAGACTAGCCCCGGTTGCGCGAGCCCTGCCTCTGCTGTTTGGTGGGCGCTAAACCGATGAAGGGCGGGGACGCAAACGCACCACCGCCCTTCCTTCGCTCAAACGGCACGGAACCGTTCACCCATGCCGCCTACTTGGTGGCCGAGGCGGTCTTCGTAGACGTCTGGCTGAAGCTGACTGTCACCTCTTTGGAGGAGACCGTTCCACTCGGATTCACCGCCACAAGCACGTACTTGCCGGCACTCGCCGCGGTGGTTCTGCTGATCGTCAAGCTGGGCGTTGCACTCCACTTGCCGGCGACCCCGTCTTTCTTCCATTGATGATACATCGGCTGGGCGCCACTGACCTGCGCCGTGAGAATCAGCGGGTCCCCAATCCTCAAGCCGATCGGAGCCACGGGCTGGGAAGTGACCACCGGCGGCACCCAAACCACCACCTCGGAGCGCTGGGAGGACACCGCCCCCCAACTGTTTTTAGCCACCAGCCAGTACACTCCAGCGTCTGCGGCCTTTGCATTCGACACGGTCAGCGTCTCCGTGCTCACCCCCGAAAGCGTGCCTCCACTGGCAGTGGTACCATTCGCCAGAGCGACGCCGTTCTTCCACCAAGCCACACTCGAGGCACCCGAGGCCACTGCGCTCAAAGAGAAGCTTCCCGAGCCGACAGCGGTCCCGTTGGGGGTCACCCGAACGGACGAGACCGGCGAGGTCTTGATCTGCGGCGGTTGGCCGATATTGATGCCGTACACCCAAACCTTGTCCGCGCCGGCTCTCAGGTTTGCGTCCTTTGTGTAAGCAAACTCGATCCGCCGGGTCCCGGCGCCAGAGAGCAGAACGGTTTGCTTTACCCAATCCCTCTTGCCACTCAATACCACCGGCTGCCCGGTGAGCATGTCTTTTGGGACAATCCCGTCCACCTTGCACTGGACGATGTCCTTGCCCGGCTCCGTATCCGATTGCCAGAAAAAGGTCATGATGCTCCAAGAGGACGCTGCCTGTCCCGCTTCAGCGGGGGCGGGCGCCGTGTAGTTGCAGCGGAGCAGCGTCGTCCCCTTGTCCGCAACCGGGGCACTCTGGGCCACAGTCCCGGAGGTCCCGTTCGCCAGCGTTCTAGAAACGCCAATCCAAGGTGCCGTCGGCACTGTCGTGATCTCCCTGACCGCCGAGCCCAAAGCGTCCGTGAGGGACAAGCTTGGCTGCGAAACCACCAGATTGAACTCCATCCGGGTCTCTCCTGCGCTGCTTTTGGCCAGTAGAGTAAGCGACCAGTTCCCGGTCGCACTTTCCAACGTGGGCGTCCCACTCAGCACTCGATTCACTGGATCGAACGTCGCCCAAGAAGGCAGCTTCTGCGCTAGCGTCGTCACCGTTGTTTTGTCCGCATCAGTTACGTCAAATTTAATTGAAATCGGCACCCCTACGTTTGCTGTAATCAACGACGGGCTCAGGAACGCGGGAAGATTGTTCGCCCCATCGACTGTCCCCGTCAGCGTGTACCCCCCCAAGGAACCGTAGGCCGAGTAGCCGATCTTGTAGCCGCCGGGCGGGCGGGGCCCGGTCCCCGTGGGCACCACTTTCAGCCGATAAACCCCGCGAACGAGAGTCTGCGAAATCGACGCCCCAAGGGTGTCCACAGGATCTGCAACGGTCATGGAGGCACCGTTTCCGTCCACCAAATCCAGTCTGAAATCCCCCGTGGTCACGGCCGATGCCGGCCGCACGGTGGCCGTCAACCTGCCGCCTGTGGTGGAGAACTGGAAGACGTTTGAATCCTCCTGCGAAGTGAGGATTCCAGAAGTCTGAAACACCGTTCCATTCAGCGGCAACACCCGCACCAAGCCGTTGGCCCCTGGGGTTACCGTTTTGGTGAACTTGTACGTCCCACTGCCGATGATATAAAGGTCATCCTGAATTGTGTTGTTGGCGTCGTAATACTCACCGCGACTCCAGTGCGTCAGATTCACGCCATACGCCACCCCCATGATCGGGGCCCAGCTGGTGGGCACCGACACCCCTCCGCCGTGGCCCCTGTAGTAGTCCAGCTTCCCAATTTTTGTTCCATGGTGATTCAGCCCCAAAGTGTGCCCCACCTCGTGGCTGGCTGCGTCGGCAACTGTCTTCACAGTTCCTGTAAACACCCAGCAGACCATGTCCGAACCGCCCCATCTCCAGCTATCGATAAAAGCCACCCCTCCCTTGCCTTGGGCAACTGTGTCCGTGGGCGTCACGACTACGCGCATTCTCCGTCCCACGGGAGTCCCCTCGTAGACCGAGAGCCTCGTTGTCACGGTGATATCGAAAGGCGCGAAGCATTCCGCCACGCGGTTGATTACCTGAGTGATTGAATCCCCGCTCAACGCAGAGGGCAGCGCCGTAACCGGCGCCCCCCACTGGGTGGAGTTAATCACCCCGCCAGCGAAGTCCATGTAGATGACCCCCGCGGCCCCCGG
>CAMCIN010000160.1 GCA_945874745.1 Akkermansia muciniphila | reverse complement strand
AAACATCCGGCAACTGCTCCATGTGTCGTTCAAGCTCGCCGCGCAAAAGGGCGGTGTGTATCTGGAGCTACTCCGGCGCAACGAGGCGATCGTTGCGAAAAACGTGACGGAAAACCTGTTCGACAGACACCTCAAACCACTTTTGCTAGACCGCGATTAAAGGCGGTCAGCAATGACCCGGGAGGGGGCGCCTTGCCGATGGACGCGCTTGGGTCGCCCCTGCAGGGCTCTGTTTTTTTGGGACAGTGTCCCACGGCGTTGCCGTGGGCTGGCGAGTGAAGTGCACCTTCGGCGCGCCCAGACCGGCCCCACCCAAATGACGCGCCCCCACACGCACCCGCCCCAACGGGGCAGGCGCCAATTGTCACCGCGCACGCCAGCACCGAAGGCACACGCACCCGCCCCAACGGGGCAGGCAATTGGCAGCTCAGGGCAACGCCGTGGGTAACCCGCATACCAACCCGCGCCCCCGCGCGAGTCGGCTTAGGGCGTGTTCAAGGTTAAATGCACCTCAGCTTGGGAATGGAAACTAGCGGGCCTTTCAAAGAAAGGCCTGCAACCCCTTGGTTATTAGTGACATTCGCAGATGCGACAGATTTAATAGATGAGGAAAACAGTAATCAGGATCTGTGACTCTCTGTGTCATCTGTGGATCACTCCCCGTCCCCAAACAAGCCGATGAGAGGCTACCCCCGTGAACACCCCGGAGGATGCTTGGGGGTGCTATGCCTCCGTCTTGAGGAGGCGCGTTTTGTGAATGGGCAGGCCTTGGGCGATGAAGCGGGCTTCAAAATTGGTGAGAGGCTCCGCGGGATCCTCCGGCCAGTCACCGCGCTCCCAGCCGACCGCCTCCGCCACGACCTTTTCCATCCACTGGAAATAGGGAAGGTCGTCGGTCTTAAGGCGCAACTCGCCGCCGACCGCCAACGTGCGTCGCACCGCAGCGAGAAATTCAGGCTGCACCAGGCGACGGCTCTGGTGGGCGCGCTTCGGCCAAGGGTCAGGGAAAGACACGTAGGAAACCGCCACCGAGCCAGGCGGCAGAAGGAACTTGGCGGTGTACAGGTTTTCGAGCCGCAACACCCTCAGGTTGGAGAGTCCCAGACGCGCCGCGTTCCGGCAGACCTTTTCGACGCGGCCCGCCAGCCTCTCGGTTGCCAGGAAGTTGCGTTCCGGATGTCTTTTGGCCATGGCCACGACAAAGGCGCCCTCACCGCAGCCGTAGTCCACACAGAGCGGCCCGGACTGTGGGAAAAGCTCCGTCACGCTGGCCGGCTCCAAAATGGAGGCGGGTATCCAGTGGACGAGGTCAGGGGTCAGGGGAGTGGCGGCAGGGGTCGACATTTGGTGGCGTGTTTAACATTTCACGAAAAAAAGGGGAGCACGGAAGGAGGCTTTTGCTGGCGGCCCACCCCTGGCCGGCGGCGCGCAGGCTTGTGCGAGCTGGGCCCCGCTATTTTTTCCCGCCGGGGATTTGCGCAAAGGTCCCCTGTGTTTGGAGGTATTCTTTCTGCTTGGCGTGTCCTACGCTGAGCGCTGAGACCTTGTCGGAGATCCTTTGTTCCCAAACCAATCTTTCACCTCCCTCCATGAAGCTGCACTACTCCCTTCCGGCCGTTGCCTTGCTCGCCCCCGCGGCCCTTGCCGCGGCCCCCTTTGAACTGCAATCCGGAGACCGCGTCCTGTTTATGGGCGACACCCTGCTCGAAAGAGAAGGGTCGGCCGCCGCCCTCGAAAGCCTGTTGACCCGCCGTTTTGCCGAGGTGCCCTTCACGGTGCGCAACCTCTCTTTCAGCGCTGATCTTCCCACGGGCGTGTCCCGCGCCAGTTTCGACCCGGCGGCCGTCGGGATGGAACGCATTCGCACCCAACTGGATTTGGTGAAGCCCACGGTCGCCGTTTTGGGCTATGGCATGGCAGCCAGCCTCGAGGAGCTGACCTACCGCTCCGGCGACCCCAATCTGAATGCGGATCCGACCCGCTACGGCAGCGAATTCTCCGCCAAGAAGTTTAAGGCCGATTTGGCCGCGCTCATGGACGCCATCTCTGCGGCCTCCGCCGGCAAACCGGTCCGGTTCGTATTGCTTGCTCCGTTGCGGCACGAAGATCTGCGCGGCACGCGCCCCGGACTCCCCGATCCGGCGGCCCACAACGGCGTGCTCTCCGGCTACACACAGGCCATCCGGGAGCTGGCAGCCGAACGGGGAGCGCGCTTTGTCGACCAGGCGGCCCTTGCCCAGAAGGCTGGGAGCGCCGCCCTCACCGACAACGGCATCCACCCCTCGGCCGCCGGTCTGGACCGCTGGGCTGCCGCTGTGGCTGCGGAACTGGGCTGGACGCCCACGGGCAAGCCGCTCACTCCCGAACTCCGGAAGGCGTTGCAACGCAAAAACGAGCTGTTTTTCCACCGCTGGCGCCCCGCCAACCACACGTATATTTTTGGGTTCCGCAAAAGGGAACAGGGGCGGAATGCCGTTGAGATCGAGCAGTTTGACGCCCTTCTGGAAAAGGCTGACGCGGCGGTTGCAGCCTTGAAGGCGGGCAAGCCGGCGCCACCGGAGGTGGTGCTTGCCGCAGACATTCCCGCCGAGCAACCGGTGGAGGCGCCTGCCTTCGAACTGGAGAACGGGCTCGAGATCAGTCTGTGGGCCGCAAACCCGCTGCTTTCCAAGCCAGTCGAAATGAACTGGGACTCCAAGGGCCGGCTGTGGGTGTCCTCGACTCCGATCTACCCCCAAATCCAACCGGGCGCCTATCCGACCGACAAGGTCTTCGTCCTCGAAGACACCGCCCGCAAAGGTCGCGCAGACAAGACGACGGTTTTCGCCGACGACCTGCTGATCCCCACTGGGATCGAGCCGGACCTCACCCCGGAGGGGCGTAGCGCCGCCTACGTGGGCGCCTCGACCGAGCTGCTGTTGCTCACCGACACCGACGGCGACGGAAAGGCGGACCAACGCCGCATCGTGCTCAGCGGGTTCGGCACCGAGGACACCCACCACACGCTTCACTCCCTCCACTGGGGCGTCGACGGCCGGCTCTACGTCAGCCAAAGCATCTACATCCACACCCATGCGGAAACCCCTTGGGGCGTGGTGCGTCTGAACTCCGGAGGCGTGCTCGCCTACGATCCACGCACCGAAAAACTCGAGGTCTTCGCCAAGGGTCTCGTCAACAACTGGGGCCACCAGACAGACGCCGAAGGCCAGTCCTTCCTCACCGATGGCGCCGGCAGCAACGGCGTGAGCTGGGCTTTTCCAGGCGCCACCTTTTCGCCCTCCGAAGGGGCGAAAGGCACCATGCCGAGTGTCAGCCCGGGGAGCTACCCGAAGTTTTGCAGTCTGGAAATCATCCGCAGCCCCATGTTCCCGGCCGCCTGGCAGGGCAACGCGATCACCAACGACTTCCGCGCCCACAGGATGGTCCGGTTTTCCATCGCCGACCTGACAAAGGCGGACCCGGCCAGAGGCGCGTACGCCACCAGCGACATGCCCGATCTGGCGCGCACCTCCGACCAGGGGTTCCGCCCGGTCGACGTCAAACTCGGACCGGATGGGGCGCTCTACGTCGCCGACTGGACCAACCCTGTCATCAACCACGGGGAAGTCGACTTCCGTGATCCGCGCCGGGACAAGAAAAACGGCAGGATTTGGCGGATCTCCCACAAGGACGGCAAGGCTGTGGAGTGGAAGTCCCTATGGGATAAGGAAACCCCGCAGCTTTTAGAGGGGCTGCTCTCCGGAAACTCCTGGGAGCAACAACAGGCGCGGCGTGTGCTGAACCAGCGTCTGGGCAAGAACGGCTTCGGCGAACTGGAGGCCTGGCGCAAGGCGAAGGGCACGCAGGAGGCGGAAAGAGCAGCCGCCTTTGTGAGAGCGTCTGCGGCCGGACCGGTGGCGGCCCTCGAAGGGCTGTCGGTCAAGGAAGCTGCAACGGCGTGCTGGGAGGCTCGCTGGCGCGGTGCACTCGGGCCGGTGGCCGGCAACGTCGAAAGGCTCGCCGTGCTCGCACAGGATGCCTCACCCCGGGTTCGGATCGAGGCGATGCGCGCCCTCTCAAGGATCCCCTCCGCCGCGGCAGGCGAGGCGGTGGCGGCGGCGGTCGAAAGGCAGCCAGCCAATGACCCCCAGTACGCTTTTGCGGCGAAGCTCTCGATGCGGGAGGCAGGCGCCCCCTGGGTGGAGGCCGTGACCAAAGGGCAGTGGGATTGGAAGGGCCGCGAGACGCAGTTGCTGGCGCGTTTGCAGGCGTTGGAAGTGCCGGAAGCGGGCAGGGCGCTCGCCGCGGTAATGAAGTCCGCCAGTTTGCCGGAGGACCTCAGCGGGCCGTGGGCGGCGCTGGTGGCGTACGCCGGCGGCGGGGAGGAGGCCGGCAAGGTGTGGACGGCCGCGGCAAGGGACGGACAAGCACCGGCGGCGACTGTCCGCGGGTTGCAGGCGGTGCTCGCGGCGGCTGTCCGCGGAGTGCGGCCTACCGGGGATCTCATGCCGCTGGAGGCGCTCTTGAAATCTCGGAATCAGGACGTGGTGCAGGCGGCTCTTCCACTTGTGGGTTATTGGAAAATGGAGCGGCTTGCCTCCCATTTGGGCACTGCGGCTGCCGGCGCCCAAGCGGGTCTGCGCGCCGCTGCCGCCGAAGGACTGCGCGCCCTCGGGGGCGAGGCCGCTGCAAAGGAAGTCCGGCCGTTGCTCTCCGCCGAACGGCCAAGGGAGATGCGTCTGTTGGCGCTGGCGATTCTGGCCAAGGTGCGTCCAGGGGAGGTTGCGGCGGCAGCGGCTCCGCTGCTGGCCGAGGCCAGTCAGGCAGGGGACGCACTGCCGGTGTGGCGCACGCTGACCTCTGCGGATGTGGGCGTGGCCCAGAAGTTTGCCACCGAGCAAAGGGACCAGCTCAGTAAGGCGGCCAAGGAGGCAGGCCTGCAGGCGGCGCGGGAACTCGGCAGACGCGGGTCCGCTTTGGAGGTCGCGCTCAAGGGAAAAACGGCGGACCAAGTGGCGACCAACTCACCCCAGGCCTGGGCGAAGCTGGTGCAGGAGCGCGGGAACTCTGCGAAGGGCGAACTGCTGTACCACAGCAACCGCCTCAACTGCGTGCAATGCCACCAGATCGGCGGGGCAGGGGGCAGGCTCGGACCCGACATGTCCACCATCGGTGCAAGCGCACCGCTGGACTACGTGGTGGAAAGCGTTTTGATGCCCGCAGCCAAAGTAAAGGAAGGCTATCACGGCGTGAACTATACGCTCACAGACGGGGGAGCGATGACCGGCGTGCCGTTTGAAGAGAACGCGACCGCAGTCCGCATCCGGGTTCCCGGCGGGTTGGAACTGGACGTGCCCAAGGCCAAGATCAAGAGCTCCGAAATCATTGGGTCGCTGATGCCCGCCGGGCTGGTGGATGCCTTGAGCGAGGAGGAGAAAATCAACCTGTTCGCGTTTCTCGGCTCCGTTGGACGGCCCGGCACCTACGACGCAAGCAACGGCGGGGTGGCGCGGTCTTGGAGGATCCTAGCCAAGGCGGACGACGCCCTCGCCGGGCGTGCCCTCTCGGGGGCGGGAGCCGCCTATACGCTGACCGACGGCCGGCTGCTGCCGGAACACTGGGAGATGCCTCTGGCGATGGCAGGGGCAGCCGAGGAGGTCTTTGCGGTGGCCAAGTTCCAATTGGGCGCCAAGGCCAAGGTGGATTTGGCTGTCTCGGGGGGAGAAAAGGTTTGGGTGGACGGGCAGCCCTTCCAACCGGGGGCCAGAGCGTTTGAGGCCGGGGAACACACCCTCACCGTTTCGGTCAAATCCAAGAACCTGCCCCCAGTGTTGAAGGTAACCGCCGACAATGCCCGGTTTGTGACGCCCTGAGCCGCTCTTTTGCGCTTCCCGCGAGGTTTGCGGCTTTCTCCCTTGCGCACGGGAGCGGATGGGTGAGTTTTAGAGGGATCCACCACCCATGAGCGCCTCAAACCTCTTTGTCCTAGGCCTGCTGCTTTTGACGGCCAACCTGTCGTTGTGCGCCTTGTTCGCTCCTTCCCCCTCGGGAAACGAGGCGGCCGACAGGCTGGTGCAGCTCTGGAAGCTGCTGTTTCTCGCAATGATTGAAGTGGGCGCCTGGGCGGTGGTGCTGCACCAGGGCGGCGCGGCGCCGACTCTCCTGGAAACCTTTACCCGCTGCGCCGCCTGCTTTGCGCTGGCAGGAGGCGAGGGCGGCGGGTTCGCCGCCCCCTGGGGAGAGCTGAAGTCTTTCATCGCTCTCAACGGCCTGCTCTTCATTCCAGTGGCGCTCATTCCCTGGATGACCGGGGCGCCCCCACCCAAACGGGAGCCGGATTTTTCCGAGGAACTCCTGCAGATCCCTGATTTGCCAACGCTCTCTGAGCCGCACCCCCTGCCTGAGGTTCCCGAACCGATCGCCAAGGACGGGGGAAGCGCTTCCCCAAAGCCGCCGGCCTCCCCGGCAGCCTCTGCTGCCGCACCCGCAGACCCAAGTGTTGGAAAGGTTCCCGACCGCACAGCGCCTCCGGCCCCTGCCGTTGCCGGCAAGCCCGCCTTCAAAACGGAGGGTGCACCCCAACCCCCGTCGCTCCCAAATGTGCAGCCAACGGGCGCCGTGGCAGCCACTGCACAGCTCCCGGAACAGAAACCCTTCGGCTTCCGTCCGACCATTCCAAAGGTCCAGCCCAGGCTGGATCCCGATTCGCCGGAAGCGGAGCTCGCGGAACAAATGAAACCCGTCGGCCCGACCCCGCCTCCGATTCGTTTCCGGTGGAGTGGGGAGTGATCCACAGATTGCTCAGATTTTCGCAGATGTTTTTAGGGTTTCCACTCCGCTGCTCGTGCTGAGCATTCTGCGGCTTGTCACCCAAAGCTGCCAAAGTTTCGCATAGCGCGAGGGGCGCTCTCGCTCCCGGAGGGAGCGGAGATAGTGAGCCGGGCGGCAGCGAGGCCTTGCGAGCGCCCCCGGTCTCTTCCAATCAAAGCAACGGCCACGGCGGGGCCGGAGAACCAGGGCGCGCCCACAGCAGGGCGCGCCCCTCCCGGGGCGGGCCGCTGGTTTTGGCGACACCGGTGGCGGCGCTCGCGGAGCTCGCTTGCCGACCGGCTAGCTATCAGCGGGCCCAAAGGCTCGGCAGGCTGGGCCAGTTTTCCAGAAAAAGGGAGCCGAAAAGGGATCTGAACATCTGACTGATTTTGGGATGCCAGGTTACGCCGGCTTGCATCCGGCTCCTACCCCATCCGGTGCACCACCCGCTCGATGTGGAGCGCGCGGCCGTTTGTCTCGTCAATGTCGATGAGGGCGCCGTGGAGGACGACGGGGCCGCGCGCCACCGGATAGGAGACCGGCAGGCCCGTGCGGAAGCGATAGAGGATCGACTCAATGTCCCTGCCCAGGACGCTTTCCACCGGTCCGCACATGCCGGCATCGCACAGAAACGCCGTGCCGCCCGGGAAGATTTGTTCGTCTGCCGTCTGGGTGTGCGTGTGCGTACCGACCACGGCGGAGACCTGACCGTCGAGAAAGCGGCCCATGGCGATTTTCTCGCTGGTTGTCTCCGCGTGGATGTCTACGAAGATGATGGGAGTCTCCCGGCGCATACGTGCCACCTCTGCGCGCATTGCGAGAAAGGGGTTCTCGAGGGGGGGCTGCATAAAGGTGCGGCCCTGTACGTTGATCACGCCCACTTTTCCCTTGGCAGTATCCAGCACGATCGACCCATGGCCGACCGTTCCCTCGGGATAGTTAAGGGGCCGCAGAAGCCGCGGCTCCGTAGGAAGGTAGGGCAGCAAATCCTTTTGGTCCCAGACGTGGTCCCCGGTGGTAATCACCGCTACCCCGGCGCGAAGCAGGTCCACGCTGATCCTCGGGCTGATCCCCCGGCCACCGGCGGTGTTCTCTCCGTTGACCACCACAAAATCTACGCCCCGCTCTTGTTTGAACCAAGGCAGTGCCTCGACCACCGCCTTGCGGCCGGGTTCCCCTACAATATCTCCAAGAAACAGCAATCTCAGCATCGGCTACATTTAACGGGCAGGCGTGCATCTGGCCATGGGTTTCCTCCGGAGCGCTATAGCCGGCCGGTGCAGCCCGCCGCCGGCCACCAAAAGGACGTCCCTCCTCACCAGCTGCGTGACGTTCCGTGTGGATGCGCCTAGACTGCACGCACGTATGCACCCCTGCCCGCTTCTGCGCTGCGCCCCCGTGTTGGCGCTCCTGCTCCTTGGCCCCCTCGCACCAGGCGTTTTTGCAAGATCCAGCCCGCTGGCTGGCGCTGTGGATTGGGGCTGGCTCCGGGCCTGCGACGGGGTCCTGTCGCGCTCGCAGTTTGTGGAGCTTTTGGATGGCATGTACGCGCCCGGCGGGGCGGCGGCCGGCTGCGTCGAAGTAGGCGAACGCACCGTGCGGATCCGCACCGGCGACGATACCTGGGCCGAAGTGGCCTTCGCATCGGAGGGAGCGCCCACCAGGCCGCCGGCGCGCTTTTGGCGGCCATCGGCGGAAATGGGAGCGGCCACCGCCGAGCGTCCGCTCAAGGGGGTGCGCGTAGCGATAGACCCGGGCCATCTGGGCGGCGACTGGGCCAAGATGGAGGGCCGCTTTTTCAAGATGGGCCGGGGCCGCCCGGTGCAGGAAGGGGACCTGACACTCGCGGTTGCCAAAAAGCTCAAGCCCCAACTCGAGAAGCTCGGCGCGGAGGTGCAACTGCTCCGCACCAGCAGCCGCCCAGTCACCCCGGAACGCCCCAAAACCTTGCGCGGCCCCGCCACGGCCGAGCTCAAGGGCAGCCCGACGCCGGAACGGGTGCAGACCCAGAGCGAACTTTTCTTTTATCGGATCAGCGAAATCCGCGCGCGGGCGCAGCAGGTCAACCAACGTTGGAAGCCGGACGTGGTGCTCTGCCTCCACTTCAACGCGGAGGAATGGGGTGAGCCGGAGCATCCGCAGCTCCAACCCCGCAACCATCTGCACGCCCTGGTCAACGGCTGCTACGGCGCCAAGGAACTGGACTGGGACGATGTGCGCTCCGAGATGCTCGCGCAGCTGTTTGAGCGCACCACGGCCGAGGCGCTCCCGCTCACCGAAGCGGTGGTGGGGGCACTGGCTGAAGAGACCGGGCTGCCGCCGTTTACCTATTTTTCCTCCAACGCGCGGCGCGTGGGCGGCTCTGCGTATGTCTATGCGCGCAACCTTCTTGCCAACCGGCTCTACCGGGCGCCCGTGGTTTTCCTGGAGCCGTATGTCATGAACAGCGAGCCGGTTTGGAAGCGCGTCCAGATGGGCGACTATGCCGGGGAAAAAATCATCGACGGCGTACCCCGCAAAAGTCTCATCAACGAATACGCGTCCGGAGTCACCGAGGGCCTGGCGCGTTACTATCGGCGGGCACGCGTCAAATCGTGACACGAAGCGTCTCTTTAACTCTCTCCGGAGAGTGCAGGCAGTCATCCACAGATGGCTCAGATTTTCGCAGATGTTTTTAGGGTTTCCACTCCGCTGCTCGTGCGGAGAAAGCTGCGGCTCGTAATTCAAAGCTGCCAAAGCTGCCAAAGCTGCCGAGGTTTCACATAGAGCGAGGGGCGCTCGCGCTCCCGGAGGGAGCGGAGATAGTTATCCGGGCGGCAGCGAGGCTTTGCGAGCGCCCCCGGTTCCTTCCAACGAGAGCGCCGGCCCCGGCGGGGCCGGAGAACCACGGCCCGCGCGCATAGCGGGGCGGTCTTGCGCCCCTCCCGGGGCGGGCCGCTGTTTTTGGCCAGACCGGTGGCGGCGCTCGCGGGGCTCGCTTGCCGACCGGCTAGCTATCGGCGGGCCCGCAGGGCCCCAAGGCCCGGCAGACAGGCCCAGTTTTTCAGAAAAAGGG
>CAMCIN010000159.1 GCA_945874745.1 Akkermansia muciniphila | reverse complement strand
GTGACCATGCCCACCCGTTACTCAAGCGAAGGAAGCATTCTCGACTCACAGCACCTAGCGGGCGCCCTTGGAATTGATTTTGCCAGCATCCCAATTGACCGCGCGTTTGAGGTATTCGAGGCCCAGTTCGCGCAGATATTTCAAGGTCTGCCCGGCAACGAAACAGAGGAGAACATGCAGCCCCGGCTTCGCGGGATGACCCTCATGGCACTGGCAAACAAGTTTGGCCGACTGGTGCTTTCCACCGGCAACAAAAGCGAAATGGCTGTGGGATACTGCACTTTGTACGGAGACATGTGCGGGGCGCTTTCTGTCATCAGCGACGTCGCGAAAACAGACGTCTACCGGCTGGCACGCTGGATCAACAGAGATGCTGAAATCATCCCCGAGGCGACTTTAGAGAAACCGCCGAGTGCCGAGCTCAGGCCTGACCAACGGGACCAAGACACGCTCCCGCCCTACGATGTTCTCGATCCCATCCTCAAACTGCACGTTGAGGAAATGCGCTCCTCTGAGGAGATCATCGCGGCGGGTTTTGAAGAAAAAACCGTCCACTGGATCCTGAATCGGGTACGCCTCAACGAGCACAAGCGCGTCCAGGCCGCACCTGGCCTGAAGGTAACAATGCGCGCCTTCGGCATGGGCCGCCGCATGCCAGTCGCCCAAGCCTTCAAGCCCTAGCCGCTTGCCTGCATACCCACACCAGCCCCGCCGTCTGCTGCGGGCCCATCCGAGCGCAATGCGCCACAGAAGAACTACTCATGCACGCTAACCGCCTCACAGCCCTCAAAGGTGCGCTTGTTGCCGACGCCCTCTCCATGCCGGTGCACTGGTACTATGACAGGCTTGCTCTCCGGCGCGACTATGGCCGGGTGGACCGTTTCCTCCCCCCCCGGAATCCGCATCCAAACAGCATCCTGCACCGCTCCAGATACACCCCAGTTTCCCCAGCCGCGGACATTCTTCACGATCAGGCAAAGTACTGGGGACAAGAAGGAATCCACTACCACCAGCAGCTGCACGCCGGTGAAAATACGCTCAACTTCCAACTGGCGCGCGCGCTCTACCGACAGGTGGTGGCGAACGGGCGGTACGATTCGGCCGCGTGGCTCCGTCTCTACTGCGACTGCATGCGGATTCCGGGGTGGCATCGGGACACCTACGTTGAAGAGTACCACCGGGCATTTTTCACCAACCTCGCCCGGGGAAAGAAGCCGGAGGCCTGCGGCATTGCGGACATTCATATTGGAGGGCTCGTCCCAGTCGCCGCTCTTTTCGCTGCGCTCGAACTAGGAGGAGAGACACTCGTGAAAACCGTCAAAGAGCACGTGGCCCTCACCCACAGCGCCCCCGAGGTACTCGAAGCCGCAGTCTCGTTAACGAGGATTCTTCTGGCGGTGGAAGCCGGCTCGGGGCTGAGGGAAGCCATTGAACAAAATGCTTCGGGCTGGGTCGGGCAGAAAAAAATGACTCAGTGGGCGAAAGAACCCGACGAGGTGGTTGTCGGCGAACGGCTCAGTCCGGCGTGTTACATCCAGGATGCCTTCCCTGCAGCCCTTTACCTGAGCTGGAAATATGCGGGGGATTTTTCCGCAGGGATCATTGCGAACGCGCACTGCGGGGGAGACAACTGCCACCGGGCCTCCGTGGTGGGTGCGTTGCTAGGCTTCGCCAACGGCATTCCCGAGAGATGGCTGAGTACACCGTCTCCTCAGACCTGAGCGAAGCCAGCCGCAAGGCAGATTAATGGCCCACTGCGGGCGCCCAACCATTGTTTGGCGCTGCCCTCACACGCTTGCGCGTATTCGGCCAACCTTGACCCTGGCCTTCGGATTGGATGCAGTGGAGCGTGCTCCCGACCAAACTGCTACTCCTAGACTGCGATTCGACCCTAAGCGCGATCGAAGGTATTGACGAACTCGCCCGGCTCCGTGGCGAAAGCACTTTTCAAGCGGTGGAACGCATGACCCGGGCTGCCATGGAGGGCGGTGCTCCCATGGAAACGGTATTTGCGAAGCGGTTGGAACTGATTAAGCCGCGTCTCGAGGAACTCCAGGCAGTGGGCGCCCTCTATATCTCCCACATCGAGCCCTCGGCCAAGAGCGCCCTCGAAGCAGTGCGCAGGGCGGGCTGGTTCCCAATCATTGTCAGCGGCGGCTTCACGCAAGCGATCCTGCCGCTGGCGGCCCACCTCGAAATTGAACGGGTCGAGGCGGTGCACCTCGAGTTTGATTCCACCGGACAGTTTGCGGGCTTTGCCGCCGAAAGTCCCACGGCCCGTACCCGCGGCAAAAACATGGTCGCCAACCAGCTCAAAAAGGAATTTGGCGCCCGCACCACAGTCATGGTCGGAGACGGCGCCAGCGATCTGGAAGTTCAGGGCGATGTGGATTTCGTTGTCGGCTTCGGCGGCTATGCGATCAGAGAAAAAGTCAGGCAGGGCGCGGACGCTTTTATCCTGAGCCTTTCAGAACTGCCCGCCCTGTTGCAGCGCTGGGATTCTTAGCGCACCGCCGCTGCGCCCAAGGCGGCGGAACCTGCACCTGCCCGCTACTCAGGTTGCTGCTGCGTCAGACAGTGGAACGCGCCTAGGCCCCAGATGACTTCCCGACAATCAATCGGGAAAATCTTCCGGTTTGGAAAGGCCGCCGCCAACACCGCCTCCGCCTCGCCATCCGCGGGATCCGCAAATACCGGGAGGAGCACTGCGTTGTTGGCAATGTAGAAGTTGGCGTAGCTGGCAGGCAGGCGCAGGCCCTCCCGGTCAATACGCTTTGGCATGGGGAGCTGGCGCACTTCCAAGGGCGTTCCATCGTCCAGACACATGCCCGAAAGCGCGTGCAGGTTTTCCTCGAGCGGGCCGTGGTTAGGATCCTCGTCGTTTGGCTCCACCACCGTCAGAACGCTGGAGCGGGAAACAAAGCGGGTGATGTCGTCGATGTGCCCGTCGGTGTCGTCCCCTTCGATGCCATCGCCCAGCCACAAGATTTGGCGCACGCCCAGATAGTCCCGCATCCGCTGCTCGATGGTTTCCTTGCTCAGGGAGGGGTTACGGTTGGGGTTGAGCAGGCAGCTCGTGGTCGTAAGCAGGGCTCCGTCGCCGTTTACCTCGATGGAGCCGCCCTCTAAAATCATCCCGGGCGCGTACACGGGCAGCCCCAGGAGTTCGGCGATGCGGGTGGGGACTGCGTCGTCCAAATCATGAGGCGGATACTTGCCGCCCCAGGCGTTGTAGTCCCAGTCGACAATCGTGGTTTCCTCGTCGCCGCCGGAGCGCTTCAAAAAAATAGGCCCGTGGTCGCGGCACCATGGCTCGTAGGCGGGATGCCGGAAGAAGCGCACGTGCCCGTCCCTTGCACCCGCCCGGGTGAGCTGCCGGCGCACCTCCGCTTCATGGGCCGCATCCCAGACATTGATGCAAACCGGTTCGGAGTCCGCCAGCGCGTCCACCATCCGTGCGAAAGCCGGCATGATTTTTTCGTAGGCGTCGGGAAATGAGATTCCATCGGGCCTCGGCCAGGAAAGCCATGTCGCAGCATGGGACTCCCACTCGGCGGGCATACGGTAACCCAGCGAGGCGGGGACTGGTGCGCTCGGTCCGCGTTGCTCAAACATGGCTGTCTCCCAAATAGCGTTTCGTGATGCCTTCGTACGCGTCAATCCGGCGGTCGCGCAGGAAGGGCCAATGGGTGCGCTGCGTGTCCAACGCGTCCAGATCCAGTTCCGCGATCAGGATTTCCTCCTTATCCACAGAGGCCCTTTGCAAAATCTGGCCGGACGGATCCGCAATGAAGCTCTGCCCCCAAAACTGAATTCCGTCTCCTCCATCCGGCGCCTCGTGGCCGACCCGGTTCGGGGTCGCCACATAGCAACCGTTGGCGATGGCATGTCCGCGTTGGACCGTTTCCCAAGCGCTGTGCTGGCGCTCTCCGTACTGCGCCTTTTCGGAGGGATGCCAGCCGATCGCCGTCGGGTAAAACAAAATCTGGGCGCCGTGCAGCGCCGTGAGGCGCGCCGCCTCGGGATACCACTGGTCCCAGCATACGCAGACCCCGATCCGGCCGAAGCGGGTGTCCCAGGCCCGGAAGCCGAGGTCGCCGGGGGTGAAGTAAAACTTCTCGTAGAAAAGCGGATCATCGGGAATGTGCATCTTGCGGTACTTCCCCAGAAGCGTGCCGTCGGCATCAATAACCACCGCTGTATTGTGGTACAGACCTGCTGCGCGCCGCTCAAAAAGGGAGGCCACCAGAACCACCCCCAGCTCTTTGGCAAGGGGGCAGAGCGCCTGGGTGCTTGGCCCGGGAATCTCCTCGGCCAGGGCAAAATACTTGTGGTCCTCCACCTGGCAGAAATAGAGCGAGGTGAAAAGCTCCTGCAGGCAAATGATCTGCGCGCCCTGCGCGGCAGCGGCGCGGATGTGGAAGACCGCCTTGGCGAGGTTTTCAGCCGGGGTGGCGCTGCACTGGTCCTGGATCAGGCCAATCTTAACGGATTTAGGGTGGGACTTCATGAAATCAAGCGGAAGGAAATCGGCTGGGAGGAGCTTTCCAAAGCAAACGCCGGGAGTCCATGCGAACTCCCGGCGCTTGGTGCAACAATTACGTGGCAGACGGAGTCAACCAGCGCTACTTGGCCGCGGGGGCGGGTGTAACAGGCGCCGGGGCGGGGGGCGCCGCGCTCTCGGGTGCGGAAATGATTTTGACGTTTTCCACGGTGACCCGCTCCGTCGGCTTACTCCGTTCGCGGCCGTTGGAGGCCACCGGCGTATCGCCGATTTTGAGCAAAACGTCCTCCCCCTTCACCACGCGGCCGAACCCCGTGTACTGGCGGTCCAAAGAGGGAGCGGGGTCCAGACAGATGAAGAACTGCGAGCCGGCGGAGTCCGGATCCATGCTGCGGGCCATCGAAAGGACACCGCGCTCGTGCTTCTTTTCGTTGAACTCGGCTTTGATTTTGTAGCCAGGATCGCCCATGCCGTAGACGCCTTCCTTGGAGGGATCCTTGGTGTTTGGATCGCCGCCCTGGATCATAAAGCCCTTGATGATGCGGTGGAAGGCGGTGCCGTTATAGAAGCCTTCCTTTGCGAGCTTCTTGAAGTTGGCCACGGTCTTGGGAGCGACGTCGTCCCAAAACTCGACGGTCATTTCGCCCTTGCTGGTCTTGATTGCCGCCTGCTCTTTGGCCGGCACGGGCGCCGGAGCGGGTGCGGTTGGAGCCGCTGGAGCCTCCGCCGGAGCGGGTGCATTCTGGGCGTGGGCAGTGACGAACCCGCCCAGCAGAAGCCAGGCGGAATAGGTGAGGAGGGAGCGTTTGGTCATACAGGCGCATAACTTCCACAATTAGGTTCCGTCACGCAATGATTCCCCTCACCGACCATTCCTGTTTATACATGGGGGGATGGAAGACATCCGTATCATTCTGCACACCTCCCGCGGCGCAATCGAAGGCACCCTGTTTGCCTCCAAGGTGCCCATCACTGCCGCTAACTTTCTCAATCTGGCCCACATCGGCTTCTACGACGGCGTCACTTTCCACCGTGTCATTCCCGATTTCATGATCCAGGGCGGCGATCCGACCGGCACTGGCCGCGGGGGCCCGGGCTACCGCTTCCCTGATGAGATCCACAAGGAACTTAAGCACACCAAGCCCGGCCTCTTCTCGATGGCCAACGCAGGTCCCAACACCAACGGCAGCCAGTTTTTCATCACGCACGTGCCCACCCCGCATCTGGACGGAAAGCACGCGGTATTTGGTGAAGTCACGAAGGGACAAGACATTGTCGATTCCATCAAGCAGGGCGACACCATTGAATCCATCGAGGTCCTCGATTCGACAGACGAACTTTTTGCATCCGAAAAGAAGCTCATCGCCGCCTGGAACAAGGCCATCGAAGAAAATCACTAGGTGAAGACAGGCCGGTGATTCCAAAGAAAGCCGGCCACCTTCCGCTTGTTCCTGCTGTCCACTCCAGTCTCTCCAACCCCCAAAAAACCATGAAACTTCTCCCCTCCCTGCTGCTCTGCGCGGGCCTCTTCACCGCCTCCTCGCAGGCGCAGTCCCCCAAGCCGATCCGCATTCTCCTGATCACGGGCGGCTGCTGCCACGATTACGCCAAACAAAAAGACATCCTCAAGGAAGGCATCGAAAAGCGTCTCAATGCCGAAGTCGTGCAGGTCCACACCGACGACAAGAGCACGAAGCCGCCGCTTTCGATCTATGGCAATCCGGACTACGCTCAGGGCTTCGATCTGGTGATTCACGATGAATGTGCCGCGAGCATCGACGACGAAGCGGTGGTGCGGGGCGTCCTCAAGCCCCATGACGAAGGCATCCCGGGCGTCAACCTGCACTGCGCTATGCACTGCTACCGCATCGGAAAAGCCGGGGATCCGGTCGAATTGGGCACCCCGCACGGGCTGTGGTTTGAATACCTGGGACTCCAGTCCACCGGCCACGGCCCTCAGGAACCCATTGCCATCACCCACATCGACAAGAACTCCGCCCTGTCCAAGAACCTTCCCGACTGGTCCACCGTAAAGGAAGAGCTCTACAACAACATCCGTGTGTTCGACACCGCCACCCCGGTGGCGCGCGGCAAGCAGATCACCAAGGCCAAGGACGGCACTGAAAAGGAAAACGACGTTGTCGTCGCTTGGACCAACATGCACAAGGCCAAGACCCGCGTCTTCAGTACGACCGTGGGCCACAACAACGCTACGGTGGAAGATGACCGCTACCTCGACTTCGTGTCGCGCGGCGTACTCTGGGCAACCGACCGCCTCAACGCCGACGGCACCGCCAAGGCTGGCGCCTCCAAATAAGAAGCGGACTGCTCACTAGAAAACACACGCAAGGATCCGCCCCAAAAAAACTGCGGGGGCGGATCCTTTGCCTTTTGGAGGGAAACCCATGGAAGTTTTGCAGGGCACCCGTCTGGTGGCCCGCAGCCGCCCGAGGATCGTCGAGGAGTTCGAGGAGTGGCTGGTGGTGGAAAAGCCCGCCCTGATGCAGGTCCACCCGAGCAAGCCGGGCGATCCCAACACCCTCTGGCACTACCTCTGCGACCTGCTCGCCTTTGAGCGCGTCAACGGCGGAGGAGTCTCCATCATCAACCGTCTCGACCGAGAGACCAGCGGCCTCACCCTCGTGGCCAAAACGCGCGCCGCCGCCCGCTCCCTCTGCCAGCAAATGGAGGCGCGCCGTATTCAGAAAAGCTACACGGCCATTGTCTTCGGGTGGCCCGGGCAGGACCGCTGGGAGGTCGACGCGCCCCTCCTGCGGCAGGGATTGCACCAGCCCTCACGCATCTGGCTCAAGCAGTGCGTCCATCCGGAAGGAAGCAGCGCACAGACCCGGTTTGAAGTCCTCGCCCGTCTGGAAGAGCCCGCACCGCCTGCACGCCGCTTCGCGCTTGTGCGCGCCACTCCCCACACCGGCCGCATGCACCAGATTCGCGTGCATCTGGCCGCCTCAGGCCACCCCCTGATAGGCGACAAAATTTACGGGCCCGACGAGGGCTGCTACCTGGAGTTCATCGAAACAAGCTGGACGGAATCCCTCCGCGAGCGCCTGTTAATGGAGAGGCACGCGCTCCACGCCAGCGGGCTGCTGCTCGAGGAAAGCGGCCTCTGCTGGGAGGCACCGCTCCCAGCCGACATGGCCGCCTTTCTCGCCCCCTTAGAACACCCGGCCACGCAGCCTATTGGACCCGCTTAAACTGCACCGCGTCGACGATCACGTGGCCGTTGGTCCCCTCGTTACGGATCTCGATCCAGCCTCCCCTGCCCTTCTCGAACACAAACTCGCCAAGGGGTTGGAGCCGTCCGTCTTCGGCCGGTTTGCTGCGCTGGTCGACGCTCACCCGTGCTTCGCCCGAAGCATGGTGCACGATCACCGGCACATTGCTGGCGCGGTTGCCCAACGCGGTGTAGGTCAGCGCCACCCGGTAGCGCCCGCCCTCGGCCAGTTCCGGAGTGAACCGCGCCTTTTGCACTCCCTTTTCGGCGTTCCCATCGTGCCTGTAGCCTGAGCCCACAAACGGCCCCGCCGCGCTGCCTTCCACGCTGAAGCCGACCAACTCCGCGTCCGCGTCGTCGAGCACAATGCCGCCCAAATCCGCCTTGGAAACCCCTCCCGACTCCTGCTGCGGCACCTCGAAATCGAGCATCTGCCGGTCCTCCTCCAAGCGCGCCTTGAGCTTGGCGTAGTCCACCTCCTGGACCGACTTGCCCTCCTCGATTGCCAACACCGCGGCCGTCGCGGCGCTCTGCCCCAATACCATGAAAACCGGCTCCATCCGTATGCTCCCATACGCGATGTGGCTTGCGCTCATGCAAACCGGAACCAGAAGGTTCGCACATTCGGAGGCTTTCGGCCGGATGCTCCGGTAGCTGATCGGATAGGGCCGGCTCTTGACCTGCACATCCCCCTCGTTACGCACGGAACCATCCTTCTCCACGTACCGCTGCACGTGGTGGGAGTCCATGTTGTAGGCACCCATGCCCACACTGTCCTCGACGACTTCTGTCCGGCGGCAGTTCTTCTCGCTCATGACGTAGTCGCCAACCATCCGGCGCGCTTCGCGAATGTAGAGTTGGCGCGGCCAGTTTTCGTTTTCCGTGAACTCGTCCTTGGCAAGGCCCAACTTTTGAAAGGCCGCGCGCACCTCGTCCGGCACCCGCGGGTGGTGGGCGTAGGTCCACATCAACCCCTTTTGCCAGCTTTCATGCGCCTTCCAGATTTTCTCGCGCACCGCGTAGTCGCCGTCCGCGTAACCCCAGTTTTGGCCGATGAAATCAGTGCTCACGGCAAAGTTGTTGTTCGTGTCTGTTTTGCGGTTGGGCATCCACACGGGGTTCCAAGAGATGCGCTTGTCCCCCGCCTCGACATTGCGCAGAGCCAGCTCAAACCACTGGGGATCGTAGTCGGCAGGCTTCTCCCAAATGCGTCGGTTTTCGGGCACATCCGTGGTGCACATCCGGAAGTTGTACGCCTGGATTTTGCGGTCTCCCGCCCCCTCCACCCCAGGGGTCGCCTCGATTCCGGGAAGCAACCCGCTCTTGGGATCTCCAGGGATCTTGTAGGGATCGACCTTTACGCCGAGGAACTGGTGGGATTTGGCGTGCAGCGAAGCAACCCCGTTGAGGGTCTCGCCGTAGGTGGCGTTTGCCTCGCGCCCGACGGCGTAACCGACGCCCGCCTTGGCCATAAGATCCCCCTCGTAACTAGCGTCGATGAACATCTTTCCCTCAAAGGTGCGCCCGCTCTCCATCTTGATCTGCACGATCCGTGTCCCCTCCTTGAGCACGCCCTTTTTCAAATCTAGGCGCTCGCCACGCACCACGGTCACCTTCCCTGCGGCCTCCGCCAGCATCTTGTCGTACAGCGCCGTAGCCACGTGCGGCTCAAACGTCCACATCGTGTCCTCCTGTCCGGCCACTCCGTGGTTTTTCCGCGAAAAATACTCCTCCTTTGTGCCGTGGCTCCACTTCGCCGGCTCTGCGTAATGCTGGAAAACCCGCTGATAAAACTCCCGCGAAATTCCGCCAATGGCCTTCTTGTTGCCGATATCAGTCGCACCGAGTCCCCCCGTGGTCAGGCCGCCGAGGTGCTTGGTAGGCTCGATGAGAACGGCAGTCTTTCCCATGCGCACCGCCTGGATCGCAGCGGTGATTCCCCCAGAGGTGCCTCCATACACCACAATCTCGTACGGATCCGCCCAGAGGGACCCAGGTACAGCACAGAGGAACGCAGCAAGAAAACAGGGGGTGGATTTCATGCACCCCACCCCACTCCAGTCCGTCACCACTTGCAAGCAGGCGTTCGCCCCCAACCACCACCTACTCCACTGGAAGGCACGCCGCCC
>CAMCIN010000158.1 GCA_945874745.1 Akkermansia muciniphila | reverse complement strand
CGCTTCCAGCCTGTAGGCAGTGCCGTGTTCCAAGGGCAGCCATTCCCCGTCCCAGTCGCGCACCGGGGTCTTGGCCGCCAGCTTTCCCGGGGGCGTCTTCATCGTCCAATGGTCCAGCGACTCGGCGGCACTCCAATGCAGCCGGAAATCCGCGTTTCGGAGGAGGTTTCCCGGGGCGCCCGCTCCAAGTGCGAGCTCAGGAAGGGTGAGGCCGCCGCCCTGGAGCGAAACGGCAACCGGTGCCGAGGTCGCGCCGGGTGAGAGCGCCAACAACTGGTAGTCACCTGCAGGCAGGTGCCGGAACACAAACGCACCATCGGGCCCTGTCAGCGTCGAAAAATCCGTCCCCAGCAACACAACCTTTGCGGGGAGTCGGTCGAGCGTGGGGTGGTTGCTTTTTTGCAAACGAACCGTCCCGGAAAGGGGGACGCCTGCGGGCGGCTTCGCCGCAAGAACGCCTAGGGTGTGGAGCAGGTCGGCTGTGACGCGGGCCGTCTCAAGCGCGCTCTCCAGCACGACGGGTTCGACCGGTTCCCGGCGGTCCGCGTCCACATCGGCACGGCAACGGGCCGCCCTCTCCTTGGAAAACTCGATGAGGCCGTCCATCCTCGAAAGAAACTCGGCCTCGGCCGAGGCATCGTCGTCTCCCAAAAGCCTTGGCTGGTATCCGGGTAGCTGGATAAGCTTGGCGTCCAGCCAGTTTTCCATTTTGGAATGTGCCGCGCCGAGAAATCCCGCCGCGTGGGGCGGGCTTCCGGTGTCCGTGGTAAAGTGGAGCAACGAACCAACCCAGCGGGCCGCGTTTCTGGGGGATTCGGTGCGGAGCGCCTGGAGCGCCCGCCGGAAAAACGGGGCGTAGGTTTGCCTCACCTCGGGGCAGATGTGCTGGCTGTGGGACTTCGCCTTCGGGAATAGCAGATAATCGTCTGCGTAAAAAACCTCGTCGCTGCGGATGAGCAGTTGGGTACGCCAGTCCGCCATCCATACGTACTGGGCGAGGACGCAGGTGTCAGCGCCCAGTTGCTTGTAGATCCCGTCCTCGGGGCCCATGGCCCGGAGGGCCGCCAGGGTGATTTCAGTGTGCGGTCCCCACCCAAGTGCGCCATGGGAAAAGAGGCCGAACGCGGCGCAGGCGGCGGCCCGGAAAAGGCCGCGTCGGTGTGTGGGAAGTTTCACTTTGGGGTGGGGGGAACGGTGTTTGTTTCAGGGCGGGGGGCAAGGCGTCTGCTCCGCCGTCAGTGTGCCTTGGCGGGGTCAGCCGAGCCGGACTCATTCAACTGCCGGAGAACCCAGCGATACTCCGCTGCGATACTCTCGACAATATCCCCGGGGTGCACCTCCGGAGGCAATACGTCAAACGTGTACGTCTCGATCTCCAAATGCGGACACGCTCCGGCCAGCACTTCCTTCCAGAACGCGCGGTCGAGTGAGTCCGCGGTGGAGGCCAGGGGGGCGCGCGGCGCCACAAACAGCGGGACATGAAAGTGCACGCGCAGCTCCTCTAGGCCGGACTCGTTTGGCAGTGCCGCGAGGCCCGCCGGAAGGTCGGTCCAGGCTTTGCGCAAGCCGTGCGGACCGCGCGCCTTGACCTGGTGCAGGTAGGTCGGCTCGCGGAAAGCCTGCAGCGCCTCGATGGCCTCCGGCGTCGCCGGCGCCCTGAGCGCGGCACTCAGCTGGATTTTTGAGAGCAGCACTTCAGCCGAGCGGTAGGCCCGCAGTGAGGCGGTCAAGTCCTCGTACTGCAGCGCCACGTGGCAGGTGTCAAAGCACACGCCCAGGTGCCGGTGTAGCAACTCGAGGGCCGCCTCAGGACCCACCTGCAGTTGCTCGCGCAAAACAGGAAGGGCGCCCGCTGGCAGGGCGTCGGCAAAAAAGGCGAGCGTCTGGGCCGTTGTTTCAAGAAAGCAGTCGGGCTCCGGCTCGAGACCAAGGTGGATTCTGCGACCGGTTCGGGCCTCGAGCCGGGCGAGACCCGCCGCAGCCGCGCCCAGGTTTCGGGCCATTGAAAGCTCGTCCTCCCGGGATTGAATCCAAGGAGCGAACGAGCCCGGCACGGTGCTGATGCTGCCCTCCTCGCCGGCGGGGAGCCAGTGCGCCAGAATCTCTGCGAGCCGCAGGGTGTAGTCGAGGCGTTCGGGCGTCCGCCAGTCGGGGGCGTAAACGTTTTCCTTCACCGGCCCCTTGTGGAAGCGGCCGTAGGGAAACCCGTTGATGGAAAAGGGGTACAGGTTGTGTGCTGCGAACAGGGCGGTCCCCTCAGCCAGCGGCCCCGCTTCAGCCAGTTCCGCGGCCGCGGTGGCACTCAGGCGCAACCCAAGACCGAAGGGCCCCGCCGCCTGCAGGACGCTTTTGACCGCAACGGCTTTTTCCGAAAGGGCCGCATGGTTTTCCACCCAGTGCTCGCCCGGATGGATATTCTGGCAGTACGTCAGGTGGAGCTGGGGATTCTGGGGTAGTCGCATGGCTGCAAAACCAAATACCACGATGCCCCACAGCGGGCACGGAAGAACCGCCACCCCCTGTTTTTCGCGCCGGCGAACCCAGCGCAGAGCGCAGCTGGCCTTAGATTCAGCTTCAGCGGATCCATCTGCCCTCGCCCGTGGGTTCCGCCGGTCGTGTTTTTTGAGGAGTACCGGTTTTTCTCGCAAAAGCTACCTGTCCGCGGAGGGACCCGTTGGATGCGCGAAGTTGCTGGACGCACAGCGGGCTGGCCCGGTTCCGCGGAAAAGAAGGGGGGCGGACAGCGACGGGACGGTGTTACTTCGCCGCCTGGGGAAGTCTGCATGACTGCCAGGCGAGGAAACGCCACTGGCCCTGTTCCTCGCGCCAGACTGCGAGAAAACCGAGCACGCTGTCCATGAGGGCGCCGCCCGCCTCGGCCTTGATGTGGGCGCGCCCGGTCATGAGGGCGATTCCGGGAGCAGGGAAGCTGAAGCTCCGTTCCTCGTAGTCGTAGCCCACATACCTTGTCTTTCCGGTGCTCAACGTCTCGATGAATGACGCCTTCGAGTCCACAACCCCGTTAGAGTGCGCATAGCGCAGCTCATCGGAAAAAACGCGGCTGAGTTGCTCGCGGTTTGCGGATTGCATCGCTTCCACCCGCGCCTTGTCTGCGGCCTTCAGCGAGGACTCTGCGGCTTCGCTCGTTGGCCTGAGCGCGGGGGCGGCGTGCAGTGCGGTCGACGGGGTAAACAGGAGGCCGGCTAACAGGAGGAGGATGGTGGGTTTTAGCATGGGGGTGGATGTTATTCCGACTTTTTTGGACTCAGAGCGCCGTGAGACGTGCCGCGGTTGATACCTTGCCGTTTGCTTTTGACCAGGTTTTTGAGCGCCACGCCCTTGCTCAGGAGGCTGCCTGCACGGACATCCCTCTCCCGGAAGCGGGCGAACAGAATTTCACCATCGCCGGCCCGCTCCCGGTCAGAGTGCACGCTCCGGAGCCTCGCAGATGCGGGCGCACACTCCGAGGCGGGCGGTGTCCTTGACGCTCCAGTGGAACAGATAGGCTCATAGACTTTATTGGGGAGAGCCGAAGGACTTGGACTCTGCGTCCTTTCGAGCGACAGCCATTCGAGGCTCATGCCGGTTTCCAAAGTGTTATGTCTCGTTTCCCAGAATTTCTCACACACTGAAAGGAGCGCGGAGCCCTCCCCTTGAACACCCAATCCTAAGCCACGAGCTCCTTGAGCACGCCGGTGCTGTCGCCATGCCGCTCTGCCGATACGCCAAGCCCATGGAGCAGTGTCAGCCAGGCGTTGCACAGGGGGGTGTCCTTCGGGGTGACAATGCTGTGGCCGAGCTTGATGCCGGCGCCGCCGCCCGTAAGGAGGGTGGGGCAGTTGTCGAGGTTGTGCTCTGTGCGGATGTTACTTCCATAGGCCAGCGCAACGTTGTCAAAAAGGCGCGTGCCGTCCGCCTCCATGGTGGACTTGAGCTTGTCGAGGAAGCCCGCGAGTAACTCGCTTTGGGTGAGGTCGCGCCGCTGCGAGGCATCCAATTTTTCCCCAAGGGTGGAGTGATAGTGGCTCATGTCGTGGGGCGCCACCTTGATCCCAATGCTGGTGAGCAGGGTGCTCACGGGCTGGCGGTAAGTCAGCACCCGGGTACTGTCTGTCTGGATCGCCGCCAGCATGATGTCGTACATGACCTTGATTTCCTCGCGGCCAGCCAACCCCGGCTGCGGCTCCTGTACCGGGGCATTCGGACGGGGTACGCCAATCCACTGCTCGTCTTTGCTCAGGCGGGTTTCAATCTCGCGAATGCCTTGAAAGTATTCTTCCAACTTAGCCGTGTCTGATTTCCCAAGCCCGCGCTGCAGCGCTCTTGCATTAGCAAGCACCGTGTCGAGCACGCTGCGCTTCTGGGCGAGCATCGCCTTCTGCTGCTCGATGGGGGTGGTGTCTTTGGAAAAAAGGCGGTGAAATGCCTCCACGGGACCGTTGAGTCCGCCGACCGGCTTACCACTGACGTCCCACGCCATGGAAAGGCCCGGGCCGTGACCGGAAGCCTCTGCATTTTCCCCTCCATTGAGCTGGAGGGAGGCAAAGCGGGTGTTCAGGCCCAGCTTGGCAGCAGCCATTTGGTCGGCGGAGATACTGTTGTGGAAGTTTTGTCCAGGCTCGGCAAAGCGGTTGGCCCCGGTGAGCCACATGGTACTGCCCCAGTGCCCCTCGTTGGAGTACTTGTTGCAAAGGCCTTGGACGACTGAGAAATCAGACTTGTGGCGGGCAAGGGGGGCGAGTCCTTCCGGTAGCGTATAGTCAGGGCCCGGCTTCTTGATATCCGGAAACCAGCTCTCGGTGGTGATGCCCCATCCGAAGCCAAGAAAGATGAGCCGCTTGGGCGCTGGCAGGGGAGTCGCAGCGGAGGCAAAACGGCGGAACCCAAGGGACTCCAGCACCGGTAGGGCGATCAGCGCGGTGCTGGAGCGGAGGAAGTGGCGGCGGTTGAGCGGCGTAATCATGGCGTCTGTGCGTGGGGGCTACTTGGTGTGGAACTCTTTGCTTTTCACCAGCGAATGGATGAACTCACGAATCGCAAAGTCCTTTTTCGCCGCCTGGTGCAGCATGGTCTCAAGCAGCGGGTCGTCGCTGAAGCCGCACGGCCGCCCTAACGCGTACTCGATGAGAGCCGCACTGAAGCCGCGGGCAAAGGCGTCAGACTTCGAAGCCACGATATCGCGCAACCCAAAGTAGTCCTGAAAGGAGGGGCCCTTGTGCAGAGTCGCTGCTGGTTCTATAGGCCAGGTTTTCTTCGACTCAGGCTTTGGTTTTCCCGCAGCATCGGACAGCTGATAGCTGTCCTCTGTCCGCCACTGGCCGGCGGCATCAAAGTTCTCCAGGCCAAAGCCGATGGGGTCAATTTTCCGATGGCAGCTTGCGCATTGGGGATCCTCCTGGTGTGCAAGGAGCCGTTCATGGGTGGTGAGCACCTTGTCTGCAAGGCGCGTGATTGCCGGCACGTTTGCGGGCGCGGGGGGCGGCGGGTCGTGGAGCAGCTTGCGCAGCACCCAGGCGCCCCGCTCCACGGGACTGGTGCGCTCTCCGTTGCCCCCCATGAAATGAATTACCGCCATTCCCAGAAGCCCGCCCCTCGGCGAGTCCTTGCCGAGGGCCACCTTTTCGTAGCCATCGCCCTTTACTCCCTCGATGCCGTAGTAGTGGCCAAGCACCCTGTTAATCAGCACGTAATCTGATTTGAGCAGATCCCTCACGCTGGCGTTGTGCCGCAGCTGGTAGCCGATGGTTTCGAAGATCTCGTTTTTTGCAGCGACCTTTGTGGCGGTATCGAAGCGGGGATATAGCTTCAGGTTGATCTCGAAAAAATCAATCCGGTCCAGTCCCAGCCACTGGTGGACGAAAGCCCGGAGAAAGCCTTCGGAACGCGGGTCGTTCAAAAGCCTCTCTGTTTGCGCTGCGAGAACCTCGGGTTTTGCCAGTTGGCCTTCCGCTGCCAGCTGGCGAAGTGTGAAATCTGGCGGCGCGGACCAAAGGAAATAAGCAAGGCGTGAGGCCAACTCTGCATTGGAGAGCGGTCTGCGTTGGTCATCTCCCGAGGGCTCGGCGAGGTAGAGGAACATGGGGGAGGAGAGCACCACGGAAAGGGTTTCCTTGAGCGCCGCGCCGTGCTTGTCGCCCGCCTTGGTGCGCACGTCGTAAAGCGTATGGAGGGCGTCGATATAGTCGGCGGGCGGCGGTGTGCCACGGAAAGCCTCAGTGGAAAAACGCTCCAGTGCAGTGCGGAGGCTCGCAGGGCTGGGGGCGGAAGATTTGTCGTCCAGGGGGATTTCCAGCGCCGCAATGCCCGGGGGGGTGGGCTTGGTCACATTGGGCATCCGCTCGATTTCGATCCAGTCGACCCACAGGGCCACCTCCGGACCAATTCCGTTGCGCTTGAGTGCATCGGCGCGTTTGCGGCCGCCCTCCTCGTTGGTGTCCCAGCTTCCCTTTTCCCGGATGAACAGCGTGCGGTTGGGACGGTCCGCGTTTCCCCTAGTGAGGGTGAGGGGGATTTCAATGGTTTGCGGCGCCTCGAGGGTCCCGTTGATTTGATGGGTCGCCATCACCTTACCCGTACGGGCGTGGATGCCAAAGTCGAGGAAGCGGCGTTCCGGAGGCGCGTCTGCGGCGGCCGCAGTACGCACGCGTACCACGTACTCTCCGACCGGCCAGTCAAAGGGAACAAGCACTTCGATGTAGTTGACGTTCAGCTCGGCAGGATGGCGGGTTTGGGTTCCCAGATAGGCGCCCCGGTCCAGCGCGGGTTGGCGCAGGTAGTACTGGTGGTAGGGAAGCCAGCCGGCGCCCAACGAATCATTCGCCAAATCCGCATCGTTCTCCCCTTTTTTGTCGAAACCAAAGGATCGGGGGGAAGGGGCTCCGGGAATCTTTTCCCATGAGCGGCGAAAGATCGCGTCGTTCTTGGATTCCTTTCGAAGCTTGGCGACAACATCTTGGTTCTCGGGAAGAGCCGCCGCCTCATCGAGCGCCTTGATCCATTGTTTAGCCCTTTCGCGCGCGTCTATCTGATACGCCACAAACTTCTCCACAACCGGGGTGGAGCTCTCCGCTTCGTAGCGCAGTTTTTTGACTGTGGCAGCGGCCGCCTGCCACTCAAAAGCCTCTGTCAGCGCCTCGCGTCCGAGGAGTTGATACTGTTCAAATTGGTTGCCAGACATGAAGAGGTTCGAACCAACGGTGTCGAAGCCTCCTGTTCCTGTGTCCGAAGGCAGCGCGCTGACGTTGATCTCCACCCCAAGCAGCTCGCGCAGGGTGTTTTTGTATTCTCGGCGGTTGAGGCGCCGCATCGTGATGGCTCCCTTTTGATCCGCGAGACTCTTCCGCGCGGAAACCATCACGTTGGCTAACTCGTCCAAAAAGTCCGTCTTTGCCGCGGCCGTCGGCTGCTTTTCCTCCTCCGGGGGCATTTCCCCGGAGTTCATTTGATTGAGCACCTTCTGCCAGCGTTCGGCAGTTTCGATGTTGGTGATGTCGAAGGAGAGGTCGTCGACGCGGAACTTTCCTTTCTGTTTTTCTGCGCCGTGACAATTCTGGCAGTTCTGCTCTAGCAGGGTCTTGTGGCGCTCGCTCATCACCGAGCGGCTTTTGGTTTCCACAGCCCCGGCCCCGGGCAGGAACGGGAGGAGAACGATCAGGGCAACGAGTGAAAATCTCATGTCGATCTATGTGAAAATCAAGAGGCAGGCTGGGAAGGGTGATTTAGATTCGGAAATAAGAGCAGTGAAACGCTTCAAACATCCTGAATCGCCCCGGTTTTCGACCGAGGCAAACTTTGCGATCCCGCCTTCGAGTCTACCCAAGTGCCCCGTTGTGCTTAGTAGCTTGTATTCCGCTGGACGGCCGATTTGGCGTGCCCAATGTCCGGTCGCTCCCACCTCGCTCCCAGTTTGCCTCCCAGTTTGCCTCACGGAGGGCGCGCAGAAAGTTGCTGGCGGGGGCCACAACGTCCAACCGTTGGGGAAGGGCTATGTTTTAACCGCCAGCTGCTTGATAGTGGCGGACCCCGCGGTTCCACAGCAAACGGGCGGTGGCCGCGGTGATGCAGACCCACAGAAATTGCAGGGCAAACCCTTGCCACAGGGCAGCGGAATCAAGTCGCTCAAGAAGGATTTGGACTGGGAAGAAAAGCTCGTAGGGGAAAGGCGTCCAGGCGAGGAGCGCCCTGACGCCGGCAGGAAGCAGGTCCAGCGGGAAGACATGGCCGCTCAGGAAGTACTCGAAAGAGTAGAGAATGAAAATGAGTGTTGAGACTTCTAGGATCCAGAAGGCGAGCATCGCCAGGGCGTAGGCGATGAAAAATTGAATGAGGGCGGATCCGCATACCGAAAGAGCAAAGAAGCCCCAGGTGGAAGCGTGCGCAGGCCACTGCAAGTGGGCACGCAGGGTCCAAAGGACAGCCCCCATGACGGGCAGCGTGAGCAGCGAGTAGAGGAGGCGGTACGCAGAGAAGAGGGTGAGCCGGTAGGCAAGATGGTCCAGAGGCTTGGTCAGGAGGGAGCTGATCTGGCCTTCACGGATTTCAGCGGCAATGCGCCATTCGTCCTCCGTTGGACTCGCCAGGTTGTCTACGAGCAGAACCCCCACAAAGTAAAATACCATCGAGGAAAGGCTGTAGTCCGATACCGAACCGCCGGGTCCGCAAACCGCCTGCCATACAAAAACTGTTCCGACCAGTGGAATAATGCTGAAAAGACTGCGCAGAAGGAAGTTCCACCGGTACACAAAAGTGTCTTGTACCCCGATGGCAAACACGCGGCGATAGAGGGCCGTCATTACGAGGGAAGGGGGCTGCGTTTGCGCGCAAGCTCCGCAGCCAGATTGAGGGCGGCCAGCATGCTGCTCGGGTTTGCTCCTCCCTTCGAGGCAAGTTCGAAGGCGGTGCCATGGTCTGGACTGGTCCGGGGGAACGGCAGCCCAAGGGTGACGTTTACCCCTTCGTGAAAGGCATGCAGTTTCAGGGGGATCAACCCTTGGTCATGATACATGCAGACCACCCCGTCAAACTCGCCGGTGACGGCGCGGTAGAACAAGGTGTCCGGAGGCCAAGGGCCGCTGACGTCGGAGTCGGAGCTTTCAGCCAGTAACTGGACTCCGGAAGCAATGCAGTCTTGCTCTTCCGTCCCCAACAGGCCGGACTCTCCAGCATGCGGATTGAGCCCTGCGACCGCGATTCGGGGGCGTCTGCCCAGCCGGAGTGTCAAAAAAGCACAGAGGAGACGGCCGGTGCGGGCGATGGCCTCTGGAGTGAGGAACTCTGGGACGAGACGGAAGGGGACATGGGCAGTAACGAGTGCCACGGTCAGACTGCCGCCTGTGAGGCACATGGCGTGTTCTGGAGCGCCCCAGCGCTGCGCGAAAAATTCGGTTTGGCCCGGAAAGGCGAAGCCTGCCGTGCGCATGAGTGCCTTGTGGATGGGCCCCGTAACCACCGCGTCGAAACGCCCATCGAGCGCTCCTGTGGCCGCAGATTCAAGCGCGGCTAGTGCGCAGTACGCACCCTCCGGGGTAGGCTGGCCGGGGCGGGATGCGCCGTGGTCGCCGAGCACTTCAAAAGTCACCGTCTGGTCAAGGAGCGGCGAGGCTAGGGCGAGTTGCACGATCTCCGGGCCGATTCCAGCCGGGTCGCCCACGGTGACCGCTATGTGTACACGGGGATTTGCCGGTAAAACCATCTCAGAAGGAAAAGTTGGCAGCGGTAGAACGCGGCTCTGCGGGCAGATCTGGTGCTGCTCTGTGTTGGTAGCACAATGCCCCGGCTCGCGCGCTTCCCCTTTTACTGGCGGCAGCCGAGCCGAACTGAAGCACCGCTAGAAAATCTTGATGTATGCCTTCTTGCGGAGTTTCCCTATCCACTCCTCCTGTGCTTTCTGGCGCTCTTGGCTGACCATCACCTTTTCAATGGTGTCCCGGGACTCTTCAAAGCCGAGGACCGACTTTGG
>CAMCIN010000157.1 GCA_945874745.1 Akkermansia muciniphila | reverse complement strand
TGTCGCCTGCTGGAAAGTCTTGGAGTCGGCTCCCAGTGACTGGATGGCTGAGGAGAGCGCCTTCTGCACCTCTGCAGACATCGTGTCCAGCTTGCCTCCGAAGTGTCGCAGCGCTTCGCCCTCGGCGTTCTTGGTGGCCTCCTGGTAATTTCCGGCGGCGCTGACAAGCTTTTGGAGGTGGCTTGACACGCCCTCTGCCGCCTTTTCGGTGATCTGCGCTGAGTTGGTGAAGGAGGTTTCGAGCTGGGTGGAGAGAGTGCCCAGTTTCTCGGTGAACTTTGACACAACGGCAGTCTGGCCCTGTACCATGGTCTCGTAGGCGATGCGCGAGGACTCTTCCAGATTGGAGATGGTGCCCGAGACGCGCTCCAGCACTTCCTCCTGTTTCTGTCTCACCAGATCCATGTGTTCGAGCGCGCGCTGGTCGAGGGCGCCCATCTGGTTGGCGAGGGTCTGGAGGGCGGCCTGCTGGTACTCCTCGTTCCGGGCCTCCAGCGTGTTGGCGTAGTCCAGCATGCGGGTGGAGAGGGTGTTGAGATCCGTCAGGAACTGCGCCTGGGCGTTGGTGAGGGCCTGCACCACGACCTCAGCGACAGCGCCGAGGTCCTCCATGGCCGTGGCCTGGTTGGCCTTCTGGCTCGCAGCGCCCGCGGCCCCGTCGTCCAATCGGGGTAGCAGCACCTCGTTGCAGTAGGCGTCGATGTCGTTAAGGGCCTCCTCCTCATGCTTGGACAGCGAGTTGAGCGGAAAGTTGAGAAAAACCGCAAAGACCAACCCGAGGAGGGTCGCGTCGAAGGCGGTACCCAGCCCGCTGGTGACGTTGTTGATGGAGCCGACGATCTTGCCGACGTCCTCGACATTGCCGAAGCTCATCCCACTGATCGCGTGGGAGAGCCCTACTACCGTCCCGATGAATCCCAAGAGCGGGATCGCCCACAAAAAAGCGCGCAACAAGATGTAGCTGCCCATGATCCGGGAGCCGTCGATGGCGGACTGGCTGCCCATCATGCTGCTGACCTCGGACACGTTCTGGCGGACCTCGAAGAACTCGAGGGCCTTGCGGATGCGGTTGACCATGAGGCTGTCCCGGAGTTTGACGGGCAGGCCGTAGACATGGTCGATAAACGTGCCAACGTTCTCCGCATTGATTGCCAAGCCCAGGTCCTTTGGCAGCACGTCGAGAAGCATGGCGCGCCGCTGCAGCTTGAGCTTGAGCATCTTCAGGTAACAGATCGCCGCCGCCCAGAAGAAGAAGAGGGTGTTGGCGAAGCTGACCGTGAAGTGCTTGTAGAAGAGGTTGGCCAGCGTCTCCCCAGTGGTGAACTCTGCGGAGGACTTGCCGGGGGGCGCCTGAAAAAAGTAGATGAACGCAAACCAGGCGATCGTCAGCCCAAAGCCGATCCCGAAGCTCAAGAGCGGATTGGGATTCGTGGGATCCTCTTCCTTCCAAACGTTCCGCGCCGGCCGGCCTCCGGTTGCGCTGCCGTCACCCTGCTCTCCGCCGTCTGTGTTCCCCTGGCCTTCGGCTGACATCTCCGGGATCTGGATCTTGGAGCTGCAGCCCGGGCACTTGACGAGTTGGCCGGCCATTTGGGCCTCGGCCAGAAGGGACATTTTGCAGGTGGGGCAGTTGAAGTTCATAGGGGTTACACCTCACGGGTGGGTTGCTGCGGTAAAATAGACAGAATGGTCGGTCGCTTTGTCTGCCGGACGGTGGTGGCGCCACAAGGCCCCTGATTCACTTCTTAAGCTGAATCACCCGTAAGAAACAGGGCCGGCCCTTCGGCCACTCTCCGTCTCAACAGGCTTGGTGGGAAACCTCAGTCCGAGGTGATAGACCTGAGAACCGGGGGGAAATCATGTCTGCCAATTAACTTTATTAGTTATCGGCGATTGTCAGGGCAAGAAGGAAGGCTCCTCGCTACTTTCATTGGGTGAGAGCTTCTGGGAAGCGAGACACGACAATTCGGAAACCGGCAGGAGCCAGGAACGGCTCTCGGCTTGGAGGACGCATTGTTCTAAGCCGTCGGGCCTCCTCAACAGAGCCAGTGGGCCTCTTGTTTAGACAACCAGTCCCCCAAAGCGGTCCAATGTTCGGTTCCCTTTCTCTGAAAAACTGGCCCTGCCTGCCGGGCCTTGGGGCCCTGCGGGCCCGCCGATAGCTAGCCGGTCGGCAAGCGAGCCCCGCGAGCGCCGCCACCGGTCTCGCCAAAAACAGCGGCCCGCCCCGGGAGGGGCGCAAGACCGCCCCTCGCGCTGTGCGAAACGTTGGCAGCTTTGGGTGACGATCCGCAGATCTCCTAGCGCGCCCGCTGACAGCGGAGTGGAACCCGTAAAAACATCTGCGAAAATCTGAGCAATCTGTGGATGCCTGCCCGCTCTCCCCGGAGCGAGTGAAAAGGTACCCACCGAAAACAGCGAGGAACCAGAAGGAAGCTTTCTGGGGCCCCATCACGCGGTGGTTAGGTAACCGGGACGCCGGCGGCCCGCAGCACGGTTTCGTGGACGGCTATGTCGTGCGTCGCGGTCCAGTGCAGTTTTTTCTCCCCGGACAGGACCTTGGCCAGGTCGATAAACTCCTCGTCGTAACGCCCCTTCCGGACCGGCAGGGAGACCGGCTGGCTTCCTTTTTTCCACGCCCCCTGCTCGCTGCTGAGCGAAAGCGTGGCCTTTCCGGATTCCAGCGGCTGGATTTCCATGGCGCCCCGCGTGCCGGCCACCTGAAAGCGGCGGCGCGGACCGCCGAAGGGGTCGGCGTGGTTGCAGCGGATCGTCACGGTGGTCTTGGGGTAGACCAGCACTGCAAGCTGGTTGTCCTTGACCGCGTCACCGGGCTGGGTGGGGGTGGAGAACGAGTGGACTTCCGAGGGCTTGCCCAGAAGCGTCACGGCTGCGTCGATAACATGGCAGGCCAGTTCGAACATGCCGCCCCCGGGCAGGGCGCCGATGTTGCGGCGGGTGGCCGGGTCGGCGAGTTTGCCCATCATGGCGTCAATCTCGAGAATGTCGCCCAGCCAGCCCTCCCGGTAGGCTTGGAAAAGCAACTGGAAGGCAGGGTTGTAGCGGAGCATGTAGCCCATCTGCACCGTCAAGCCCCGCTCCTCCGCCTCCCCGCGCATCAACGCGAATTCCCGGTGCTCCAGCCCCCCGGGTTTGTCCAGGTGAACGTGCTTTCCCGCCCGCAAGGCGCGCAGCGCGGTGGCGCAGGACGCGCCAACGGCCGTTTCCACCAGCACGGCGCTCAGCCCGTTTTGTGCCAGCAGCTCCTCCTCGCTCATGCGGGGTAGTCCCTCGTAGGCGCGGCCCAGGGCGCCCTCGGCGCCGCTGACGCCCACCATCTCGTAAAGCTCAGGCAGGCTGCGCACCGCCTCCATCTTGCCCGAGGCGTGCGCGTGCCCGGTGCCGATCTGGCCGACCCGGAGCCGGGGCGTCTTGGCAAACAGCGGGGAAGTGGCGCCAGCAAGAAGGGCGCCTACAAATTGACGACGTTGGAGCATGTGCATTGGGGGTGCGCAACACTGTGGCGCATTGGGCCGACTAAGGAAAGAGCCGGTCTAGAGTCGGCGCTCGGCTGGCAGTTTCCACCTGCTTTCCTCAGGGAACGGTTTGCCTTTCGGTGCGCGCCTGGGTGATGTTAGGGAATCCACCCGTATGCGAAGCGCGCTCCTTCCCACCTGTTTCCTTCTCTCAAACCTGCCCCTGTTGCTGGCACAGACTGCCGCGCCGCAGGAGCCTGCTCCGGCGGTTCCCCCCCAAGCCGAGGTGGCCACGCCCCCGCAGCCCGCCGTGCCGGTTGCCGCCCTTCCTCAGGCTTCGCCGGAGGCGGTTGTCAGCCCTCAGGCTTCGCCGGAGGTGGTTGCCAGCGCGCCTGTCGCAGCCCCAGAAACCGCCCCCAAAAGCACGCCCTCCGCCAAGGTTTCCTACTCCTCCTGCACCGTGGAGGGACAGTACCTCGCGATGACCTTTGACGACGGGCCGCATCCCCAGCACACCCCGAGGCTTCTGGACATGCTCAAGCAGCGCAGCCTCAAGGCGACCTTCTTTGTGGTGGGCCAAAACGCGGCGCAGTATCCCGAGATTCTCAAGCGCATCGCGGCCGAGGGCCACGAACTGGCCAACCATTCCTACACCCATCCCATCCTCAACCCCCTTGGAGAGGGTGGAATTCGCGAGCAGTTGGACAAAACCCATCAGGCGGTCCTTGGCGCCACGGGCGTGACCATGAAGCTCCTGCGCCCGCCCTACGGCGCGCTTACGGAGAACATGCGCCGCTGGACCTACCAGACCTTCGGCTACCGGACCATCCTTTGGGACGTGGACCCGTTGGACTGGAAGGTGCGCGATGCCGCTCGCGTACAGAGTGAAATCCTCGGACACGCGCGCGCCGGCTCCATTGTGTTGGCTCACGACATCCACAAAAGCACGGTGGACGCCATGCCTGAGACCCTCGATGCGCTCGCGGCCAAGGGCTTCAAGTTTGTCACCGTCTCCGAGTTGATTGCCATGGACAAGCCTGCGGCAGCAAAGCCTGCTGCCGCCCCCGTGGCAAAGACGGCCTCCAAGCCCTCCCTCAAGCCCTCCCCCAAACCAGCTGTAAAGAAGGAGGCGCCCGGTTCCGCCAAGCTTGCGGCGGCGCCGGTCAAGGGTGCCCCGGCCGCCACCAGTTCCAAGGCGGTGCCAGCCAAGCCGGGCGGCGGGTCCTCCGTGAAGGCGGAGGCCACCGTCTCCGCACCGGCACCGGTGGCAAAGAAGCCCGCCAAAATGACGGATGAGGAGATTCGCAAAAGATGGCTGGAAAGCATCCACCGCTAGCCCTTGCCTCGGACCTGCGCCGCCTGCTTGGCGCCGAACGGGTCGCAGATGATCCCGCCAGTTTGGCGGCCCACGCGGCGGACCGCTGGTTTGCGAGCAGCATGCCGCAGGTGGTGGTGCACGCCGCCTCGACCGCAGAGGTTTCCGCCACGCTGGAGTACGCTTCGCGGCACGGGGTACCGGTCACGCCCCGGGGTGCGGGCGTCGGCTATGTGGGTGGCTGCGTGCCTCTGCGGGGAGGCATCGTGCTTTCGGTGGCGGGGATGCGGCGCATCAAGGAGATCCATTTTGAAGACGGGGTTGCAGTCGTCGAACCCGGGGTGATCACCGGCGACTTGCAGGCGGCCGTGCGGGCACAGGGGCTTTTTTATCCGCCCGACCCCGCCAGCCTTAAGGAGTGCAGCATCGGCGGAAATCTGGCCACCAACGCCGGCGGGCCCCGGTGCTTAAAGTACGGGGTCACCCGCCACTACGTGCTCGGCCTGGAGGCGGTGCTGGCAGACGGCCGGGTGTTGCGGGCTGGGGGGCGCACCCACAAGAACAAGACGGGTTTTGATCTGGTGGGGCTCTTTGTCGGCTCTGAAGGGCTGCTGGGCATCATCACGGAGGCGACCCTCCGGCTGTTGCCGCTCCCGCCGGCAAGGGCCAGTTTGTCGGCCAGCTTCGCGACGTTTGCCGAGGCCGCGGCCGGGGTGCAGGCGGTGTTTCGCGCCGGTTTTTTGCCGGCGGCCCTTGAAGTAGCAGACGCCTTCACCCTCCAGGCGGCGCGGGAGCATTGCGGCCGGGCCGTGGTTCCCGCAGGGGAAGGGCATCTTTTGTTGGATTTGGACGGGCAACCCGCCTCGGTGCGCTCTGAGGCGCGCGCGCTCCAGGCCCTGTTGAAGGGACTCGGCGCCCTTTCGGTCAAAAAGGCGGTCGGCGAACTGGCGTGTGAGGAACTTTGGGGGCTGCGCCGCCGTTTTTCTGCCTCACTCAAGGCGACGGGACTGGTCAAGCTCAACGAGGATATTGTCGTGCCGCGGGGCCGGTTGGTGGATTTGGCGGAGTTTGCCGACGGGTTGCGGCGGCGGAGTGGTTTCCCGGTGGCCTGTTTTGGGCACGCCGGCGACGGGAACATCCATGTCAACATCATGGCCGCTGGTTACCGCGAGGACCCGGCGGTCCGCGCCCGGGTGGAGGCTGCCCTGGACGAGCTTTTCACCCAGGTGCTGGCCTGGGGGGGCGCCATCACCGGGGAGCACGGGGTGGGGATCGCCAAGCAGCGCTGGTGGCCGCAGGCTGTGCCGGAGGTCGGGCGTGCCGTCCACGAGGCGCTCAAGCGCGCCTTGGATCCGCAGGGCCTGCTCAACCCTGACAAGTTTGTGACAGTTTCGGGCGTACATTGACGCGGCAGACGGCGGCTGTTATTCTCCTGTCCAGTTTGTTAGGGCGCCTTCGCGCTCTCATGAACTGCAGTTCACGAAGCTTTGATGTCCGGGATATATTCGCAGACACCGCAGAGTGAACAGATGCGCAGAAATCCTCAGGAGCATCTGTGAATCTCTGTGTCATCTGTGGATACTCCCTGGTCACCTGTGGATGCTCCCTAGTTACTCGGTTTTTCGCGTATGCTGGAACGTACTGTCCTTGTTCTCAATCGTCTTTGGCAGGCTGTAAATGTTTGCTCTGCCAAAAGGGCTTTCTGTTTGCTGTGCGCGGGGCATGCCCAAGTGGTGCACGCAGAGGGAGGCACCTTTTTCACGCACGACTTTGACAGTTGGCGGGACCTCTCCTCCCGCGAGCCTTGCGACGAGGACATGGTGAGCACCATTTCCCTCAAAATCAGGGTCCCTCGGGTGATCGTGCTGGCCCTCTTTGACCGGGTGCCGCGCAAGGAGGTGAAGTTCACCCGGCACAACATCTACGAGCGGGACAAGAACACCTGCCAGTACTGCGACAAGGTTTTTGACCGCAAGGAGCTCAATCTCGACCACGTCATCCCGCGGGAGCGCGGCGGGGAAACCAACTGGGAGAACATTGTCTGCTCCTGCATTAAGTGTAATACACGGAAGGCAAACCGGATGCCCCACGAGGTGGGCCTGCGGCTCCGGCGCAAGCCGGAGCGGCCGCGCTGGCAGCCCTTTTTGCACATCACCTTCGACAGCAAGCCCCACGAGAGCTGGCGGCACTTTATTGACTTGGCCTACTGGCATGTAGAGCTGGGATAGGCGCGCTGGGGGGCTTGGTTGGGCAGGGGACCCCGCCCGCGCGCGTGCTGTCGGAGGGGATGGCTTTAAACGGGACTTTCTGAGTTTTGTTAAATTTCGGTGGGCAGTTGCATAGTTTTGCCTAGGTTGAACAGAGGCACGTCTTCATTTGTCTTAAGACAGGGGAGGCGCGCCGGTTTGCAGTGCCCTCTGCATCCCTTTTGCCTCCCTCTGCGCCCTCTTCTAGCAACCCCCGATCAACCGCCACACCGCTGACCGCATGTCCACGCCTCAGGAACTCACCGAACAAATCCGGCTTGCCAGTCATTGGGTCATGCCGCTGCAAAATGAAATTGCCCGGGTCGTGGTGGGGCAGAAAGCGCTGGTGGAGGGCTTGCTGGTCGGCCTCCTGACCAACGGGCACATCCTGCTGGAAGGGGTTCCCGGCCTCGCCAAGACGCTCACGGTCAAGACGCTGGCCCAGTCGATCAACACTGGCTTTCAGCGCATCCAGTTCACCCCCGACCTCCTGCCGGCGGACCTCATCGGCACCCTCATTTACAACCCGCGCACCGGCGAGTTTACGACCAAGCAGGGCCCCCTCTTTTCCAACCTGATCCTAGCCGACGAAATCAACCGCGCCCCCGCCAAGGTTCAGAGCGCCCTTTTGGAGGCTATGCAAGAGCGGCAGGTGACCATCGGCGACCAGACCTACAAGCTGGCGGATCCCTTTTTGGTGCTGGCCACGCAGAACCCGCTTGAGCAGGAGGGCACCTATTCGCTGCCGGAAGCCCAGCTGGACCGCTTCATGCTCAAACTCACCGTCGGGTATCCCACCCGCGCCGAGGAGCGGCTCATTCTCGATTTGATGGGTACCTCCGCCCCCAAGGTCGAGGTGAGCCCCGTGATTGATCCGAAGGACATCCTGGCCGCGCGCACCCTGGTCAACGCGGTTTTCGTGGACGACCGCGTCAAGGACTACATCATCAGCCTCGTCTTCGCGACCCGCGAGCCGGCCAGCTTTGGCATCAAGGGCCTCGACGGCATGCTCCGTTACGGGGCCTCCCCCCGCGCCACCATCGCCCTGACCCTCGCCGCCAAGGCGCGTGCGTTCCTCGCAGGCCGCGGCTATGTCACCCCGCATGACGTCAAGTCCGTCGCTCCTGATGTGTTGCGGCACCGGATCTTGATCAGTTACGAAGCCGAGGCCGAGGACATGACCAGCGAAACAATCATCGGTAAACTGCTGCATCACCTGCCAGTACCCTAGCCCTGGGGCAGGATTGTCGCGTCATGGAGGACACCAAAGAGATTTTGCGCAGGATTCGGCGCCTGGAGTTGCGTACCCGGGCGCGGGTGGAAGCCGCCTTTTCCGGCCAGTACCGCAGCGTGTTCAAGGGGCGCGGCATGAACTTCGAGGAGGTGCGCGAATACCAGCCCGGTGACGAGGTGCGCTTCATCGAATGGAATGTGACGGCGCGCCTGGGCGAGGTCCGGGGAGAGGCGTACGTCAAAAAGTTCACCGAAGAGCGCGAGCTGTCGGTGATGTTGCTGGTGGATATCAGCGGTTCGGGGGACTTCGGGAGTGTGGACCGCAACAAGCGCGAACTGGCGGCCGAAGTCGCCTGCGTGCTCGCCTTCAGTGCCATCCGCAACAACGACCGGGTCGGACTGCTGCTTTTCTCGGACCACGTGGAGCTCTTCGTGCCTCCCCGGCGCGGCCGGCGGCACGCGCTGCGGGTGGTGCGCGAAATCCTGTTTTTTGAAGCCAAGGGCCGCGGCACGGATGTCGGGGGCGCCCTCGAAAAGTTCAACCGGCTCCTGCACCGGCGCAGCGTGGTGTTTCTTTTTAGTGACTTTCAGGCGCCAGCCTTTGGAAAACAGCTGGGCATCACCTCCCGCAGGCACGACCTGGTCGCGCTTCCGCTGGTGGATCCCCACGAGGAAACCCTCCCGGACATGGGGACCGTCCGCTTGGAGGACGCCGAGACCGGGCAACTCCTCGAAGTGGCCACCGGCTCCAAGTCGGTGCGGGATGCCTTTGCCGCGGCGGTGCGTGCGCGGGCAGAGGCGCTTTCTGCCGAGCTGCGCAGAGCCGGGGTGGACAGGGTCACCCTGCGCACCGACTGCGACTGGCTCCCCTCCCTGCAATCCTTTTTCAAAGCGCGCGAACAAAGGGCGGGCATTGCCTCATGAGTGCCCCCTTTCCGATGCGCGGCTTTCTGGCCCAGTTGCAGGGTGCGGCTCCCTCCGGGGTCATTCCTGCGCCGGGTGGCGCACAGAGTTTGCCCGGCCCGCTGAACCCGTTTGCACCTCAAGGGGATGAGTTTCGCGACATCCTGCCTCCGGTTGACGTACCGTTTTGGACCGTGGAGAACCGCGTGTTGGTGGCCGTGGGGGCTGCGGCCCTGGCGTTTCTCCTCTGGCGTGCCTTCCGGCGCTGGCAGCTGCGACCGCGGCCCCCGGTAGCGCCGCCGGATCCGCTAAAGGTCGCGCTCGCGGCTTTGCTCCGCCTGGACGGAGCGGAGGGGAAGGCGCTTTCGGATCGCGACTTTGCCGCGGCGGTGGCCGAGGTGTTGCGCGGTTTTCTGGAGGCCCGCCACCAACTGGCCGCGCCGCGCCAGACCACCGAGGAGTTTCTGGAACTGGCCGAACGCTCCAATCGCTTTCCCGGGACGGTGCGTGAGGAGTTGCACCGTTTTCTGCGCCGGTGTGACGAGCTGAAGTTTGCAAAGGCCGACACGACGGACTCGGGGCGGCACGGTTTGCGGGTGCTCGCCGAGGAAATGTTGCGGGGGGTACTTTCATGAATGCTTCCCATCTGGTCTGGGAGGCGCCGGCGGCGCTTGCCCTGCTGGTGTTGCTGCCGGTCTTTGCCTGGCGGCTCGGATCCACGGGGGGCGCGGCGGCCGTGCGCTTCCCCGGCGTTTCGCTTCTGCGCGGCGTGGGGAGGCCGGTACGGGCCAGCTGGGGGCGGCTGCGCCTGGGACTGGTTTTGTTCGGGTGGACCGCCATGGTTGTTG
>CAMCIN010000156.1 GCA_945874745.1 Akkermansia muciniphila | reverse complement strand
ACGACGTCGAAGGCGGCGGGGAAGATGTTCCCCATGAGCAGGCCGCTGAAGAGTCCGAAGCCGGCGGCAGCGAGCCGGGTGCCGAGAAGCGTTCCGCTGTTGCCCAGCGCATGCAGACAAGGGGCGCACAGCAACAGACTGGCGCACATCAGCCAGAGGCGGGACGCCTTGGTGTGGGTGTAGAGAAGGTCTGCAAGACGGCCGCCTCCCAGCAGTCCGATGGCGGTGGTCGCCTGCACAAAGACCGTGGCGTTGAACGCAGCCTCGGCCTGGGAGAGGGAAAACTTGTCGTGCAGAAAACTGGGCAGCCAGCCGTAGAGCAGCCAGAGCCCGAACACAAACACGGGAAACACCGCGCACAAAAGCCGGAAGGTCGGCACGCGCAGCAGCACCAACGCTGCCAGCGGGGGCGCCTTTGCAGCAGCCCTCTCCGGGGGATTGTCCGGAACGGAACGCAGAAACCAGAGGTACGGCAACGCGTAAAGAAGGCCGACGGCGCCAAGCACAAAGAAGGCCCCGCGCCACTGGCCGCGGTCGGCCATCCAACCGCCAAACCAGCTGCCCGCGACCGTTCCCGCGATCTGTCCGGTGGTCAGCAGCGAGACCGCGCGGGACCGGAGCGCGGGCGGGTGCGCATTGGCTGTGAGCGCGATGGCCGTGGGCATGAACAGCGATTCGGAGATTCCCATCGCAGCGCGGAGCGCAAGCAGCACAAACGCGGATTGCGACAGACCCGTCGCCAGGGTGATGAGGCTCCAGAGTACGAGGCTGGAAACCACCAGGAGCCGCTTGGAAAAACGGTCCGCCAACTGGCCGGCAACCGGACACCCGAAGGCGTACACCCAGAGAAACATCGCTCCAGTGAGGCCCAACTGCCTGTCGGACATTCCCAGGTCCGCACGCAACGCGGGGAACATCGCAAAGACGGCCTGCCTGTCGCAGTAGTTGAGGACGTAGGCGCCCCACATGAAAGCCACCAAAAGCGTGGCCTGCCGGGAAGGCAAGGGCTGGGAGTCCGCGGTGCTCATGCCCTGAGGACTTGCTCGGCCGTCACCCGCTTTGCGATGACCGCCACGCAGTCTCCCTGTTGGGTCAGGCACGGCGCGCGCATGGTGATGAGGTGGCCCGCGCTTTGTGCGATGACCGGCTCCGGCGCACGGTCGGGCCGCTCCAGATGATGGATGACCCCCACAACCTGCCCCCGTTTCACCTTCGCGCCCAGGTCCACCCTGATCTCAAACACGCCCGATTCGGGCGCCAGCAGGTAGTCCTCCCGGTTGAGCGCCTGCGTCAGGATGGTCGGCGGCTTGCCCTCGGCGGCCCGCGTTTTTTTTCTGCCTTTGAGCGCCCCGACGTGGATGAGGACGTTTTGCAGTCCGCTGCGCGCAATCCGGTGGACCGAAGCGGGAATCGCCTCGCCGCCGCCGAGTTCCGTCGTCACCACCAGCTTGCCCTGGTTTTCCGCCTCCACGGGCAGGAGGCCTGTGCCCGCGATGTCCGCGTACAGGAAGGCGAAGTCCGTGCCCCACGCGAGCATTGCCCCGAACATGCGCGCGCGCTGCTCGCGGTCCGCGACGAGGTGCATGTGTGCGCAGGGAACGAACTCCATGCTGCGTCCGCCCGAGTGGATGTCGATGACCACGTCGCTCATGGGGAAAAGACGGGTGCGCAGGAAGTGCGCGATCTGGCTGGTGACGGGCCCCTCGGGCTCGCCCGGAAAGGCGCGGTTGAGATTCATGCCGTCCAGTGGCGAGAGCCGGGTGGCGGCGCGCGCGGCGGGAAAGTTTAGCGAGGGGATGAGGATCACGCGGCCGGTGACCTGCTCCGGGGTGAGCTCGCGGGCGAGGTTCATGGCAGCGATCTGGCCCTGGTATTCGTCGCCGTGGTTACCGCCGAGAATGAGAACCGTCGGGCCCTTTCCCCCGGCGACGACGGTCACCGGGATCATCACGTTGGCCCAGCCGCCCAGGTTGTGGGAATAGGGGACCTGCAGGAAGCCCTGCTGTTTGCCGGGTTTTTCGAAGTCGAGGGAGGTCAGGACCATGGGGGTGGCGGGTGGAGGTTTTTCTGGTTCAGGCGAGGATGTCCCGGAGGATTTCGCCCGAGACGTCGGTGAGGCGGAAGTCCCGCCCCGAGTAGCGGTGGGTGAGCCGTTCGTGGTCGAGTCCCATGAGGTGCAGGATGGTGGCGTGGAGATCGTGCACGCTGGTGGGCTTGTCCTGGGCCGCGAAGCCAAACTCGTCGGTGCTGCCGTAGACGGTGCCGCCCTTGATCCCGCCGCCTGCCATCCAGACGGTGAACCCGTAGTGGTTGTGGTCGCGGCCCAGCTTGGAGGTGGTGCCCGACATCTCAACGGTGGGGGTGCGGCCGAATTCGCCGCCCCAGAGCACCAGCGTGTCCTCGAGCATGCCCCGTTGCTTGAGGTCGCCCAGCAGCGCGGCGATAGGCCGGTCAATCTCGGCGGAGAGCTTCCGGTGCGCGGCCTCGATCTTGTCGTGGTTGTCCCAGGGCTGGCCAGCCCCGTGCCAAAGCTGGACGAAGCGGACTCCCCGTTCCAGCAGGCGCCGGCCGATGAGCGTCTGGCGGCCGTGGACCGTGTCGCCATAGCGCTCGCGCGCCGACTCGGGTTCGCGGGTGACGTCAAAGGCGTCGGCCGCCTCGGTCTGCATGCGGAAGGCCAGTTCAAACGATTGGATACGCGCCTCCAGCCTCGGATCGGTCCGCTCGTGCAAATGCGCTTGATTGAGTGTGCGCAGCAGCTCCAGCTGGCGCCGCTGCGAGGCCTCGGAGCCGCCCGTGTTGCGGATGTTTTCCAGCAGCTTTTCGACCGTGGTGTTTTTGGAGTCGATGTAGGTGCCCTGCATTGCGCCGGGCAGAAAGGCGGACTGCCAGTTTTCGGCCCCCTTGATGGGGTGGCCTCCGGGGCACATCGCGACGAAGCCGGGGAGGTTGGCGTTTTCGGAACCGAGGCCGTACATCAGCCAGGCACCGAGGCTGGGGCGGGTCTGGATCGAGTCGCCGCAGTTCATGAGCATCAGTGAGGGCTCGTGGTTTGGCACCTGTGCGACCATGGAACGGACGACGGCGATGTCGTCGATGTACTCGGCTGTTTGTGCGAACAGTTCGCTCACCTCAATGCCCGACTTGCCGTACCGTTTGAAGGCAAACGGCGAGGGAAAGGCGGCACCCGTTTTTCGCTCGGTGATGAAGGAGCGGGGCAGGGGCTGTCCGGCGTACTGCTGCAGCGCGGGCTTGGGGTCGAAGGTGTCGACGTGCGAGGGACCGCCGTTGAGGAAAAAATGGATCATCCGCTTCGCCTTGGGTGCGAAATGGCGGGCCTGCGCAAGCAGGGCTTCGGCTGGCGTGGGGGCGAGGAGGTCGGCGAGGCCAAGGGCGGCCAGGCCGGTGCCCGAGCGGTTGAGGAAGTCGCGCCGGCTGAGCGGAGGCTGTGGGAGGTGCATGGCGGGTTAGTCCACAAACTGGAACTCGTTGGTGAGCAGCAATGCCTGGGTGAGCTGCGGCCACGCATCCGGCTCCGATTTGGGTTGGGTGGGCAGACGGGGCGGGACAAGTTGGAGCGCGGCCTCCTCCTCGGATGGGGTCGGGGGCCTTTGGAAAAGGGCGGAATAGACGAGGGCCAGGCGTTTTGCCGGGTCGTTGCCGGCCCGCTCCACGACGCGCACAAGCGCACGGGAGCGTGCGGCGACAAAGGGGTGGTTGAGGGAGAAGAGAGCCTGTTGCGGCGCGACCGTGTCGGTGCGCTGCGGAATGGACAGGTCGGGGTTGGCAAAGTCAAAGACGCGGAGCACGTCGGGTAGGCGTTCCCGGTCGATGTAGGTGTAGAGGGTGCGGCGGGTGTTGGCCCCGGCAAACAGTTCCGCGGGCTTGCCTCCCGGCCGGCGGTCCAGTTCGCCGGTGGCGCTCAACCACGCGTCGCGCAACTCCTCAAAACTGAGCCGGCGCGGGCTCATGCGCCAGAGCAGCTTGTTGTCAGGGTCGAGTTCGAGGGCCCTGCCGCAATTCGGGTCGGCGGGGTCGGTGCGCGAGGTTTGCTGGTAGGTGGCCGAGAGCAGGATTTCGCGGTGCAGTTGTTTGAGACTCCAGCCGTTTTGGACGAAGCGGAAGGCCAGCCAGTCGAGGAGCGCGGGGTGGCTGGGGAGTTCCGCGCGCGTGCCGAAGTCGCTGGGCGTGGAAACCAGTCCCCGCCCGAAGTGATGCATCCAGACACGGTTGACCAGAACCCTCGCGGTGAGGGGGTTCTCCGCCGAGGCGATGGCGCGTGCCAGTTCCAGCCGCCCGCTGCCCTGCTGAAAGGGCGGCGACTGGGCGGGGGAGAGCACCTGCAGGAACTGGCGGGGCACTGTCTCGCCCTTTTGCAGCGGGTTGCCCCGTTTGAACACGCGCGGGGTGGCGGGTATTGCACGGTCGACGAGGATCGTCGCGTGGGGCGGGGCGTCGGGCGTTTGGATGAGGAGGCGGTCCACCTCGCCCTGCAGCTTCCAGAGCTCTGTAACCACCCCGTTCGGAAAAAAGTTTTCGATGTTCGAGATGTGCTCGGCCGGGACAAAGCAGGGGCTTTCCACGCCGTAGAGCACGACGCGCAGTTGTTCTGACGCCGGGTCCGGCAGGCCGTCCACTGCCGGGTTTTGTTTGAGTAGATCCTTCCACTCCTTTTGGACCGCGGCAAAGACGGCGCCGTAGCGCTGGGCGACCTCCTGGATGCTGGCAGGCGCGGATTGGAAGGCGGCGGCCACGGCTGGATGCAGGGCGCCCGGGGGGAGTTGTTGGAGGCGTGCGGTCACAGCGGCCGCGGTGCCGGCAAAATCCTGCGGCTGGATTGCGGAGAAGGCCCGCCATGCTTCGAAAACGGGGTCTTTGCGTTGCCCAGCGGCGAGGAGGAAGGCTTGCCAGCGGCGGACGAAGGAGGGGTTGATGTCCGCGGGGGCGAGCAGAATGCCAAAGGTTTCCTCGGGATACTTTTCCAGTTCCAACTGCGCGAGCAGGTGCGCTGCGACGCCGGAGCGGACACGCTCGGACTGTTCCTCACGGCGTTGGGCGCTGGTGGTATCGAGCTTGTGAAGCCGGTCGGTGAGTTCGTTAACGAAGGCTGGCGGCAGTTTTGAGCCGAGGCCGCAGGGGACGAGTTGTTCGGCGCTGCTTTGGAAGACGCCGTACAGGGCGTAGTAGTCGCGGGTGGGGATGGCGTCGAACTTGTGGTCGTGGCAGCGGGCGCAGGCGACGGTGAGTCCCTGGGTGCCGCGCATGAGCACGTCGATCCGGTCGTCGATGATGTCGTGGGTGACGCCCAGAAAACGGCGGCCAAGCGTGAGGAACCCGAGGGCGGCGAGGGCCGGGGAATGGGGCGGGGCGAGCTGGTCCCCGGCGATTTGGAGTTTCAAAAACTCGTTGTAAGGCAGGTCGGCGTTGAGGGCGTTGACGACCCAGTCCCGGTAGGGCCAGGCGTGGACGAAGCGCTTTTCTTCGCGCCCGTAAACGTACCCCTTGGTGTCGGAGTAGCGCGCAACATCCAGCCAGTGGCGCGCCCAGCGTTCCCCGTAGTGGGGCGAAGCCAGCAGGCGTTCGACCACCTTGTCAAAGGCGTCCGGGGAGGCATCCGCTAGAAAGGCATCCACCTCGCTCTGTGGGGGCGGGAGGCCGAGGAGGTCAAAGCTGGCGCGGCGCAAAAGGGTGCGGCGGTCCGCGGCGGCGCTGGGTTTGAGGCCGGCCTGCTGGAGGCGGTCCCATACGAAGCGGTCCAAGTCGGAGCGGCTCCAGCCGTCGTCCTGCAACCGTGGTGGCACGGGCAGCCGGACGGGTTGATACGCCCAGTGGTTCTTTCCCTCGGCGATCCCGGGCGCCTTGAGTGCGGCCTTTGCCGGCGGGGCGGTGCGCGGATCCGGGGCGCCCATGCTGACCCAAAGTTCCAGAGCAGCTACTTCTGCGGCCGGGAGCGGGTGTTTTGGAGGCATTTGCAGCTCCTCGTCCTTCCTGCGGACAGCCTGGATGAGCCTACTGGCTTCCGGGTCGCTGGGTACCAGTGCCGTGCCGTTTTCGCCGCCCTTCAGCCAGCCTTCCTTGGAGTCGAGGCGGAGGCCGCCCTTCTGCTTTTTTTCGCCGTGGCATTCGAGACACCGCTCGGCCAGCAGGGGCCGGATCTTGCTCTCGAAAAACGCCTCGCCCTGCGGCGGCTCAGCACGCAGCGGCGCCGGGGGCCATGGGCCGGCAAACACGAAGGCGCAACCCAGCACCAACAGCCGGAGGAAACGGTTTGGGCGCATGGAGAGAGACGGAGGGTAGGAGGCGTCGGCCGGGCGCTCTTGTGGGAAATGGCTCAGGCGAGAATCTCCCTGACCACATTTCCCTCCACATCGGTGAGGCGAAAGTCCCTGCCGGCATAGCGGAAGGTGAGGCGCTCGTGGTCGAGGCCCAGGAGGTGCAGGATGGTGGCGTGAAGGTCGTGGGTGTGCACCGCTCCCTCGGCGGGGAGGATTCCGTGCTCGTCGGACTGGCCGTGGACAAAACCGCCTTTGACGCCGCCGCCCGCCATCCAGGAGGAGAAGCACAGGTTGTGGTGTTCGCGGCCCGCGTGGTTGGCCTCCTTGTGGAAGGGGGTGCGCCCGAACTCGGTGGTCCAGACCACCAAGGTGCGCTCGAGCATACCCCGCTGTTTGAGGTCCGCCAAAAGGCCGGCGATCGGCCGGTCGATCGCGCGGGCAAGGCGCTCGTGGTCGCCCATGTTGCCGTGCGAATCCCAGTTGGCGCTGGAGCCGACGTCGATGAGTTCAAGAAAGCGCACTCCCCGTTCCGCCAGACGCCGCGCGACAAGGCATTGCCAGCCAAACCCGGACGTGGCGCCGCGCTTCATCCCGTAGAGTTCAAGCGTCGCCTCGCTTTCGCCGGAAAGGTCGAACGCCTCCGGGGCCTCGCGCTGCATCCCAAAAGCCGTTTCAAAGGAGCGGATGCGCGCGTTCAAAGACTGGTCTGCCGCCCGTTGTTCGAGGTGGGAACGGTTCAGTCGTCCGAGCAGGTCGAGTTCGAGCATCTGCAGTTCCGTGCTGGGCGAGCCCGGGTGCAGGTTCGGTAGCGGTTCCTTCCCCGGCAGCAGGTGCGTGCCCTGGTGGCAGGCGGGCAGGAAATCGCTCCCCCAGGTTTGCGCGCCGGCGTAGGGGGCGGCCGGGGCGAGCACCATGAAGGAGGGGAGGTTGCGGTTTTCGGTGCCCAGGCCGTAGCTAGCCCAGGCGCCGATGCTGGGGCGAGCGAGCTGGACCCCGGTGTGGGCGGCAAGCGTGGCCTTGTCGTGGCCATCGCTCTCGCAGTGCATGGCGTTGAGCACGCAAACGTCGTCGATCACCGAGCCGATGTTTGGAAACAGGTCGCTGACCCAGATGCCGCTTTTGCCGTAGCGCTGGAAATCCCAGCGGGGCTTGATGAGGAAGCGTTCGAATTTGCCGGGCTTGTTTAGCCAGCGGGAGGCGGTCATCGACTTGCCATGGTCGCGGACGAGCGCTGGCTTTCTGTCAAAGGTGTCCACCTGCGAGACGCCGCCCGTGGAGAAGATGAAGATCACCCGGTCGGCCTTCGCCGGGAAATGGGGCGCGCGCGGAGCGAGCGGGTCGCTCTCTGCGGCCTGCGACTCTCCGAGAAGTCCGGCGAGCGCGAGGGCGCCGAAGCCGCCGGATGCGCGACTTAAAAACTCGCGCCTGCTGGGGTGGATTGGGGAGTCCATGGGAGGGCGTTAATCAATGTAAAGGAAGGCGTTGCCGGTGAGTAGGACGCGTGCAAGGCCCGACCAGGCGGTCAATTGCAGCTCGGCGGGAGGCTGCGGCAGCGCGGCGAGCCTTTGGTTGTACGCCGCGAGGAAGGCGAGCAGATCGGCGGTTTCAGCGGCGGAGGGAATGCGGGTGTGCGCGGCTTCGAAGGCGAGGCGGATTCTCTCCGGGTCGTCCCCGGGAGCGGCAAGCAACCGCTTGGCGAAGGCCCGGGCCTGCTCGAGAACGAAGGGGGAGTTGAGCAGGTAGAGCGATTGGGTGGGGGTGGTGGTCGGGAGCCTTTGGGCGACGCTCGCGTTCGGATCGGCCGCGTCAAACAGCGCCAGAAACGGGTGGCGCCGGTTGCGCTGGAGCATCAGGTACACGCTCCGGTGTTTCGAATCGTAGACCTCGTGGAAGGGGCGGTGGATCGTGTAAGCCCACGTTTGCACCGGAGGAAACGGGTGCACCGCCGGGACGCTCCGGTCGAGGAGTCCGCTGACAAACAGCATGCCGTCCCGGATCGACTCGGCGTCCAGCACGCGGCGGCTGTAGCGCCAGAGCCACTGGTTGGAGGGGTCCTTGGCTAGGTTGTAGGGGTTGTCGCCGCTGGAGCGCTGGTAGGCCGCCGAGTGCAGGACCAACCGGTGTAGTTTCTTGAGCGACCAGTCCGAGGCCATGAATTCCGAGGTGAGCCAGTCGAGAAGCTCCGGGTGGCTGGGAGGTTCGCCCCGGAGGCCAAAGTCGCTGCTGGTCGGCACAAGGCCCTGTCCAAAATGCCATTGCCAGACACGGTTGACGAAGACACGCGCAGTCAGCGGGTTGCTGGGCCGGGTGATCCAGTCCGCCAAATCCAGCCTGCCGCTGCCCGCGGCCGGATCGCGCAGCGCATCGCCCCCGAGTACGGCGAGGAACTTCCGCGGGACTTCCTCGCGTAGTTTTTCCGGCTCGCCCCGGTGGTGGACGCGCGCGTTGGTGGGCTTACCTTCGCTCACGCCGTAGGCCACCGGGTAGGGGCTGTCGGCGGCAAGGGCGTCGCGTTCCTTGGTGATCGCGGCGAGGTCGGCGTCCAGTTTTTTGAGGCGTCCGGCCAAGTCGGCAGGCTCTTCCGGAGCGGTCACCGGGCCGGTGCCGGGCGCGCCAAACGGAGCCTCTTGGAGTCCGAGATTGTCCAGATCGCGGGAAGGCACGCCGCCCTTCACGTGGCCGTGGCCGTCGCAGATAAAGGTGTCCATCACGCCGTCCCAACCAGGAGCCAGCGTCTTGCCCGCGAAGGCGCTCAGGTCACCGGGGCTGCCGACGATTCCCGAATAGGTCTTGGCGGCCGGATCCAGCGTGAGGCGCAGGGTGTTCCATTGTCCGGGAAGAACGCGCCGGACCACTTCCCATTCGGCGCCATTGCGGACGGCCACCTCGGTGGCACTCACGCTGACTTCCACCGCGAGGGACTGGACCACGCCCCGGCCCAGATAGAAGCGGTAGGAGCCCGAATTCGAGTCGTTTGGAGAGGTACGAAAGTCGACGGTGAATTCCAGAAGCTTGCCGGGGGTGGCGCGCAGCGGTTTTGAAAAGACGTAGCGGACCCCGTCGTTTGGCAGGCTGCTGCCGATGCGGACGCCCTGTTTTCCGGGGGGGTGCACGTGGGCAAAGGGACTCTGTGCCTCGGGCAAGATGAGGTTCGGTCCGCCTGAAAGCCAGGGGGGGCCGGGCGGCTTGCCCGTGGGCTGGCCCTCGAACCCGAGTCCGACGCCACCACCGAAGACTACGCCCTCGGCGCGGGCGCGTTCCGCTTTTGTTTGCGAAAGCTTTTCCTCCAGCCCGGCGAGTTGCGCAGCCTTGAGTGCGTCGAGGCGCGCGGCCTCCGGGGCCGCCACAAGCGCGGGAAACTGCGAGGGGCGTTTTTGTTCCTCTCCGCCCGGAAAAGCCCACTGGGTGCTCTGGAAAATGCCGTACATTCCGTAGTAGTCGGCGACGCTGACCGGATCGAACTTGTGGTCGTGGCAGCGGGCGCAGCCGAGCGAAAGGCCGAGCAGCGAACGGCCCACCGAATCAATGGCGTCCGCAAAGTCGAGGTGCTGGAAGTCGGGCGAGGGCTTGTAGCCGTAGCGTTTGCCCACGGCGAGAAAGCCTGTGGCGGTGACCAGTTTCGCGAACTGCCCAGGCGGCGCGGTCTTTGCCATAATGTCGCCGGCGAGCTGTTCGCGCAAAAACTGGTTGTAGGGCTGGTCGGAGTTGAACGATTGGATCACCCAGTCTCGGTACTTTCCGGCCTCCCGGAC
>CAMCIN010000155.1 GCA_945874745.1 Akkermansia muciniphila | reverse complement strand
AGATGGTCTATCTGGGCCCCGTCCGAAGGGAGGAAGGGCTATGAAGAACGCGGAGCCAATTTTGCAGGTGCGCGACCTGTACAAGAGTTTCAACGGCGTGGTGGCGGTCGAGGGCGTGTCCTTTGACGTCGCCGCCGGGAGCGTGGTGGGGTTCATCGGCGCCAACGGGGCCGGCAAGACCACGACGATGCGGATGATGGCGGGCGTGGACTTTCCCGATTCCGGCGAGGTCAGCGTTTGCGGTTTTGACGCGGCTGCGGATGCCGTCCAGGTGAAGCGCTTGGTCGGCTGGATGCCCGACGCCTACGGTGCCTACCCGCACCTTTCGGTTTTAGAGTATCTGGATTTTTACGCCCGGCTTTGCGGCCTGCGGGGGGCCGAGCGTATTGAGCGGGTGCGTGAGGTCGTAGAGTTTTCGGGCCTGCAGGAGCTCGGGGCGAGGCCCGCTGCGGGACTTTCCAAGGGGATGGCGCAGCGGCTGTGTCTGGGGCGGGCTTTGCTGCCCCGGCCGAGGATCCTGATCATGGACGAACCTGCGGCGGGGCTGGACCCTCAGGCGCGGATGGACTTCAAGCAGGCGGTGGCGGCCCTTCAAAAACAGGGGGTCACGCTGTTCATTTCCTCGCACATCTTGTCCGAGTTGGAGGAGATGTGCGATTCCCTGCTGTTTATCGACAAGGGAAAGATCGTGCACCAGGGGCTGCGCGGAGGGCTGCGGGGGGAGGGAGAGGCGCCGGGGGCCGTCGTTGTGGAGATACGCGTGTCGGGTCCTGTGGAGGAACTTTTCCAGTGGTTGGAAGGGGATGCTTCCTGGACTTTGACGGAGCGGTTGCCCGGAGGCGCGAAGGCCGAGTTTGGCGTGAACTCGGAGCAGGCCTTAGCTGGAGAGCTTCGGCGGCTGCAGGACGGGGGGCTGCAAGTCAGCTGCTTCCACCCGCAACAACGCCGCCTCGAGGAGGTTTTCGTCGAAGTTCTGAAAGCGCGCAGATCCGCTTCGCTCTAGGCGGGAGAGTTTTATTTTGCCCTATGAGTCTTCAACCGAATTCCAAAGAAGTGCCGCCGTTTGAAGCCCTGCGGGATTTTCCCGACTGGGTGCCGCCGATGTTGGTGAAGGAGTTTCGGCAGGGCCTGCGTGCGGGCTCCTTTGTGCTGCTGTTGGTGGCGCTGCACTTGGGGGTGTCGCTGGTGGAGGCCTTCGGGCTTGCCGCCAGCGTGCGTTCCGAGAACACCCATTTTGTCGGGGTGTTTTTCTGGGGCGTGGTGTACGCGGTGCTTTTGTTGGGAGCGCCGCTGCGTGGTCTGGCTGGTCTGCACGCGGAGCGTGAAGCGCGGACGCTCGAGTTACTCGGGGCGGCTGGGGTTTCCGGGACGCGGTTGGCGTGGGGGAAATGGATTTCGCTGATGACCCAAAGCTGTTTGATGGCGGTTTCGCTGCTTCCCTACTTTGTGCTGCGGTACTACACGGGCGGGGTGGATCTGGCACTGGATGTGCGGTTGCTTGCCCTTGCTGTTTTGGCATCGGGCATTTGCGTTGCGGCGGCCATCGCTGCTTCGTCCCTGTCCCGCACGCTGTTAAGGGCAACGCTTGGGGCGGTTTTCTGTGTGGGCTTTTTAAGCTACTGGGCGGCGGCTTCCGCACTCCTCGACGCTCCCGGAGCGATCGCAACGCTCAACCTGATGCAGGGTGGTTGGATCCTGCTTGCGGGGGAGGCCGCTGTGTGTGTGGTCGTCCTTCTGCGTCTGGCTGGCGATGCCGTAGGGCCGGCGTCTGAAAATGGAGCGCTGCTGGCCCGGCTTCTTTTGGTGCCCGCTTGGGGGGCGGCTTTAATCCCGGCACTGCGCGGCGTGGAGCAACCGGTGTTCACCGGCTATCTCTGGGTGCTGGGACTGTTGAGTCTGGTGGTCTTTGCCTGGCATCTCGGGTCGGTCCGTGTGTTTGACGCGCATCTGCGCCCCTTCGCACGCGCTGGAGGATGGGGGCGCTTTGCCTCCCTGCTTCTCCTTCCCAACTGGGTGGGCTGTCTGTGGATTTTACCGCTTGCGGTTGGCGTGTTGCTGGTGGTGGTGAAGTCCATCGTGGCCCAGACCGTCCTGCTGTTTCTGGGGGCATTTCTGGCCTCGGGCATCCTTCTCTGGCGCACCTGTTTCCCAAAAGTACGGAACCTGTTCGGGCTTTTTGCTCTCTATGGAGTGCTGGGTGGGATGGCGAGTGCGGTTTCCTTCGCACTTCAAGTCGGTTGGGAAAGCCGGTGGCTTTCGTTTGTGCCGTCCCTGGGAATCTGGCGCTACTTTGCAGTCGAATCCAAAAACCTTCCGGACGCCTCGGTGCTGCCCGAGTGGAGGGCCGCAGCACAGGCGTCTTTTTTGGTCTACCTGCTCGCCTGTTGCGTGCCCGCCATTGTGTGGGTGCGCCGCGAGGTGTGGCCGAAATGGAAGGCGCGCTGAAATCCTGAGAAATCAGCGCGACCGACCGTAAGGACTGCAGGAGTGGAAGGCGGCAAAGGCCTTTCTAAACCACGATGTTGACGAGCTTTCCTGGCACCACGATCACCTTGCGGATGGCCTTGCCCGCGGTCCATTCTTGGGCGCGTGGGCTGGCGATGGCTGCGGCCTCGACCTCGGCGGAGGTGGCATCGCGTTTGACGACGAGTTTGTCCCGCACCTTGCCGTTGATTTGCACGGCCAGTTCCAATTCGTCCTCGATGAGCGCCGCTGGATCGTACGCCGGCCAGGGCTGGTCCGCCACCTGCCCCGTCCCGCCCGTGAGCTGCCAGAGCTCCTCGGTGATGTGCGGCGCAAATGGATTGAGGAGTTGGAGCAGTGTCCGGATCGCGGACAAGGGCCTCGGGTTCGCCCCCGTGAAGGTGTTCACGAAGATCATCATCTGCGAGATGGCCGTGTTGAACGACAAGGTCTCGATGTCCTCGCCCACTTTTTTGATGGTGGCGTGGATAACCTTGAGCTGAGCCTTGTCCGGGGCGATATCGGTGAGCGCGGCGGAGCGCGCCCATTCGCCGGACTGGGTTTCCTCCATGACGAGCCTCCAGGCGCGTGCGAGAAAGCGTGAGACGCCCTCCACTCCAGCGGTGCTCCAAGGCTTCATCTGTTCGAGAGGGCCCATGAACATTTCGTAGCAACGGAACGCGTCGGCGCCGAACTCGTTGATCACCTCGTCCGGGTTCACCACGTTGCCGCGGCTCTTGGACATTTTCTGTCCGTCTTCGCCGAGGATGATCCCTTGGTTCACCAACCGCTGGAAGGGTTCGGGCGTGGAAACCTGTCCGAGATCGAAGAGCACCTTGTGCCAAAAACGCGCGTAGAGCAGGTGGAGCACGGCGTGTTCCGTTCCGCCCACGTACAGGTCGACGCCGCCGGGTTTGGGTGTGGGCGAGTCCGCACCCATCCAGTACCGCTCGGCGTCGCGGCTCAAAAAGCGCTGGTCGTTGCCGGGGTCGCAGTAACGCAGGTAGTACCAGCAGGAGCCGGCCCACTGCGGCATGGTGTTGGTTTCGCGCCGCGAAGAATCGCCGTAGCGGAGCCAGTCTGTCGCCTTGGAGAGAGGCGGTTCCGGCGTGCCCGTGGGTTTGAAGTCGTCCAGTACTGGCGGGGTCAGCGGCAGCTCGGACTCGGGAATCGCCGAGTGGCGCCCGTCGGTCCAGACGATGGGGAACGGCTCGCCCCAGTAGCGCTGCCGGGAAAAGAGCCAGTCGCGGAGCTTGTACTGGATGGTGCCCTTTCCGTGGCCGCCGGCCTCGAGCCACTGGATCATGGCACGTTTGGCCTCGGGGGTTTGCATCCCGTCGAGGAATCCGGAGTGCACGGAGGTGCCGCTGCCGGTGAACCCCTGCCAGGCCTCGTCGCCGGAGGGTTGGACCACCTGGCGGATGGGCAGTTCAAACTTCCGGGCGAATTCGTGGTCGCGCGTGTCGTGGGCGGGAACAGCCATGATCGCGCCGGTGCCGTAGCCCGGGAGCACGTAGTCGGCGATCCACACGGGGACGCGTTCACCGCTGACCGGGTTGAGGGCGAAGGCGCCGGTGAACACGCCCGACTTGTCCTTGGCGAGGTCTGTGCGCTCGAGGTCGCTTTTGGAGCGGCAGGTGTCCAGATAGGCGTGCACGGCAGCGCGCTGTTCGGGGGCGGTGATCTGCTCGACGAGCGTGTGTTCGGGGGCCAGCACAAGGTAGGTCGCTCCAAAGAGGGTGTCGGGCCTTGTGGTGAACACGCGCACCGGTTGGTTGGTGCCCTCGATGGTGAAGGTCACCTCCGCACCTTCGGACCTGCCGATCCAGTTGCGCTGAAGCAACTTGATCGAATCGGGCCAGTCCAGGCCGTCGAGTTCCTCGATGAGCCGGTCCGCATAGGCGGTAATCCTTAGCATCCACTGGCGCATCGGGCGGCGTTCCACCGGATGCCCGCCCACCTCGCTCTTGCCGTCGACAACCTCCTCGTTGGAGAGAACGGTGCCGAGGGCGGTGCACCAGTTTACGGGAACCTCCGCGATGTAGGCGAGGCGCACGCTGTCGGGATCCGTTCCCGAGTACGTGGAAATGGGCTCGGCTCGTCGCGTCGCCGGGTTGTACCAGGAGTGGTAGATTTGGAGGAAGATCCACTGGGTCCATTTGAAGTAACCCGGATCCGTGGTGTTGACCTCGCGCTGCCAGTCGTAGGCAAAGCCGATGCGCTTGAGCTGGGCGCGGAAATTGTTGATGTTCTGGGCGGTGGTGACCGCCGGATGCTGGCCGGTTTTAATGGCGTACTGCTCGGCGGGCAGGCCGAAGGCGTCCCAGCCCATGGGATGCAGCACATTGAAGCCCTGCATCCGCTTGAAGCGGGAGAGGATGTCCGTGGCGGTGTAACCCTCGGGATGGCCGACGTGGAGGCCCGCGCCGCTGGGGTAGGGGAACATGTCCAGCACGTAGTACTTGGGCCGCGTCGCGTCAAAACCGGGGTCTCCGGGGTTGCGGGCGTGAAAGGTGGCGTGGCTGTCCCAGTGGTGTTGCCACTTGGCCTCGATGCGGTCGAAGGGGTAGGGCTTGCGGCGTTCGGTACTCATTTGGAAAAAACTAAAAAGGGGGCGTCAACCTAAGCAGAGGGGGCGGCCTTCTTCTAGCACTGAGATTGGCGGTTGCAGCGGGGCGGCCGGGGCGTTTTGTTCTTGGGCATGTCACCTCTGCTCATTGCCACTAAGAACGCCCATAAAACCCAGGAATTCCGCGCTCTGCTCGCCTCCCGGTTCGCGGTCACCGACCTGTGTGCCCAGCCCGAGATTCCGGCGCCGGAGGAGACGGGGCGGACCTTTGCTGAAAACGCCGGCATCAAGGCGCTTTCAGCCTCCAAGCAGTTCGCCGGCCTGGTCCTTGCGGACGACTCGGGACTCTGCGTGGACGCCTTGAGGGGCGCGCCCGGTGTACACTCGGCCCGGTACGCGGGCCCCTCTGCCTCGGATGCCGACAACCGCGCGCACCTGCTTTCCGAACTGGCCGCCTATTCAGAAGCCCACCAGCGACGGGCACGGTTTCAGTGCGCCCTTGTCCTCGCCCGGGACGGCCAGTTGCTGGGAGTCTTTCAGGGCGCGGTCGAGGGAGTGCTGCTCGGGCGGGAGCAAGGGGAAGGCGGCTTCGGTTACGACTCCCTTTTCGTGCCCGACGGCCACGAGGCTTCCTTTGGGGTCCTCCCTCCCCAAGTGAAAAACGCCATCAGCCATCGGAGCCGCGCGCTAGAGGCTTTTGAACGGTGGCTTGCCGGGCAACCTTTTGTGTAGGAAGCCGCCCGGCCTGCCGGCAAAGCTGCTGCCTACTCCCACTCGATAGTCGCCGGGGGTTTTGAGGAGATGTCGTACACCACCCGGTTGACACCCTTGACCTCGTTGATGATCCGGCCCGAAATCCGCGCGAGCAGGTCGTAGGGAAGCTTCACCCAGTCGGCCGTCATCCCGTCCTGGCTTTCGACCACGCGGAGCGCGATCGTGTTCTCGTAGGTGCGCTCGTCGCCCATGACTCCGACGGAACGCACGGGCAGAAGGACCGCAAAACTCTGCCAGACCTTGTAGTACCAGTCGGAGGACTTCATCTCCGCGACCACGATGGAGTCTGCCTCGCGCAGGACGCGGAGTCGCTCCTTGGTGATGTTTCCGAGGATCCGGACCGCGAGGCCCGGACCGGGGAAGGGCTGGCGGAGCACCACCTCCTTGGGCAGTCCCAACTGTGCGCCGACTTCGCGCACCTCGTCCTTGAACAGCTCCCGCAACGGTTCCACCAGCTTGAACTTCATGCCCTTGGGTAGGCCGCCCACATTGTGGTGGCTTTTGATCATCGCCGCGGGGTTGCCCGCGATCGCAACGCTTTCAATGACGTCCGGATAGAGGGTTCCCTGCGCGAGAAACTTGAACTTGCGCTCCTTGCCGCCGGACTTCTTGGAGGTAAGCTTTTTGACCGCGTCCTCAAATACGCTGATGAACTCACGGCCGATGATGCGCCGCTTGCGCTCGGGATCGGTGACGCCCTTGAGCTTTGAGAGGAAGCGTGCGGTTGCGTCCTCTACTCGCAGCTTCATCTGAAAATTGTCCCCGAAGAGTTTGCGCACGGCATCCTCTTCATTGGCACGCAGCAGGCCGTTGTTGACGAATACGCAGGTGAGCTGATCGCCGATGGCGCGGTGAATCAGCGCCGCGGCCACGCTGGAGTCCACCCCGCCGCTCAGGCCGAGGATGACGTGTTCGTCCCCGACCTGCTCGCGAATACGGGCGCACGCCTCCTCAATGAAGGAGCCCATCGTCCAGTCGCGCTCGAAGCCGCAGACCTCGAAAAGGAAGTTGGAGAGGATCTGCCTGCCCTTGGGGGTGTGGACCACCTCCGGGTGGAATTGCAGGCCGAAGAAGCGCTTGGATTCGTGTTCGATGGCGGCATAGGGACTGTTCGGAGTGCACGCAACAGTACGGAAACCCTTCGGCAGCTTGGTGAGCTTGTCGCCGTGGGAATTCCAGATTTCCAGCGAGTCGCCCAGGCCTTTGAAAAGCGCGCTTTTTGCCAGAATTTCCAGCGAGCCCATCCCGTATTCACGGCGTTCCGAGTGCTCGACCTTGCCCCCCAAGTGGTGCCCCATGAGCTGCATTCCGTAGCAGATTCCCAGGACGGGAATCCCCAGTTTGAAAAGCTCTGTGGTCGGGTGAGGGGCCTTCTTTCCATAGACACTGGAGGGCCCTCCGGAGAGTACGATTGCCCGAGGCGAAAGCTTTTTAATCTCCTCGATGCTGATGTCGAAGGGAACGATCTGCGAGTAGACTTGGCATTCGCGGATCCGGCGGGCGATGACCTGCGTGTATTGGGAGCCGAAGTCGAGAATGAGCAAGCGGCTGTGGACGGATGGGGTAGAGGAGGCGGACATGAAAAGAAAACGGCCAGAAATAGGGGGTTACTTTATATGGTGCCCCGGTGGGAAGTCGAACTGCGAAAGAGGAGGTGTCGTTACGGTGGGGTCACGTTGAAAAAAAGAAAGCCCCGCACGCGGCGGGCGTGCAGGGCAAACTTGCGGCGTGCAGGAGGGAAACCGCGGTCCTGTGGGACGCGTTACTTAGCGGCGGGCGGCTTTGGCGGGCTCTTCGGGTCCAGGTTGGCGAGGAGTTCGGCCTCGGTGACCTTGGAAGCGAGGCCCTGGGTGGGGACCTCCGCCTTTGCTGTCCAGAGAATCGCGTTTAGGACGAGCTTGCGCTGGTCGTCATTGCCCCAGCCTTTGTGGAAGTGGCCGCCGGTGAACCCGAAGCCGCGGCCGCCGTCCTCCCGGTCCACCGCCCAGGCGACGTGCTGCGGTTTCTTTTGTTCGAGAACCTCGGCGCGCTGTTCGGGGTTGCCTGAGTGGGATCCCTCGCCACGGTTGGTGGTGGACGCTGGGGGCAGGTCGCTCAGGATGGGGGTCACTCGGTCCAGACCTGCGCGGAAGCGCATGTGATAGTACCATTCGTCGTTTGTGCTGAAAGGCTTCACCCCGTTGCTGATTGGGTGCGATGGGAAGGCGCTGAAGTTGGCGTCCCAGTGGGGATTGACCGACCAGTTCTGTTCAAAGTAGCCGCCCAGCCAATGCAAAAACTCCTTGGAGCCCGCACCGGAACTGCTGCGTCCTGGAGGTGCGGTTTGCTTGAGCGGCTTGCCGTCGGGGCCGTTTTCAGGCGCCGGCCAGCCAACCTTTTCGTAGGCGGGCTCGACAGCGTAATGGAGGCAGACAAACCCACAGCCACGTTTCATCTGCGTCTCGAGTTGGGCGAGATGCGGGAGGGCGGGGTGGTTTCCTCCGCCGTCAGAGTAGATGAGGATGGTGTGGGCGTTGTTGACGAGGTCCTCGGCCGGCCACTGGCCGTTGAGGCTGACCTGCACGTTGACCTTGTCGGAAGCGCCTTCCTGCAGGCACTTTGCGAGGAGCTGGACGCCGGCGTTGTGTTCGTGCTGGCCTGGGCCGTGGCTCGGGCGTCCAGCGATGAGGAGGACGTTGCGTTTTGCGTCGGCTGCGTGCGCGGAGGCACCGAGCAGGGCGAGGGAGCAGAGGGTCAGATGAGCGAGTGGGAATCTGGTAGGGTTCATTGGGTGGTAATACGGGTTTGGTTTAGCAACAAAAAGGGCCGCACAAGCGGGTAAGCTTTTGCGGCCCTTTGGTGATTTCTTCCAAGTATTCGACGGGTCTGCCGCTACTTGAGTGCTCTTAGGACAACATCCTTGAACTCAACTACCATGGGCGGACCGGCGTGAATCTGGAACGCAAGGATCCCCTCCTTGGCGCCCTTTTCATGCTCGTCGGTGACATCGACGGTCTTCTTTCCGTTGATGAAATGCTCCAGGTGGTTTCCCCTCGCAATCACCACATACTCGTTCCAGTCCTTCTCATGGATACCATCCTGGATCTCTTGGGAAACGCCGACAGAACCGGTCACCTCCACCTTGTGTTTGGCGGGGTTTTCGGGTTCTGCCTTGATGGTCACCTTTTCACCACGCTTCGCGAGGATTCCTCGTCCCCTTTCCTCGTAGAGAATGCCAGAGTAGGTCTTGCCGGCTTCGAAGTCTGCTTGGTAGCCGGAAACTATTGGCCCGTGCTCCCCCTGCTGGACCACCGCACTGCGATACTGGATCCCAGAGTTTCCCGAATCACTGCTGATGCGGTATTTCACGTGGAACTCAAAGTCTTTGACCGTCCCGGCCTTCCAGACCAGAAAGGTATTGTGTTTGAGATCCCCTCTTTTGGGATTGTCGGCGACCGGCTGTGTTTCGCCACGGATGACTCCGTCTTTCACGGACCACAGGGAGGGGTTGCCCTCCCAGCCAGTGAGGTCCTTGCCGTTAAACAAGACCTGGTCTTGGGCGAGTGCCGATACCGCCATGGCGGCCAGGGAAAACAGGGGGAGATAACGTTTCATTAGTTTGATAAGGACACTCGGACTACTTCTTGCTCGCAGCTTTCTTAGCTGGGGCTGAAGCCTTGGCAGACTTGAGTGCCACTTTTGCGGGCTTGGCTGCGGCCTTGACGGGCTTGAGCGCTGCCTTTGCGGGTTTGGCTGCGGCCTTGACGGGCTTGAGCGCAGCCTTTGCGGGCTTGGCTGTGGCCTTGACCGGCTTGAGAGCAGCCTTTGCGGGTTTGGCTGCTGCCTTAACTGGCTTGAGTGCTGCCTTCGCAGGCTTGGCTACTGCCTTGACGGGCTTGGCTGCTGCCTTGGCCGGCTTGAGTGCTACCTTCGCGGGCTTGGCTGCTGTCTTGGAGTTGGCTGTTTTTGTTGTTTTCACGGACATGGTCTTTGTTGGTTTTGTTGGTTTTTTACTGTCACTGAAAGGTCTGTTTTCGCAGTTGTGGAAGCTTTCGCAGAGGGGCCGAAAAAGCGGATGAGATTGGCCATACCCTTGCTCGCGATTTTGTTTTGTTTTGCCCCATCTACGCGCGGGCAGAGCCGATGGCGATGCCCGCCTCTTCCGCCGCCGCCCTGAGTGCCGTGGCGTTAATGTTTTCGGGGGCCTCCACCGGAATCTCCACCGTGTCGAAACCCCATGCATTGAACTTCTTGAACAGCTTCACGCAGTCC
>CAMCIN010000154.1 GCA_945874745.1 Akkermansia muciniphila | reverse complement strand
CATCAAAGGCTTCATTAACAAGGAGATCGACTTGAATTTTAATTTCTGCAGGTGAAATGAGCTCAGACATATGAAAAAGAATTTCGATCCTAGACAGACAGATGGAGGATACCGCTTTTTGATAGTCTCTGCAAGCCAGACAACCAAATGTCCTGTTGAAGTGTACTCTAACCGGACGTCAGGCATGACTCCGAAATCACGTCAGAATAGGGTCGGTTTTGTCATTGATTGACAGGTTGCGATGACGGTCTAGAGTCTATCCTGACACATGGACACAGAAACCCACGCGAAAGGCCAAAAAGTCGGTTACGTCCGAGTCAGTAGTTTCGATCAGAATCCCGAACGCCAATTGGAGGGTGTTCCCCTCGCCCGGATTTTTACCGACAAGGCGTCGGGCAAAGACGTTCACCGTCCCGAATTGGAAAACCTGCTGGCCTTCATCCGCGAGGGCGACACGGTTGTCGTTCACAGCATGGATCGGCTGGCGCGAAACCTCGATGATCTCCGGCAAATCGTCCAGGGACTGACTAAGCGCGGAATCCGGATTGAGTTCGTCAAAGAGGGGATGACGTTTACCGGCGAAGATTCGCCGATGTCTACGCTGATGCTTTCGGTCATGGGAGCTTTTGCGGAGTTCGAGCGATCCCTGATCCGAGAGCGCCAGCGCGAAGGGATCTCACTTGCGAAGCAACGAGGTGTTTACCGGGGCCGGAAAAAGATGCTGAGTGAGGAGCAAGTTTCGGAACTCAAACGACGAATCGCCGCAGGCGAACAAAAGGCGCTCGTGGCGCGTGAATTTGGAATTAGCAGGGAGACTTTGTACCAGTATCTCCGGAGGAGCTGAGCTGAGGCGTGGGCCGTAGCGTGCTATAATTTCCGTTTTCTGAGGCGACCCCCTATTTACAATCGTACATTCTGTTATCCCACCGCCCATCCGTGAAAACCCATTTGCCCCTAAGTCCGTTATCCCACGGCCAAGAGGCGCTGTGGCTTCTCCAGCAGCAAAACACGGCATCGACGGCCTATCACCTCTCGATCAACTTTCGTCTGGCGGGAAACGTGGATATCACCTCGCTCGCTTTAGCTTGGGAAGATGTCATTCGATGGCACCCCCAGTTGCGAACACGATTCTTCCTGTCTGCCGATGGCCCTCGATTTGTCACCCACCCGAATGGCGAGCCCTTGCAGATTGTACCGACGGATGGGTTGGCGGACGCTTGGGCGCCGTCAGTACTGCGCCCGTTTGACCTAGCCCATGAGCCGCCCATTCGAGCGCGACTTACACAGGCAAACGAATCGCCGGTCCTTACCCTTTGCCTTCACCACATTGCGGGCGATCTCGTGTCCTCCGCAGTGATCTTGGACGATCTAGCCCGGGCCTATCGAATCCGTCGAGAGGGCGGCTTCCCCCAAACATCCGCCTCAGGTCTGCCGTTTGGTGAGTTTGTAAGTGGTGAGTACCGGTACCTAAATGGACCTCAAGGGAAGGCCGAGCGCACGTTTTGGAGCCAGCAGATTTCCGGCGTAGAGGCACCGCTGTTCGGCCCCTCTCCTGCGATGGCATGCGGAGAATTGCCACTCGAGCTTTCGCCTGAAGTATCTCGCCGGTTGCGAGCTTCCGCTGAATCCGCCGGCGTCACCCCGTTTACGGTTCTGCTCGGTCTTTACGCGGAGCTGTTGGCGGAGAGCCGCGACAGAGCCAGGGTAACGGTTGGAGTAGCAACCTCGCAACGGGATCGGATCGGTCTTCGGCGCACCGTAGGCTATCTGGTGAATGCAGTCCCCCTTCGTTGGTGTCGTGACGACTCCGGCCCGGAGCGACTCCAGTCGTTCTCCTCCATGACTCGGACCGCCCTAGCGCGCCGCCGCTTCCCTCTTTCGTTCATGGCTGAGGACTTCCGTCGGCCGCGTCAACTTGGGATGAATCCACTCTTTCAGGCCATTTTCGCCTACCAGTCCCTGACCAAACCGCTGCGCCATCTCCTGCCTATGGCGTTGAGCTTACCCGGAGCGTCGTGGGAGTTCGCACCCGACATTCAGGCCGAACGGCTGGCAACACCGCCGCCCGACCCTCAGTTGCCACTCGATCTTGCGCTCGGCTGGGTAGGCGACTGCTTTCGAGGCCGATTGCGTCACGACGGTTCGGCTGAGGCGACGGCAGCTGCACGCCACATTGCAGCCAGCCTGTCGATGGTGGCAGAACGAAGTATTCTAGCCGATCATACGGTGGTGGCGTTTTCGTCTATTTTCGATTCGAACAAAGTCACTGTACACCCGCACTCGCTGGACCAGCTTCATTCGGGTTTTGAACGCAACGTAGCCCTCCACCCTGACGCCTTGGCGCTGCAAGACGGCGAGATTCGCCTCAGCTATGCGGAGCTCAACGCCCGCGCTAACGCCGCCGCCAGTCTGCTTCAAGAACGCTCCCTTCATCCCGAAGGACTGGTCGCGGTGATCCTGCCCAAGGGATGGGCTCAAGTCGTGGCCTGTCTTGCCGTGCTGAAGGCTGGCGGAGCTTATGTGCCGCTGGATCCAGCCCTCCCAGCGGCGCGATTTGAGGCCATTTTTAGTCGAGGTGGTTTTGCCGCGGCGTGGATCGATAACGCCGCGGAGCCGAATTCCTTTGCCGGTCTCGATTCGGCTCAATGTCTCACGCTGCCGGATCCTGTGAACGGGAGATCATTTTCTGCGCAACCGCTTCCACCTGAAAATCTGGCTTACGTGTTTTTCACGTCCGGGACCACTGGGGTGCCCAAAGGGGTCATGGTCTCGCACCTCGCGGCGCTGTCGACGATTCACGACCTGCAATCCCGGTTCCAACTTGGTCCGACGGATGCGGTACTCTCCATTTCTTCGCCCCAGTTTGACCTTTCAATCTTTGATGTCTTCGCCCTGCTTGGCTCCGGCGGCACGGTGGTATTTCCCTCCGGCGCAGATCCATCCGGCTGGCTTAACGATTTGACCGCGTCCTCCGTAACCGTGTGGAACTCGGTTCCATGCCTGTTCGAACTCCTGCTGGATGAAGCAGCAAACCACCCAGAAGCGCTCGCTAAACTGAGGCTGGTAATGCTCAGCGGCGACTTCATCCCGGCCGGACTGGCCCGTCGTATTCGCGACGCAATTCCCGTCGCTAGACTTTTCGCGCTAGGAGGCGCAACCGAGGACGCTATTTGGACGGTCGTACGCGAGGTAAACGAGGTGAAGGCAGACTGGGTTTCGGTGCCTTATGGCCAACCAATGGCGGGGCGCGGATTGGCCGTTTTGGACGAAAATCTGGAGCCCTGCTCCGTTGGCGTAGAGGGCGAGATTTGCCTCATCGGCAACGGCTTGGCAATTGGCTACTGGAAGGATGCCGCGCAAACCGCCATCAAGTTCCCCTTCCACCCGCGCAGGGGCTTCCGCTTTTTCCGCACCGCCGACCGAGGGAGACTCCGGCCCGATGGCGACACCGATATCCTCGGGCGCCTCGATAGTTTGGTGAAACTCAACGGGGTGAGAGTCGAGGTCGAGGAGATCGAGTTGGCGCTGCGCACCCACCCCCAGGTCCGCCGGGCTTGGGTGGACGTCCGCAAAGACGCCGCTGGAGGTGCCAGTCTGGCGGCCGTGGTGCAGGCCCCGGCCACGGTATCGCCGGAAATACTCGCCGCCCATGCATCCCGCCTGCTCCCCGCTGCACTTTTGCCTGCCGCCTATCTGATACTGGAGCACCCGCCCCTGACGGAAAACGGCAAGCTCGACCGCACCGCTTTACGAACGCTGTTGTCGTCCGCAGCAGGCGCAGGACGTGAGCTCCCGGCAACCACCACCGAACGCCGCGTGGCCGCGATCTGGGCCGATATGCTGGGCGAAAGCGTTATCGGTCTCGATGATGATTTTTATTCGCTCGGCGGCCATTCACTGATGGGAGTGCGGATGCTGCAGCAAATCCGCGCGCGTCTGGGTGTCTCCCTCCCGGTCAGCCTGTTGGGCGGACGCATCACCCTGCGTATACTCGCAGCCGCAGTGGCAAATACGCCAGAAAACCGTCCCGCCGCCGTGCTGGAACGTCGCCACATAGCTGATCTGGAACCCTGGACCGATCCGGAGTTGACCTCGGTTTCGCAACCTCGAATTGGCGGCGACATTCTCCTGACTGGTGCGACCGGACTGCTCGGCCAGGCCCTGCTCAAGGAACTTTTGGCGCACGGCAGCGAGAAAATCATTTGCCTCATCCGCGCCGCTTCAACCGCAGAGGCTGACCGACGCTTGCGCGGGCAACTGGGGGAATCGTTCGACGTATTCGCCAACCGGCTTGAAGCCCTCCCCTGCGACCTGAATCAGCCTCAACTGGGGCTGAATGGGCTTCACCTCGAACGCCTGGAGCAAAGTATCGGCGCGATTTACCACTGCGCGGCAGAAGTCAATTTCACGCCCTCTTTCGAACGGCTTGTCCCTGCCCATGTGGGCGCAACCCGAGGGCTAGTCCGGCTCGCCGCCTGTGCCGGAGCGGTGCTTCACCATGTCTCCAGCGTGGCGGTGTTTCCCTATGGCGGGACCGAAGCGCGCCGCGAAGATGAGGATCTGACGACCGTGGGCATCCTCGCCGGAGGCTACGCCCAGGCCAAGTGGGCGGCCGAACGCCTGGTTTGGAAGGCCTCGCAGCAGGGACTGCGGACGGTGGTGTATCGCCCTGGGCAAATTGTTGGGCGCGGGACAGGGTTCACCTGTGACCTGTTTGGTCACGTTTGGCGTTGCTGTCGCCAGCTTCAGTCCGTGCCCGACATCGAACTCTCGCTCAACTTCATCACTGCTGACTACGCCGCACGAACCCTTCACCGATTATCGCGCCAGGCTACGGCCGTGGGCGGAGTCTTTCATCTCGTCCATCCCCATCCGGTCCCATTGCAACAATTTGCCCGCAGCCTCCCCAGCCAGCCCAAGCTCACTTCGTGGGAAAGGTGGAAAAACCTGCTGCGCGAAGCGACGGAAATACGAGCCGATGACAGCCTTTCTTTTGTCCTGCATTTAACCGGAGAACTGTCGGAAGCGGAAGCGGTCCCCCCTTCGATCGACCGACGCCGGACCACTCTGGCACTTGGCGCGGATGACGAGGGTTACGGCACGTGGGAGGAACGCATCCACTTCTTTGCCAACACGGAAGCAGTCGGAGTATGAGCGAGATTTTCCTGCTGGATGCGGCTGGATTGGAGCTACCGCGAATCGCGGCCGCACGGGTGCTGTCTGTTGGGGAGCGGGATCGGTTGGCGACATTCAGCTCGGGGCGTCGTCAACGCGAATTTCTTATCGGGAGGTTGTTGCTGAAATCGGCGTTAACCGGATTCAGCACTTTAAGGGTCAAAGAGTTTCCGTGCATTGTCCCCAAAATCGAGGCCACCGGAAAACCTTCGCTACCCGGATTCAATTTCAACCTCTCTCACGCAGGCGAGGTCTTCATTCTCGCCATCGGTAAGGAATCAGTGGGCGTGGATGTCGAACCCGTTCAGTCTTTCGATGACGCAATGGCCGCTCTGTGTTTCAGCCCACCCCAGCAAAAAAAAATCGCTGATTCACCCCATCCTGACCGTTTGGCCACACTGCTCTGGTGCTTACGCGAGGCCGAAGGCAAACTTTTGGGAACAGGACTGTCCGCCCCTGAAGGAGCCTGCATCCGAATCCACCGAAAAAGCGGCTTTGTTACACGGGGTGGAACGTCATACGCGTGGGCGCTGGCATCTTCGGCAAGGCTGTCCCGCAAGCCCTGGAACGAGTGTCGATCCCAGATCGATTCGTTGAGTCAATCCTTCACAGGTTGCGGAGCCCGACGCGCTCAAGTCCACCCTGATGCGGCCCCGAATCTGACGCCACTCAGTCCCTGCGTGGCTGTGTAGACGCGATTACGCATTCAATCCCCCGTTAACCCAGTGCCACGAGAAACCCAAACGACCCGATGTCGGCCAGAAGCGGCGGCACTGCCGCTATTTCTGACTCACAAAAATAAATACATCTGGGGAACCGCCATGTTCACCGCTGGCACGGGACTGTATGTGGCGACCAATCACTATCCGATCACCGCACCCCATCGCTTAACCGTCCTTTGGGTTGATCGGGCGATCCCGTTTTGCCCTGAGACCGTGTGGATCTATATCAGTGAGTGGGTTTTTCTGCCATTTGCTTACCTCCGTTGCCGCGATTTGGCGGGTTTGAACAAATATTTCTATTCTTATCTGGCCCTACAACTGGCCTGCATGGTCATTTTCCTGGTTTGGCCGACAATTTATCCACGCGAACTTCATCCCCTTAATCAGGCCACCACGAGCGATTGGACTTATTATGCATTCAGCAGCCTTCGGCTGACGGACACGGCCACTAACTGCTGCCCAAGTCTGCATATGGCCGGCCTATACCTTTCGATCGCCATTTATATGGAAGGCAAGAAACGGGATTTCTGGTTTTTCCTTATCTGGGGAACGCTCATAGCGATCTCAACGCTTACCACCAAGCAGCACTATGTCATAGATCTCGTCGCAGGACTGGGAATAGCGGCGTTCATTCACTGGATATTCCGGAATCATGTCGTTTACCGAGAAGCGTCGTCGCCCCAGTGAACATCTGCGCCGCTCTGAAATCGGCTTCGCAAGCCAGGGCAGGATGTGCCAAAAAAGTCGGGTCGCAGGCGTAAATGGGGTTTAGGGAGCAACGGAACAGGATTACTGGGCAGTGCTTTGTATCCTGCTCATGGTGAGGTTGATGCTGTTTGTGTGAAAGCTGCGTGCCGAGCTATTGTGGAACTGCCATCGCTTGAGCCCTGGTGGAAACAGCATGCTGACTGACTCTGGAATGAGCATGGAGGGGGAGATTCTGAACGCATGTGGGCCTGTCCTTGAGCGTGGTCTTGCTCTCGCGTTGCGCAAACGAGCGTTTGTGCAACGAAGGGCAAATGGCATGACTCCCCTCCCCTGCTCCGGCCTCGCATTATCGTGATCGAGATGGCTCCTGGTAACACGACTGTTAGGGCTTCCCGAATACCAAAAGTTTCCCGTCAATCGTAGACGAAGTGAACACGAACAGGTCATAACCGCGCTTCATCTGAAATCGAAACAGGTTTTCTGCTAAGGTAACAACGGTCTTGTTTCTCGAGCAGATATTGCGTTATCTCCATCATCATGAAGGATCGGATGGAGCAAAAAGTTACCACTTACCTTGTGGAAACACTCGGTATTATGGCTGATTTCGCGCTTTACGCTCAGACGACGAATCTACCTTACCATCTTACGGAATCTCGTCAGATTAAAGAGTTTCGGATCTTGGGTGGTCGGTTCCTCGCGCTGATCGAGGGTGACAAGGAGTTCACCCCGGCTTCGATAGAGAAACAGGCCGACTGGCTGTTCCAAAAAACAGGCCTCCGGTGCATCCTGATGGTTGATACCCTAGCGGCCTATAATCGTAAGCGCCTGATCGAGCGCCGTATCCCGTTTGTGGTCCCAGGCAACCAATTGTATCTGCCGGATCTTGGTCTAGATCTGCGCGAGCACCTAAAAAAAGTTAGGACGAAGGTTTTAAAGTTATCTCCGGCGAGTCAGGTCGTGGTATTAGCCCACTTACTACGGCGGATTGATATAGGCCGTTCACTTAGCGCCAGGTATTTATCCGAGGCATTGAGTTATACGAAAATGACCATGGCGCGGGCCTTGGATGAACTTAGCGCATTGAATCTGGTTATGCGCGAAGGCGTGGGGCGGAACACTCAGTTTTGGTTTACTGCGAGCGGTCGCCAGCTCTGGGATATGGCGCTACCTTTTCTTCGGTCCCCGGTTAAAAAACGCATCTATCTGGACGAGTGGGATCGGGGATCCGAGTTTAAGGCCGGAGAAGCGGCCTTGGCGGAAAAAACTATGCTTGGCTCCGGGAGGAGCGACATTTGGGCAGTAACGAGTCAGCAATGGCAACAACTGCAGAAAGAGCCGGGAACCCATGTAATCCCTGCGGTATCCAAAGACATGGCGCATGCCCAGTTTGAACTGTGGTGCTATGACCCGCGTTTGCTGGCGGATCCGCCGAGCGTGGATCCGCTGTCGCTGGCCCTCAGTATGGAGGACGAGAGTGATGAGCGCGTGCAAATGGAGGTTGATGCGCTGATGAGGGGCGTCCCATGGTAAACGGCCTCGATAAATTCAAGGCTCACTTTGCCAACTACTCGGACCGCTACGTGCTAATTGGCGGCACAGCATCCAGCCTGGCTATGGAGGAGTTAGGGGCGAATTTCCGCGTGACCAAAGACCTCGATATTGTGCTCTGTGTCGAGGCGCTGGACCGCGTGTTTGCCGAGGCGTTTTGGGCCTTCATCAAAGAGGGTGCCTATGAGAACCGGCAGAAGAGTACGGGCAACCGGCTATTCTATCGATTCTATGCGCCCAATCAGCCGGGGTTTCCAGAAATGCTGGAGCTGTTTGCCCGAGTGCCGGATGCCCTCGATCTGAAGGAGGGCGCAGAGCTGACGCCGGTTCCTGTCGATGATGAGGTGTCCAGTCTCTCGGCCATCCTGATGAATGACGATTATTACGCCTTCGTCATGGCGCAGCGGACGATGATCAACGGGCTCGCAGTCATCAAAGCGGAGGCATTGATTCCACTCAAGGCCCGAGCCTTTGTGGATCTCGGCAACCGCAAGGCTGCCAACGAGACGATTGACTCTAAAAACATCAAAAAACACAGGAATGACATTTTTCGATTATACACGGTGCTGGACCGAGGGATGACCCTAGTCTTGCCGCCAAGCGTGAGGGCCGATCTCACCGAGGCCTTTATCCGCATGGCCGCCGAGCCAACCGATTTGAAGCCTTTTGGGATCAATAAATTGCAGCTACCAGCGCTACTTGCCGACCTGAATCAGTTTTACGGACTCGCGGACCAACCCTGAGCAGAGACAAATCCAGCATGAGTAATCCCGTCCCTCGGTCCAGAGCATGCGTCTCAACGATCGCATCCACGTCAAAAAGCTGAGGTGTTTTTCTATCGGCCCTGTCCCGTGTTTCCCCTGTTGGCAGAGCTGGTGTTCGGAACGCAGCGCGCTGCGTAGGAAATTCTGTCCCTGTTCTAGAATAGAAGACGGCAGCGGATGTTGTGGGACCAACGTTCCTTCAGGCGCTGTTCGACTTGGGTAAAGTAGCAAGCAGCTAAGGTGCTACCTTGCTACTTTATCTCCATTCATTCGTCGGCAGCGGCGCCGCATGGTTAAGTGTCGCCATATAGTAGTAAGATAGCAAAGTGGCAGTGTCTTGCTTTGGGATTGCGGTGAAGTGGTAAGGTGGTTCAAAGAGTCTGATGACTTTAACGCTTTGTAACGGCAAGGGGGGGGTTGGCAAAACCTCGGCAGCGATCTTGTTGGGGTTGGCGCTCACAGAGGCGGGGCACCAAGTCTACGTCTGTGATACAGACCCTCAGCCGACGGCAACTCGGTGGATCAAAGAGGGTGACCTTCCGTTTGTGACGGCAGGAAAGGCGACGACCTCCATTATCGACACTCCTCCGCGTCTCGACAGCAAGGCGGTTGCGGAGGCCATTAAAAAGAGCGATGTCGTGATTGTCGTCACGTCCCCCTCCCCCGCTGACTTATTTACGTCACAGGACACTGCGCGGCTGATCGAGAAGCTAGGGGCAACTCAAAAGGCGCGATTGTTGTTCAATCAGGTTCAAGAGGGAACCCTCCTAGCGCGGGATTTGGAGGGGACAGCAGAACGGGTTGGGCTGGTTGCTTTGAAAAGCTTTTTGCGACGTCGGCAATGCTACCAGCAAGCGGTGCTTTTGGGGTGGAGCGTTCTCCCCGCCAGTGCGAAGGAGGAGGTTTTCAAGGTTGCGCTAGAGATTACCGCAATGGTAAAGTAGCAGGGTAGTAAAGTGATAATGATATGAGCACGGCTAATGCACTGAAGGAAAAGCTAGGAAAGGCGCTATCCCGGCCCGCTGCTCCCAAGAAGGAGCCCGAGGCCCTGTTGCCGCGTGCTACGGTCGGGGGGAAGGCCGCAAAATTGTCCGTGAGCCTTTATCCGCGGGACATCGAGTGCATGGATCAAATTAAGGATTTCATGAG
>CAMCIN010000153.1 GCA_945874745.1 Akkermansia muciniphila | reverse complement strand
GGCAGGCAAGCCAGGTCGGGGTGGTGTTGGAGTTTGTCCTGGCCCGAGAAGACCTGACCCGGGCCCGCTTGAGCCGGCTGCGGGCTGTGGTGGATTTCAACCGCGCCCAGCAGGATCTAAAATACGCCGTCGGGGATGTTTCCGGGCAGGAGAAGTAAGGCAAGGGAAGTAAGGCAAGGGAAGTCAGTAGGGCAGGGGACTCGCTTCTCACAACAGGGCGGCGTCAATTTGCCCGCAAAATGCTGCGCAAGAGGGGTGGAGTCTGTCCTTCCTGGGGAGACGGCATTGAGGATGTAGAAGGAGCGGGATGTCACAGATGAGAGAAAACCAAAGAAAACATCTGCGACCATCTGAGCCATCTGTGGATCCCTCTGATCTCCGAAGTGGAAGACGCGATTCCGCGCTCGCCCGGTTCTCGGACGTTCAAATTTTGAAATTCAGCGACCCGCTCTGCTGTACGCCAGCCGACGGTGAACTTGGGGGCGCCCCGGAAATTCACTGCCGACAAACGGCATCGACCGTGGGCATGATCTGCCTATGAGTTCTGCGATCCACTGGTTTCGGCGCGGTTTGCGTCTTTCGGATAACACCGCCTTAAATGCCGCTCTGGCGGCGCATGACTCGGTGGTACCGGCTTACGTGTTGAGCACATGGAAGGCGGCTCACCGCTGGACGGGGCCGGGTCGGCAGCGGTTTTTGTGCGAGGCGCTCGCCTCGCTTCAAGCAGGGCTTTCCAAGGCTGGCGGACGCTTGGTGGTACGCGCTGGAGATGCAGTGGAGGAGCTCTCGGCTTTGGTTCGGGAGACGGGGGCCACCGCGATTTACGCCAACCGGGATCCGGACCCCTTCGGCCAGGAGGTGGAGGCTAGGCTGGCAGCCAGGGCACGGGAGTTGGGGGTCAACCTACACTTGTGCAAAGACGCGGCCCTGCATGAAAGGGACGAGGTGCTTACGGGAGGGGCCTCTCCTTTCCGCGTTTTCACGCCCTACTCGCGGGCATGGGCCAAGCTCGACAAAGCCTCCCCAGGCCAGACCGTGGCGAGGATCTCTGTGCCGTCAACGGTGGCCTCCCTGCCTTTGCCGGGCCTCGCCCACTGGGGGCTCGAGCCGGATGCGACGAGCATACCCCCAGCCAGCGAAGCGGCGGCCGCTGCCCGGTTGGAGCGGTTTTTGGAAGCTGCGGTGGTGCAGTACGCGGCCCAGCGCGACCTGCCGGCGGTGGAGGGGACCTCGCGCATTTCGCAGGACCTCCGTTTCGGGCTGCTCTCGATCCGGACCGTGTATGCCCGGGTGGCCGAGCGTCTCAGGGAGTTGGGGCCCGAAAGGGGGCGTAGTGTGCAGATCTATATCAACGAACTCTGCTGGAGGGAGTTTTACTTCCAGGTGCTCTGGCACGCCCCCCATGTCCTCGCACAGGAGTACGGGGCGGCCTACCGCGGCCTGCCGTGGAGCCACGATCCGGCAGCACTTGAGCGCTGGTGCCAGGGCCAGACTGGTTTTCCCATTGTGGATGCGGGCATGCGGCAGTTGCTTTCCACCGGTTTCATGCACAATCGCGTGCGCATGATCACCGCGATGTTTCTCACCAAGGACCTGCACCAGGACTGGCGCGCGGGCGAGCAGTGGTTCATGCAGCGGCTCCTTGACGGAGAGATTGCTTCAAACAACGGCGGCTGGCAGTGGAGCGCCGGGACCGGCACAGACGCGGCCCCTTACTTTAGGATTCAGAACCCCTGGACCCAGAGCGAGCGGTTTGACCCACAGGCGGCCTACATTAAGCACTGGGTGCCGGAACTCAGGGACGTCCCCGCGGCGCGCCTCCACCAACCCCCCTCGCCCGGACTTCGGTTCCACCGCGACTATCCGCTTCCCATGGTCGAGCACGGACGGGAGCGGTTGGCGTCGCTGCAACTCTATAAGGAGCACCTCGCAAAGACCCGGTGAGCCTTGGGGCTCAGACCGTTTCCCTGTTGTGGGTGTATCGAATGGCGATTTCCAGCAGCCGTTCGCCCGACTCCAAGCGGAACTTTGTGCGGATGTTTCCCCGGTGAGTCTCCACTGTTTTGATGCTCAGGTTCAGGGTGGTGGCGATGGTTTCTGAACTCAGCCCCTTCCCAATGAGGGAGAGAACTTCGAGCTCCCTGTTTGTCAGAGAAGACAGGGACTGCAACGCAAACTGCGAGGTCGACGCGGGCGTCGTCTGCGGGGAGAGGGCCCCGGACACCCGGGGTGCCAAAAAAATGCCTCCTGCCAGAATGTGGTCCAACGCGGTGAGGACTTTGTGGGTGGCGTCGCTTTTCATGACGTAACCGTGCGCGCCCGCCCGTAAAGAGCGCTCTGCGTAGATGACTTCGTCGTGCATGGAGAGCACCAGCACACGCAACCGGGGACAGAGCGCCAGCAGTTCGCGGATCAAATCCAGACCGATTCGCTTGCCCAAAGAGATGTCCAGAATCACTGCGTCGGGAAGCTGGGCGGCAGTGGCCTCAATCGCTTCTCCCCAGCTTGCTGCCTCTCCGCACACCGTGAAACGTGCCTCCCCGGCAATCAACCGATGGACGCCTTGCCTGACAATCGGATGGTCGTCCACCACCAACACGCTGTGCGGCGTCGGTCTCATGGGGTTGTTTTGCGTGGGCGACCGCCTTGGAGGGGTTTGAAAGTCATGACTGCGCGTGGGTCGGGGTCAGGAGCGCTGTTTTGAGGTGAAGTGGACAACGGTACCCCGCGGATGGTTGGAGAATATTTGAAGAGAGCCGCCGATTGTAAAGGCCCGGTACTTCATAATCTCCAGCCCCAGCCCCGTTCTTTCGCGTACTGAAGGGATGCCCGTGCCGTTGTCGGTAATCCGGAGGGCGACAGTATCGCCGGCCGCCTCAACAGCAATGCTCACCAGCGTTGCGTCCGAATGGCGCACCGCATTGCGTACGGCCTCTTGTGCGATGCGATAAAGGTTGGAGGCCACTGCAATGTCATTGAGAAGAAGGTCGCCCTTAATCTGAAGCTCGCAATGAAGATTGGAGGAGGTTCGGACGATTTCGACCATTTCCCGCAGTCCGATGGTGAGGCCGCCTGGTTCGTCTGGCACGGGGTGCAAGCCTCTGGTCACCAGACGGGTTTCCTCGATGCAGCCGTTGATGAGGTCCACGATTTGCCGGAGGCTGGAACTGGCTGCGGCTGGCAGATCCTTTGCCAGGCTGCGGGCAAGCAGTGAAACCCCGGTGAGCTGCTGGCAAAGGCCGTCGTGCAGATCCTGGCCGATGCGGCGTTGCTCCCGTTCACTGACCTCCATGAGCGAGCGCTCCAACCGCTCCCGGTTCGCGGTGGCGCGCCCCAGTGCAATGGTGCTCATCAGGTGAAAGAGCACGGCCAGAAAACTGCCCAGTCCAATGATCCATGTGGTTCTTTGGGATGCCTTTGAGAGCCGATAAGCTGCCGCGTTGAGTGCCTCCTTGTCCGCGTGTTCCAGCTCGCTGGAAACGGCGCGAAGCTCGTCCATAAGCCTCTTTCCGATGCCGGCAATCCCCACCACGGCATCCAGTCCTTCTGCCTGCTTTGTCTCAATGGTGATCCGGAGCCGATCCAACCGCATTTCCACAAGCTCCACAATCTTGTCGGCAAGGGCGGGCTGTGCCGTGTCGGCACGGACGGATCTCATCGAATCCACACTTTTGCGCACGTCGGCAACGGCCTTTCGATAGAGGTCCAGGTAGTCGTCCTTGCCCATGATGACGTAGCCGCGCGCCTCGCTTTCCGCGCTTGCCACGTCTGTCAGGAGACTTTCCCGGATGTTGGCCACGTTTTGCGCCTTGCTCACCAGGTTTGCGGTGGCGCGGAATTCCAGAATGCTGGAGTAGGAAAACCACCCGATGATGACGAGCAGCACCACTGTGAGGGAAAAACCTGAGACGACGCGTTGTTTCATGGGGAACTCCAAAATTCAATCAGGCAGCCGACGGTTTTTTCCACGTCGGTGTCCTGCAAAAAGGGATGCAGTGGAAGACTGAGGACCTCACGGGCCAGCCTCTCTGCCACCGGGTAACCCCCGGTCTTGCGGTAGCTGCTAAACGCCGCCTGTTGGGTAGGTGCCAGCGGATAGTGCACGCCGGTGCCCACGCCGCATGCGGCAAGGTGCCGGCGAACCGCATTGCGCCTCTTAAGCCGGACAACCAGCAGGTGCGCAGCGCTTTTGTTTTGGTGCTCTCTTTCCGTGTGGCGCGTCCCGAGCACCTCGGGGCGGCCTTCCAGCAGGGTTCCGTACGCCTGCTCCACGGTTCTGCGGCGTTCGTTCCAGTGCTCCAACTGCGGCAGTCCCGTGCGCAACACCGCTGCCTGGAGTTCGTCCATCCGGCTGTTGCGGCCCACCTGCGTGGCCTTGTCGCGTGTTTTCCAACCGTATTGCCGGAGGCGGCGCAACCTTTCGGTCCCAGTCGCCTCGCGCGTTAAACAGAATCCCGCGTCTCCCAGGGCGCCAAGGTTTTTGGTCGGATAAAAACTAAAGGCGGCGGCATCCCCAAACGTGCCTGCCTTCCTCCACTGGCCCGTCTCTTCCTCCCAGACCGCTGCTCCATGGGCTTGTGCACAGTCCTCGACGAGCCACAACCCGTGCGTTTGGCTAAACTTCCGGAGGGCGGTAATCCGCTCGGGCCGGCCGAAGAGATGCACCGCCACGAGGGCTTTGGTGCGAGAGGTGAGCGCCTCGACGAGCAGGTTTTGGTCGAGGTTAAAATCCCAGCCGACGTCCACGGGAACCGGGGTGGCCCCCGTTGCAAGCACTCCGGTGATCGTCGCACCCGGGCCGAAGGCGGGGAGCAAAACCTCCGCCCCCTGACCCACGCCGCCGGCCAGGAGTGCCAGCGTAAGCGCGTCCGTTCCCGAGCCGACTCCCGCGCCTCCGTGCGCCCCGAGATAAGAGCAAAACTCTCTTTCAAACGCCTCCACCTCGGCGCCCAAAATATACCTGCCGGAGCGCAGGACCCGGTCCATGGCGGCCGCAAGAGGGGCCCTCCAGGGTTCCTGACTGGTCCAAAGTTGGTTGAAGGGAATGCTCACACAGAGGCGGAAACTAAGGGGGCGGGGGGCGCAGACCCGTTTATTCCAGAGGCTTCAAGCAGCCTGCTGAGGCCCTGGCGGAGGTCGGTTTTGGGTTCCCAGCCGAGAATGTTTTTTATTTTGGTGTAGTCGCCCCAGTAGTCTCCGATGTCAATGGAGCGCAGTTGGGTGGGAAAAGGCTCGAGCCGCCACCGCGCCCGTCCACCAGTCAGCCGCGAAAGCTCATTTGCAAGCTCACAAAGCGAGATTGGGGCGACTCCTCCCAGGTTGAAGACCTCGGAGTCCACCCGTCGGCCGGCTTCCGCAGTGCGCACAAAGGCATCCACCACGTCATCCACGAAGTTGAGGTCGCGCAGTTGTCGGCCGGAGCCCAACAGCACGAATGGCTCACTGCGTAGCAGCACCCGGAGCCATTCCCCCAGAAAACTTCTGCCTGGACGTTGGATATTCATTCCCGGCCCGTAGGTGTTGGTGAGACGCAACACGGTGGCACAAAGGCCGTACTGGCGGGAGTAGAGCAGGTGGAGGAGTTCAGCCGCCATCTTGTGGATGCCGTTGACGTCTACCGGGTTTATGGGCTGTGTCTCGTTCACCGGAAGGCAAGGGACGCTGCCGTAAACCTGGCGGGTGCTGGCAAAGATCACATGGGCGCTTTTGGCCCAACGGCGGCAGCCCTCCAGCAAAGCCAGTTGGGCCACCCCGTTGGAGTGCAGGTCGGCAAGGGGTTCTTCCATGGAGTGGAGGTGGCCGCACCTGCCCGCGAGATTAAACACCACAGCGCAGCCCGGCAGCGCCTTTTGGAGCAGGGCGGGGTCGCTCATGTCGCCCTGGTGAAACTCCAGCTCCGGCAGGCCGTCCCCGGGAGCGAGGTCCTGCCCGCCGGTCTCCAGGTCCAACCCGACGACAGAAGCGCCCCGTGCTTGCAGCCGGCGGCACAGGGAGCTCCCGATAAAGCCAGAAGAGCCGGTAACCAGGACGCGCGCACCGGAGAGGGAAAGGGTCGTGAAGGGAGCCTCAGGGAGGGAGGGGGGCATGGGGTTTTGTTTTACGGGCCAAGACGTAGTTTGAAGGAATTGGCGCCTGCCTCGGCTGCAGCCAGTCCGGAAAGGAGGTTGGGCTGGTTGGGATGGTGGCGCAGCCCGGCGAGAAAGACCTCCCGGGCCAGCTGGAACTGTCCGAGCTGGAGGTGGCAGTGTCCCAGATTGTGGCTTGCCAGCAGGATCGACGGGTTCATCTGCAGCAGTTCCTCGTAGTGCGCCACGGCTTCGCCGGGACGCCCTGAACGGATCAGCGCCTCTCCAAGGGCGGCCAAGAGAAGGCGGTCGTAGCCGGTAGGGCGCAGCCGCAATCCGTCTAGCGCAATCGCCAGGGCGCGTTGGGGCTGGTTGAGTTTCAGGTAGACCGTCGCCAAATTGGACGCACCGGGAACCGTCGGCTCGATTTGCAGCGACTTGAGGAAGGCTTCCTCTGCACGCTGCAGTTCGCCCGCTTCATAGTAAGCCGCTCCTAAATTCAACCAGCACCGGACCTTCCCCGGGCTTTTAAGCGCGGTGTCCTGCCACAGCGCCACGGGCGTCGACCAGACGCGGCCGCGCGCCACCGAGGTTGTTCCGAGAGCCACGAGCGCCGTCAGGGCGACGGCCACCGTGCAAAGCGGTGGGGCGGGACAGGCCAGCAGCGCTGCTGCGCAACCGATGCAAAGTCCTGCCAGGGGAATGTAGGTGCGGTGTTCGGCCAACAGATCTGGCAGCGGCACAAACGAGGAATCCGGCAGCAAGGTCAGTGCGAACCAGAGTGCCGCCAGAAAAAGTGGTGCAGTCCAGACGCGGCTCTGTGGGCGGCGCCAGAATGTCAGCGCTCCCACGAGCAAGAGCAGCCAACCGGTACCGGCGAGCAGGAACCGGGGTTCCGTAAAACTGAGGATAGGTCGCAGATCCGGATCAATGTTCAGCGAGGACGGCCACACAAAAAGACCGATGTACCTCCACCAAACCTCGGTCTGGCTCAGCAAATAGTGCAGGGCGTAGGAGGGGTCCGGGCTGGTGTGGGCGATGTTGACTGCCTTTACCGCACTGAGGCCGCCGGCTTGCGCGGCGCTTACCTTCAAAAGCATCAGAGGTAGGTAAGGAACGAGCAGGAGCAGACCGGCGGCGTTGCGGAGTGCTGCACCGGCGCTGGCTCCCAACACCAAAATATCCAAAGCTACGGCGAGGACCGGTGCCGTTACGGCGCTCTCCTTTGAGAGCATGGCAGCAAAGACACTCAGGATCGAAGCGGCTCTCCAGCCCAGCCGGGGGCCCCTGCGGACGCTGGCATTTGCCTGAAAATGGCACACCAGACCCAGCAGATAGAACAGGGCGCACAGAGAAGTGGCCCGCTGGATGAGGTACACTGCTGACTCGAGCTGGAGTGGGTGCAGGAAAAAGAGCAGGCTGGCCAGTGACGGCGCCAGGCCGCGCAGGCAAAAGCTGTCCCCAGTTCCGGTTGGTGCGGAGGCGGTTCCGGTTTGGAGCAAAATCCGGCTCAGGCGCCAGACCAGCAGCGCGTTGGCCAGATGAATGCAGATGTTGACGAGGCGATAGCCCCGGGGCTGCATGCCCCCAAGGAGGTGGTTGAGGTGGAACGTCCCGTAGGTCAGCGGACGCATGATAAAGTTGGTGGAAAGGTCCGGATCCAGCAGGTTTCTGGAGGCAAACGTGGCGACGTTGTGGAAGTCCAGAAACAGGTTTGCAAAGCTTTTGGGGTCCTTGAAAATCGGGTTGGCCACCAGGTACACCTCGTCGTCGAAAACCGGGGAGTAAGGCAGGGTGGGGCCGAAGATTCCCGCCGCCAGCATGCCGAGGAGCAGCAGCAGGACGGGCAGTTCAAAGCGTTTCATGACGGCGGAACTCACCCAGTGCACTCGGGCCGGCGCTCCTGGGGGGCGCAGCGGGCGTCTTTTTGATGACGTACTGCGGGGCTTTCCTGCTCAGCAGCAGCAACCAGCCGACGTACTCCCCAAGGACAGCCACCAGCAGCACGAGCAGCCCCCGAAAGAGCCAGAGCGCTCCTGTCGCCCACGGCCGGCTGTCAGGGGTCCCTCCCGCGTCCACGCACAGCGCTGCAACACAAACCAACAGTCCCAGCAGGACGAGGGCGCGTAGCGGCCAGATCGAAAACCCAAGGGCCAGCCTGCACCAGAGTCCTACCAGCTTGGTCCAGGTGTAGCTGGATTCTCCACCAGCCCGCGCCCGATGCACGCACTCCACCGTGCCGATATTGGAGGTGGTGCGCAGGATAAGCGCATCCAGATAGGGCTTGGGGCCCTTGTACTCGCAGACTGCCCCCACTATGCCCGCCGAGAGCACCTTGAAGCTGGAGAGGTACAGTCCGGGCGGTTTTCCAAGAAGCAGCCGGGCGGTCCAGTTTTGGAGCAAACTCCCAAGCTGCCTGTAAAGTGGGTGACGCCTTTTGGGGTAGCGCGAGTACACCACGTCGTAGCCGCGGGCGGCTTCACGCAGGAGGTTTTTGACCTCGGAGGGCGGGTTTTGCAGGTCGTCGTCCATGATCACGCAGTACTCTCCGGTGGCCTGGTTGAGTCCCGCGAGCACCGCATTGTGTTCGCCAAAGTTCCGGGTCAGTTCGAGCACCCGCACCACAGCCGGATATTTTTCGCGCATCTGGTGGCAGGCCTGTACCGAGCCGTCCTCGCTCCCGTCGTCGACCAGCAGAATCTCAAGCCGGGCCACATCCCGAAGTTCGCCCACCAACTGGTCGCAAAGCTTGGCTATCGTGGGACGGGAGTTGTACACGGGGATGACCACCGAGACTGCCCATTGGGTGAAGGCCTCCTGTTGTGCCGCGTGCCGAGGGGGCTTGGGCGGCGTGGCAGGAGCGTGTGAGACGTCAAAGCGGCTTCCTGCCAGCAACCGGGACGTCAGCGTTCCTGAAATCTCGTCCAATGCCCGCCGGCCCAGATAAAAATCACCGGCCAGAACCGATTGGATACCCTCAATGATTTTTTCAGCGGCCTCCTTTTTCATGATGTAGCCCCGCGCGCCGGCTTCGAGCGCAGCGGGCGCGTGGGTCATTTCGTCGTGAATGGAAAGTACCAGCACGCGCAGCCCGGGGCTTTCCTTGAGCAGCGCCACGATCATTCCCGAGGAGTCACTCTGTTTGAGCGACCAGTCCGCTAAAAGCAGGTCTGGCTTGCAGCTGCGGAAAAGACCGATGGCGTCCGCCTCATTTTCCGCATCGCCGCAGACCTCCATGTCGGGCTGCTCGTTAATGAGGGTAACCAGGCCCCGCCGTACGACCGAATGATCATCAACAATCAGGATTCTTTTTCTGGGGGGGAGGGGTTCATGTCTCGGAGCATCTTGGTTGTCTGGGGGGGCGTACCAGTGCATCTTTTCACCTTATGGGGAAAGGGTGGAGACGCGCATCGGGGCTCCGCCCTTGTCCCCGTAGGTGTTTTACCCTGAGGCAACACTCCAAGGGGGGAGTCTCCGCTGAACCTTCGCCGGACCTGCCTCTCAAAAAGCGGGGGAGAAACGCGACTCCCCGCGCAAGTTCCCGGAAAAGCGGCGCGACCGTCCGCGCGGTGACCACGGACCTTGGAAGCGGGTTCCTCGCTACTTTCAGTGGGTCAGCGCTTCCGGGAAGCGAGACATATGACTTCGGGAACTGGCAGGAGCATTAAATGGCTGTTGCTCTGGAGGACGCCTCAATAGGGCCGGTGGTCCTGTTATTTAGACAACTAGCCCTCCAAAGCAGTCAAATGTTCGGATCCCGTTCTCTGAAAAACTGGGCCTGCCTGCCTGGGCCTGCGCTTCCTCTTTGGGGGACCGGGGGCGCTCACAAAGCTTCGCTGCCGCCCGGCTATCTATGTTTGCTCCCTCCGGGAGCGAGAGAGCCGGTCTCTCTATGCCAAACTTTGGCAGCCTTAGGTGACGAGCCGCATATTTCTCGGCACGAGCAGCGGAGTGGAAACCAGAAAAACATCTGTGGAAATCTGAGCCATCTGTGGATGACTGCCCGCTCTCTCTTCAGCGAGAGGAACGGTACCCACCGAAAACAGCGAGGAACCTA
>CAMCIN010000152.1 GCA_945874745.1 Akkermansia muciniphila | reverse complement strand
CACCATCGTCTCGCCAACCACACGGCCAAACCCCAGAAGCACCGCAGAAATAATTCCGGAAAGGGAGGCCGGCACAAGGACTCTGACCAGTGTCTGGAACCGAGTGGCTCCGAGGGCAAAACTAGCCTCCTTGAAATGCCGCGGCACATTGGTCAAGGCGTCCTCGGCAAGCGAGAAAATCGTGGGAATCGAGGTGAATGCCAACAGCAGTCCAGCCGTCATGGCATTGAGCCGCTCGGACATGGGAAAACCCGGCAACCAACTCAGAAACTCCACTTGAGAAAGGCTCCGAAGCGCCGTGCCCAAAACTGCAATTCCGAAGAAACCAAGCACGACAGAGGGAACCGCCGAAATAAACTCAATATAGGGCTTGATGAACGCGCGCTCCAGGGGAGTCGCCACCTCCGAAATGTAAATCGCCGCCGCTATCGACAATGGCACGGCCACCGCCATTGCAATAAAAGCCACTAAGAGCGAGCCGGTCACCAATGGCAGCATTCCGTACCAGTCTTGCCAGAAGCTCGCAGTCAACCAGTCGCGCCCAAACAGGAATGCACTCACCGCTTTCAGGAACGGGACAGGCTCATCCCACTTCCAGGCAGCCATCCGTGGCGCCACCAGCCCGATCGCACGCTGGAACCGCTCCACCTTCTTTAAAACCTTCTCTAAATCGGCGTCTCCCTTCACACACTCCACCGCACGTGCCTTGAGAATTGCAACCTCCAGTTTCTGGCGCATCCCCTCCACCGCAGGGCCCCAGCCGGCGGCCGAATCGCGTAGAATTTTCGTCTCCGCCGCGTAATCCAGAACTTCCACCTTCACTGCCTTCGCTTCCAAGTCTTTTCCAGCACGCCCCAGCATCGCCCGCTTTTCGATCATGTCTGCAGCCACTTGTGCCCGGGTTTTTACTCCTGAGGCAGCCTCCGTCAGATCACTCACTAAACCCCTTGGCTCCGATGCAGCCCCGCTTAAGGCTGACGCAAACAGGTCAAATTCGGCCAGCGCCTCGTTCGCTGCCTCTGCGGTTTTCCCCTCTGCATTCAAACGTTTGAAGTGCTTCAACCGCACTTCGCTCACCGCCCGGGTCAGGCCGGAAAAATCCTCCATCGGCACCCGCATCAAGTCCACAAATTCGAGACCAGCTTGCCTGTAGACCCGCAGGTTTACCTGGTTCTGGCCGAAAAAACCCGCCCCCTCCTTGAGGAGAAAGGTCAGAATCAAAATCAAGACCACGACCGCCACGCTCGCATTACCGCCAAAGAAGTAACGCATGACATCGTCAAACGTTAAACCCAGCACTCGCACCCGAGCGCTTCCACGCAGCGCATTTTCAAGCGCACCTCTCTGCTCTCTGAGCTCCATAATTAAAAATAAGTGACCCGCCTCAGAACCCTAAACAGAAACCTGCCCACTCAACAACCGGCACTCTGACACACCACAGTACCCGCTGGTTCAAATGCAAAGCCCGACACAAAAACGGAGCCCGCGCCATCTTGCAGCGCGGACTCCGCTTCAACGGGGACTTTACTTGACCGTGATAAAACCGACCTGCTCAACGATAGCCTGACCCTTCGCGCCCAACGTGAAATCTACAAAAGCCTTTGCGTTGCCTGTAGGTTCACCATTTGTGTAATAAAAGGTGGGCCGACTGTAAGGATACGCCCTCCCCTGCACCGACTCCTTGGTGGGCAGCTTTCCGTCCACTGGGACAACCTTGATCCCGGGGCTCTTGATGTAAGCAAGCCCGACATAGCCAATGCCGTTGGGGTTCTTGGCCACTTCTGCCACGATTTGCTCGTTGCCCGCCAATTTCTGTGAACCCCCAGCGTAGTCGCGCTTCTGCATCGCCAGTTCCTTCCAGTCGGAATAAGTCCCCGAGGAGGTATTCCTCGTATAAACAGAAACCTTGCCCGCGACACCGCCCACCGCAGACCAATCGCGCGCATCTCCCGTGAACAGCGCCTCAACCTGGGCCTTGGTCAAGCCCTTGAGCGGATTCTTCTCGTTCACCACAACCGCCATCCCATCGTAGGCCACGATTGTCTGTGTCAACGTCACCCCCTTGGCCCCGGCAGCAGACTGCTCCGTAGGCTTCGCCGGACGTGAGGACATCCCGATGTCCGCGGTGCTATCGGTGACTGCAGAAATGCCGGTTGTCGAACCTTCCGCAGCGATGGAAAACTCAGTACCCGGGTTCACTGCCTTGTAAGCTTCAGCAAGTTGGGGCACCAACTTGGCACCGAGAGTGTCAGAGCCCTTGATCACGATCTTTTCGGCCTGTAAGTTCTGGGAAGCGCCTAGGGTGGCCAGTAGACCGCTGGCTATTAGCTGTAAACTTTGTTTTTTCAACATTTTGTGAGGTTTGAGGTTTCGCGTGAAATAGGCGGCGGAGAAGTCCCACTTTCCGGGCCACTCCACCGCAAACGTCCGATTCGTGTCTACAGCTAAAGCATGCGTATGGCAATCAGGTGGCGGTCCTGTAACAAAGCGGCAATTGTATCTAAACCCTACCTTTCCTTGTGGCTTGGCACACCCCGCAAAGTGTTGGGGCTCGGCGCCGGGCCTTCGGATGCGGCCTGGAGCCAGGCCCCCCCGGGCCGGGTGCGAAGTCCGATAAACGCTTGCTAGGCGAACCAGTTGCTGGGCCTTGTTCAAGATCGCAATCCTTTCTCTCACTCACTGTCTTGGGGGGTATTCATCCGTAGGGGGCTCGGATTTTCACATTTGTTGTTATGGCTTACACTCCTCTGCCAAATCGGAGAAAGGTGGGAAGGGTAATCCAAACCATCGGGCCGGAGGCTTTGTTCAGAAATGCCCACAGAGTGGCAGAGTGGGACGCTTTACAATGTCACCGAATGAGACCAGTTGAGCCCCTATCTCTTGAGCCTTCGCGTTTCCCAACCTGAGCTTTTGTCATTTAGCGTGAACAGGCGAATGGGGCGAAAATACAACTGCAGCCCTTTCAGACCTCGCCAGCACCGTGAAGTCATTTGGGATTTTCCCCGGGTGCCGGACCGTGTAGATACAGCGAGTACGGCCACCCCCTACCATGAAACTTTGCATTGCCCCCCTCCTTACTCCCCTTCTTTTGCTGCCCCTGCTTTGCACAGCGGCGGAGCCCGTGCTTCTTCCAAGGGATGCGCGGCTCGCAATTGTGGGCGATTCCATTACTGAGCAGAAACTCTATTCGAAATACATCGAAACGTACCTACTCGCCGTGGCGGCCCGCCCCGACGTGCACGTTTTCCAGTTCGGCTGGGGCGGCGAGACTGCAGGTGGCTTTGCCAACCGGATGCAAAACGATCTGGCCATCTTCCAGCCCACCGTTGCCACGCTATGCTACGGCATGAATGACGGCGCCTACCACCCCTTCGACGCTGCCACCGGCAAACGGTACGAGGACGCCATGCGCGCCGTTCTCACTAAACTTGTCGAAGGCAAGGTCCATGCAGTGGTCGGCACCCCCGGCGCGGTCGACTCCAAATACTTTGCCAAAAACACCTTCGGTAGCCTTAATGCGGCAACTAGTTACAACGAAAGTCTCGCGACCCTCGGCCAGATCGGAAAGCGACTCTCCTCCGAGTTGGCGCAAAGCTTCGCGGACGTCCACACCCCGATGATAGAGTCGATGGCAAAGGGCAAGGCTGCGTTGGGCGAGGATTACGACGTGTGCGGCCGGGACGGCGTGCATCCGGGCGCCAACGGCCAACTCGCCATGGCTTACGCGTTCCTCCGGGGGTTGGGTTGTGATGGGCAGGTCGGGGAAATCAGCATGGATTTTGCCGGCAAGGCGACGGCCTCCACCGGCCACAAGGTGCTTTCCGCGGCGGCTGGAAAGGTCGAATTGGAAAGCGCACGCTATCCGTTCTGTTTTGAGGGCGACGCAAAATCCTCCGGAGGCACGCGGAGCATCCTGCCCTTTCTTCCGTTCAATGCCGATCTGAACCGGCTTACACTAAAGGTCGCAAACCTCTCGAGTGCGCGCGCGAAAGTCACCTGGGGCGAGGAATCTCGCGAATTCACCAGGGAGCAGCTTGCGGCCGGCCTGAACCTTGCTGCCGAGTTTTCAAAGACTCCCTTCGACGAGTCCTTCAAGAGCGTCATGAACGCCGTTGCCACCAAACAGGCCTACGAAACCAACATCATCAAGGGGATGATCAGCAACTTCAGATCCTTCAGCGCCGACATCCAAAAGGACCCGGAACTAGCCGCCCTTCTGGACGGCTTGCGCAAAAAATTCGCCTCCACGCACTCCCAACTGGACGCCCAGGTCCGGGCTGCCTTCGTGCCGGTCAAGCACACTCTCACAGTCACGCCGATGTGAGGCGTGGCTCCCAATGAGCTGCGTTCCGCCTTCGTGGTTCTTCGGGGTCTTCAGTGGGCAACCTTTCGCGAGCGCCTAAGGCAACCGATATTCGCTCACCGATGAAAAGCACGTTCACAGGCACCCCTTAAGCGCTCCTCCCCTCTGCGAAATCTGCTTCATCTGCGGATAAAAACTCTGTTATAGTGTGTTAGCAATCGTCGACTGCCCCCCCTCGAATGCTCCGTTTTTCTGCCAACAGCCCCCTCTCTTCCCCCCTGGGCCGCCGCGATTTTCTCCGCGTCGGAGCCCTTGGGTTGGGGGGATTGACCCTGCCGGACCAGCTTGCACTCCAGGCCGCCCTTGCCAGCACAGGCTCCGTGGCGCGTGACAAGGCCGTGATCTTCCTCTTCATGCACGGCGGTCCCTCGCAGTTTGAGACCTTCGATCCCAAGATGGACGCCCCCTCCGAAATCAGGAGCGTCACCGGGGAAATCCCAACGAGCATCCCGGGAATCACTTTCGGCTCCACTTTTCCAAAGCTCGCCCGGTTGGCAGACAAGTTCAGCATCGTCCGCTCCTTTGTCACTGGCGACAGCGTCCACGACCTCAAAAGTATCGTGGGCAAACACACCCTCAACGCCAATCTCGGCTCCCTCTACAGCCGGATTGCGGGCACGATGAACCAAGAGACGGCGATGCCCTCCAACATCGCTCTGCTTCCCCGCGCCGTCGCCCCCGAGGCCGGGCCGCAGATCATGCAGTTTGGAGACATCACAGCCGGCGGCGAGCTCGGCGCCGGCTTCCGCCCTTTTGTGCCGGGCTCAGGCGAGGGGGCGCAGGCGGACATGACACTCCGGCTGCCCCTCGACCGGCTCGAAGACAGGCAAACCCTTCTCACCAGCCTGGACCGTTGGAAACGCGAAATGGACTACGGCTCCGTCCTCTCCGGGTTGAGTGGACTTCAACAGAAGGCTTTCGGTTTGTTGAGAGGCGGAGTTTCCGACGCCTTTGACCTCTCAAAGGAGGACCCACGGTTGGTGGCCCGCTACGACACCGCGGCGCTCCTGCCCCGCAACCGGATCAGCACACAGTGGAAGAATCTGGAGCACTACGCCGACAACGCCCTCTCGCTTGGCCGACTGCTCCTGCTGGCCCGACGCCTTTGCGAGCGTGGGGCGGGGTTTGTGACGGTCACCACCAGCTTTGTGTGGGACATGCACGCCGACAACAACAACGCCCCGATGCAGACGGGGATGGACTACGTGGGCCGCCCCTTCGACCACGCGGTCTCCGCACTCATCGAGGACATCGAGGCCCGCGGTTTGCGGGAAAAAATCCTGCTGGTGTGCTGCGGTGAAATGGGGCGCACGCCCCGTATCAGCGCCAAAGGCGGCCGGGACCACTGGGGCGGACTGGCTCCCCTGCTCCTTTACGGCGGCGGCCTCCAAATGGGGCGCGTGATCGGCCGCTCCAGCAAGGATGGCGCCGAGCCTGCCGAGAACCCGGTCACCATTCCCGACTTGGTAGCGACCATCCTCCACACGCTTGTGGACGTGGGCCGGGCCCGCCTCATCGACGGACTGCCGGCCAACCTGCTTTCGCTCCTCAACCGCGGCACTCCAATCTCAGGCTTGGTCTGAAGCGCTGGAAAACCGGTCTTACCTTTGCGGCGTACAGACGCCCCCGCAACTCTTGTGCGAACAGGAGATTCCAAGACGGTTCATGATCCGGCGGATCACAGGATTGGTCTCACTGTCGCCCAGATCTGCGAAGTCTATCGAATTGTAGCCCCTTTTACGCAGGCGTTCCCAAGGCTGCTTTTCCAAAGGATAACGCTCAAGCAGTGTGGTGGTGGAGACGCCTCGCTCGGATTCCACCCGCAACTGGTAGGCGAGCTGCTCGCGGGCTGACCAGAGCACCATCCATTTGCGGCCATCTTCAGTGCCCTCGTATTTTTCGAGAGTGGTATCAAGGAGCACCTCGGTGCCGGTGGGGGCGAGCTTCTCTTTGAGGAACGCCGGTGCAACCAGTGAGTACGACTGGCCCCAGTCTCGTGTGATCCCGAGCACCTTCAACTCCATGGCAGAATAAAACACCTCGGTCCGCTCGGGATGGAAAACCCGGCGGAAGTGAACCCCGCCCGCACCATCCAAGGCCGCTACTTCGCCTTCCTTGGAACCAACCTGCCACGACTCAACCTCCTCCGTGGCACGCCAAAAACGCCACATTGACTTGAACGAGGGCTGATTCTGCACCTTTGACTCAAACACCGTTTCAAACTGACAGGCGAGCTCGGGAGGAACCACGCCACCCGCGGAAGGAGCCGTTCCCTTGCAGGGAATTACAATCAAGAAGACGAAAAACAAAAAGCGGAGCAACATAGAATGAAACGAAAAAGTGCCCCGGGGCACTCAGCCCCGGGGCGGTAGACACAACTAGATCCCTTTGTGGGCTAGACTAGTTCTGAGGCCAGGCGGCGCTCGCGTTGATCTGAGGCAGGCGCAGGGCGTCCGCCATGATCCAGTAGATCATCGACTGTTCCAAGGTGCCACGGAACAAGTGCGCGTTAGGACCCTTGGCGAAAATCGCCACGTCCTCGCCCGCATGCGTTTCCGAGCCAAGCGGCACGGTTGCTTCCTGCAAGAAGCTCTTGGCATCAGTCGCGACGGAAGTCAGATCGGGCCGCCCGTTCTTAATTCCAACCGTACTCGAGGGGCCGAAAGGAAACGCCTTAGGTCCTTCCGCGGAAGAAACCAAAGTGCCGCTCATCACCGCTCCAGTGTACCCAGGTCCGTTGGCGTAACCGAGGGTGGTGAAGGGCAGACCGAGGTTGTCCTTGTAGAGTTGGCCGTCGATCTTGACCAGACCCAGGATCGGGTTTCCGCGATCGGGATACCCCGCGATGGTGAACACGTGGCTGTGGTCTGCGCTGACCACGATCAGGGTGTCCGGACCGGCTTTGGCGGCCGCAGCCTTAACGGCATTGGACAGGGCGATCGTGTCGGTGAGCGCGCGATAAGCGTTACCCGCATGGTGTCCGTGGTCGATCCGACCGGCCTCGACCATCAGGAAATACCCATTCCGGTTCTTTGAGAGGATGTCCATTGCCTTGGTTGTCATGTCCTCGATGGACGGCTCTTTGCCGGTATCGATGTCGCGGTCCGCTTCGTACTGCATGTGGCTGGGTTCAAACAGTCCCATGAGACGGTCGACGCTGGCAGGATTGATCGCGTCGAATCCGGCTTTGTTCCAGACGTACGCAGACCGGGGATTGTCCGCAGGCAGAGTGGTCAGTCCGAGGCTGGCACCGGTCTCAGGATTGGTGATGCGGGCCGGAAGCTTTTTCCATTCAGAAATCAGATCGCGACCACCTGCGGTCGACGCCTTACGCCGGCCAGAGGTTGTGGTGTATTCGGGATCCTTTTGGTCGGAAGGTATGAAGTAGGTCCGGCCGCCACCGAGTACCACTTCGAAGCTTTTGCCACCGATGGAATCAACCAACTGAGCGGCGATGTCCTTTTCCTGCATCGTTGCGACATTTGTGTCGGCTTCACGGTCGCGGTCGCTGATGTGCGCGTAACAGGCTGCGGGCGTCGCGTGGGTGATCCTCGCGGTAGAAACCAGTCCAGCAGCCATCCCACGGTCTTTGCACTGCTCAAGGATTGTTTTCAACTTCTGAGCGGGGGTGACTGCCAGTGAGCCTGCGCGTATCACGTCCGGCGTCACTGAAAGGGCGCCGTCGTTCGTCTTAACGCCTGCGACCATGGCGGTCATCGTCGGCGCGGAATCCGACACCTGCTGATTGACGCTGTAAGTGCGGGAGAAAGCCGCGTTTGGAAATGTTTCAAACGAAAGGAGATTCTCCTCACCCCGAGTGGACCCCTTTACCTTCTGGCCCTCGAGGATACGAGCCGCAGTGATCGTAGAAACGCCCATGCCGTCACCGATGAAGAGAATGACGTTCTTGGCGCGGGTTGGCGGCAACTTGTAGGACTGGGTCTTCAACTCGTTGAGCTTCGCCTTTCCAGCGGTTACCCAGTGGGCTTTGCTCCCATCCTGAGGTGTGTAAGGAGTGGGAGGCGTAGTTGGAATCACCTCGGCGGATACTCCGACACACAGCACTTGGCTGAGCGCCAGCACGCCGGCGGTAAGAATACCGGGAGCCTGAAGGCGGCCCCGGAGGTCGTTTAGGATCGTGTTGTTTTTCATGTATTTGGTTTTGTTTACGAGGACTGCTGCGGTGAAATTGGACTAAAATTGTACGGTGACTCCGAGGTTCACGCCAGGCTGGCTGCTGCCTTCACGCACCTGCCAAACGCCGTTGAGCCTGGCCGAGGTTCTGGGAGTGAGATTCACGCCGGCACCTACGCCGAGCTCGAGGCCGTTGGCACCCAGAGCGCTGCCTTCAGCCGAATACCCCCCTACAGAGGAACCGTTGAAACGGGTCTCCACGCTGCGGGCACTCCTGTTGGCATCCCGCACCCAGTACGCCGAGGCCAGCAGATCGAAGGCCTTGCCACCGAGTTGCGCTTTTTTCATCGCCTCAAAGCCGAGCCGTGTTTGCCAGGCCGCTCCGGACTGCTTTCTTGTGACCACCCCGACGCCGTCAAGGCCTGACTCCGCTGCACCGCCCTGAGAATAGCCGTTGAACAGCACCGCGACAGACGGCTTAAGTGTTAAACCCTCAGCGAGTTCACTCGTCTGCAACCCAAAGCGCAGGTGTCCGGCGTACTCACCCGTACTGAAGCGAGCCCGGCCCTGTCCGGAAACCGCTCCCAAGCTCACATTTCTAACAGCAGTCTGCTCTGCCCGCCCCGCGAGGATGGACGCGTCCACAAACCGGCTGCCGCTTTCGGCATGAACGAATGCCCCACCGTGGAAACTCTCACCACTTAGCGAACTGCCGGGCGCCGAGAACGACGCATTCGTGGTGCCTGCCGCACCGAACAAGCCGAAAGTGAGCCCCGCCCGTGTGTTCTGGACGCCGAGAACTTCGCCGATATTCCTGCCGTTCCAGGAAGCTGCACTGGCGGTCGCGCCTCTGTGAAAGGCCCACCCATAGCTCTCGCTCCAAGCTGCCCAGCCATCTTCAGACGACTTCGGACCACGGACCAGTCGGCCCTGCAGGGTCTCGCTGACGGCCGCCGTGCGACGCAGCGAAAGCCGTTGGGCCTCGGCATAAACAGGGGACTGAAGTGAGGCCACCAGTGCGTTGAGTTCGGCTGGAGATACGGAGGCGTCGAGCAAGGAAATATACCGCGCCAAGCCGGTGCTGGGAGAGGCGGTTCCCGCAGCAAACAGGTACTGTGCCAAAGGCTGCAAACTGGGTGCCGTTACATAAGTGGCGTACGGAACCTTCTCTATCCTAAAGGACCTAAAGGAAAGGGTCCCTGAGGAAGGCAATGTGGTGGCCACCACGCGGGACAGCAACGGGGTACCTTCGAGGGACACCATTGTTTGGAGCGTGCCCAGCGTGAGAGCCGAGCCGCCCGTGGTTACGATGGAACCTGCGCTGAACACTACACCTAGATCCAGGCTGGCCGGGGTGACAAAGCTGGTCCAACTCCCGCCGTCCACAAACTTGGAAATAACGATTTTGACCTGCGGATCAAGTGTGAGAGTGCCAGCAACGACGACCCGATCCACGGTAACCGAGGAGGTTCCAGATTGAACCCCGTATTCGATTTGGATGCTGCCAGTCGAGCCCGTCACTGCCAGATTCCCGCCCGACTCAACGCCGTTCACCGTCTTTTCCGAGACCGTGAAAGTTCCGGGCGAATTTCCAGGAGCAAACAAACCACTGGTGGCAACAGACCCCACGATCGTCCCGCCACCTCCAAGGCTTTGGCTCCCAGAGAGCGTCAGCACCCCGCCAGAGAGGCTGGAAACATCCAATGTAGGACTTTCCGAGGCGTTTCCTCCAACCAACAATTGGGCCGTTTCGATCTTCGCGTTGCCAGTCAACGTAAAGGTTCCGCCACCGGCGAGAGTCAGGCCACCTGCCCCGGTCACCGTTCCAGGAATGGAAACGTCACCTGCGGAAGAATCC
>CAMCIN010000151.1 GCA_945874745.1 Akkermansia muciniphila | reverse complement strand
AAGACCTCCGGCTTGAGCTGCTTGGAGGTCGGACAACAAATCTTGTACCAGCCGCCGGTGTCTGCCACCAAAACGCTGCCATCCGCATCCTCGACAACATCCGTGGGATGAAAGTCCGGATCACCCGACACAAGAAAGTCAGAGTCAGTGCTCCGGAACGTAGCGCCCGCCGGACTCAACCTGTGAGCGCTGACCTTCCTCAAATTAAACTGGGCGCACAGCAACGCCCCCTTCATCCCGGCAGCCTCCCCCCGCAGCATCTCCAAACCGGCTGCGGCCGCCGGTCCAAGGTGGGACATGACCGGCAGCAGCTCCCCGGTCCGCACGTGTCCGTCAAGCACCCCGTGCTCCTTCCCCCACACTCCGCCATAGACGCCATGCAAAATACCGTCACGCAATCCGTCCCCGGGCTTTACAAAGAAAGTGCCGCTCAAAAAGCGCTCCCCCGTGGCCGAAAAAGCCAACCCCACCGGATTGTCCATCCCGCCAGTCAACACCACCTCGCGGCCGCTCCCATCGGGTCTGGCACGAAACACGTGGGAGGCGCGCGTCACAAAATCACCGGCGTTGACGAGTTGGTGGCGCTGTTCTGCAAACGCCCCCTTGCACCAGTACACGTAGCCGTCCGGCCCGGCGTAGGGCCCATGCAAATCGTTGGCGCAACCGGTAACGGTCCCGCCGTCGAACCAAACCTCCTTTTCGTCGGCAACCCCGTCGCCATTCGTGTCGGTAAACTTCCAAATCACAGGCGGAGCAGCAACATACAGGGAGCCGTCGAGCCACATGGTCCCCTCGGGAAACGGAAGCATGTCGGCAAAAACGGTGTGGCTTTCAAACCGGCCGTCCCGGTCCGCGTCCACGAGCCGGAGAACTCGGTGGGTCGGATTGCCCAACTGCTGGACAGGCCGCTCATTGGCTCCCGAGGAATCGGTGACATACAGCGCACCGGACTCGTCAAAGGCCATGTTGATGGGGCGGTCCACAACCGGAGGCGCGGCCACCTGCTCGACGATATAGCCGTCTGGAACGGTGAGGGTTTGGGTGCCAAAATGATAGTCCTCGGCCAGCAGAGAGGAAGCACAGCACCAGACCGGCAGCAGGAGGACGGCTGCCGCACGCATCCAGCGGGCCAGATAGGACAATACGTTTCCGGACTGGCAGTGACTGGCCGAAAGAGCTGCACCGTCAGCGCGGCCTCCGCTTTCAGTCGACGGGCACAAAAGAGTGCATGGGGCATTCATAGGGGGGGATCCCAAAGACACCCGATTTCACTTTAGAAAGCGAGCCTCCCATCCACCAAAGTTGCATCCGACCTTTGCTCGGGCTGAACCCGGCACCCTGCTATTTTCCGCCCCGAACCAAGGCCGCCAAACGGAAGAGCGGCTCAAAGGCGTCCGGCTCGCCGGCCATGTCCTTGGTCTCCTGAGGATCCGCCTCCAAATCAAACAGCTGGGTCACATCCACCTTGGGATAGTAGATCAGCTTCCAGCGCTTGTCCCGGACCGCCAACTGCACGTCCTTATACGAAAACTGAAGCAACTCCCGGCCCGGCAACGACGGTTGCTGCAACACCGAGGAAAGGTCGCGCCCCTCGCTCGAAGCCGGCGCTGGCACCGCGCACGCAGCACCGAGCGTTGGAAACACGTCGTAAAGATAACACATCGCATCAGTCTTCACCCCCTTGGGGATCCCGGGCCCGCTGACAATCAAGGGCACGCGCACCGAATGCTCGTAGAGGTTCTGCTTTCCGATGAGCCCGTGCGAACCGCGAGCCACGCCGGAATCCGCGCTGAAGACCACGATGGTGTTGTCCGCAAACGGGGAGGCCTCCAGCGCGTCCAAAATGCGGCCGATCTGGCCGTCGAGGTAGGACACGTAGCGGTAGTAGTCAGCCAGCATCCCGCGGACAGCTTCCGGTTGCCGGGGGGAAGGCAGGAGCAACTCGTCCCGCACGGTCATCTCCCCGTTGTCGAAGGGGTGCACGCCGGCGAAATTGGGCGGCAGGGGGATCGCCTCGGGGTTGTACTGCAAGGGAAAGGACTTCGGGACGATGTGCGGATCGTGCGGCGCGTCAAAGGGGATGTAGCAGAGGAAGGGTGCGCCTTTGTGCTTGGAGAGAAACTCGACCGCTTCGTCTGCAAAAACCTCGCACGCGTGCTTTTCAGGGGTGAAAGGCTTCCGGAGCACACCGTCCTCCAAGTTGCGCAGCGGCGTGTGCAGGGGATTGCCCATGCCGCCGGTGAACATCGCACGCGCAAACTGGAAGCACTTGCTCACCGACGCGCCGCCGTTGTGCCACTTGCCGCTCACAAAGGTCGTGTAGCCGGCGCTGTGAAAAGCCTCCGGCCAGGTCGGGTCGCGCATCAGGGTCTGGTCGATCCGCTTGAGCGGTTGCCCGGAAAGCAGCATGGCGCGGGAGGGAATGCAGGTTGCCGGGTTGTTACTGCCAGCCATGTAGGCCCGGTTGAAGGACACGCCCCGCTGCACCAACCGATCCAGGTTCGGCGTGGAGATGATGGGATTCCCCAGGGCGCCGATGGTGTCGGCGCGTTGGTCGGCTGCAAACAGGAACAAAATGTTCGGAGGCGCCTGCTGGGCCGCGCTGCAGGTCGCCAGGCCCGTCGCCCACAAGATGACGCAACTCACAAATGCCAAACAGGGGGGGAATATCGGACGCATCCCCACATAAGTAGTTTGAGCCGCCTTCGGGACAAGCCGCAATGTGCCACCTCACGATCGGGTGTGGCCCAACAATCAGTCGGCCGCTAACGTACCTTCATGAACATCGAACAGGAACTGCTCCGACTCATGGCCAAACCCGGCTACCAACCGCTGGACAAGGTCGGCATTTCCCGCCACTTCGGCCTCCCGCCGGCGGAACGGCGCAAACTCCGGGATCTTTTAGACACGCTGGAACAGGCCGGCACCATCGCCAGGATCCGCAAAAGTTTTTACGTCCTGCCCTCCACCGCAGACCTCGTGACCGGTACCGTACTCGCCTTCCCCGGCGGCAACGCAAAGATCATCAACACCGAGGGCGGTGCGGGGGATGTTTTTGTCGCCGCCCCAAACCTGGGCACCGCCATGCACGGGGACCGCGTCGTTGCCCGGATCATGCACGAGGGCCGGGAACAACCGCGCGGCGGCCCCTCGCGCGGCCCCGAGGCGCGCGTCATCCGGATCCTGAGCCTGGCCAACCCGACGGTCGTCGGAACCGTCGCCGCGACCAAGGGCTTCCTCTACGTCATCCCCGACGACCCGCGCATCCCCCAGGACATCTACCTGCGCAAAGGGGAGATTGCGCTACCCCGGCAACCGCAGGAGGGGGACAAGGTGGTAGTCCGCCTCGACCCCTGGGAGTCGCGGCACGTCAACCCGGTCGGGGAGGTGGAGGAGCTTTTAGGCAAGGCGCACGAGCCCGGCGTCGACCTGCTCTCGATCGTGCGCAAATACAACCTGCCCGTGGAGTTTCCGGAGGAGGTTCTGGCGGAGGCCGGCGCAATCCCGGAGGTTGTGCCCCCCTCGGACTGGCGCGGCCGCGAAGACCTGCGGGAGCAACCCGTCGTCACCATTGATCCGGACGACGCCAAGGATTTTGACGATGCGATCTACGTGGAACGGCGCCGCAATGGGTGGCACCTGGCCGTCCACATCGCCGACGTGGCCCACTACGTCCGGCGGGGTACCGCCCTCGACAAGGAATCGCGGCACCGCGGAAACTCGACCTACCTGGCCGGCCGAGTCATCCCGATGCTCCCGGAGCGTCTCTCCAACGGGGTCTGTTCGCTGAAGCCAGGAGTGGAACGACTGGCCTTCTCGGCGTTCATTGATTTCACCGAGCAGGGCAAAGTTCGGGAGGTGCGGTTCGCGCGTACGGTCATCCGGAGTATCGCCCGCCTCACCTACAAGCAGGCCTTTGCCATTCTCGAGGACCGGGTCCACGGCCGCGAGGACCTGCCCTCCGTGCCCCCGGGGTCGCGTTGTTACACCGAACCGGCGGTGCAGGAGCGGGTGCGCGCCGCGTGGGAACTGGCCAGCCTGCTCCGCCAAAAGCGCTTCGAGTCGGGCTCGCTAGAACTCGACTTTCCGGAGGTCAAAGTCTGGCTCGACCCAGACGGCCGGCCGCTCCGCCTTGAGAAGATCGAAAACGACATCTCCCACCAGCTCGTCGAGGAATGCATGCTCGCGGCCAACGAGGCCGTCGCCGGCGCCATCAAGCGGGCCAACAAACCCTGCGTCTACCGAATCCACGAGGCTCCCGATCCGGACCGGATCGGCGAGTTCCGGGAAAAGGTGTTGCAGTACGGTTACCGCACCGGCGACCTGACCAAGCGCACGGAGGTGCAAAAACTTCTGGCCCTCCTCAGGGGCAAGCCGGACGAGGCGTACTTGAAGGTGGAGTTCCTAAAGAGCCTCAAAAGGGCCACCTACGACATAAAGCCCATCGGCCACTACGGCCTTTCCAAGGCTAACTACACCCATTTCACCAGCCCGATCCGGCGCTACGCCGACCTGCTCGTGCACCGCGCCCTCGCCGGTGAAGCCGCCGGCCCCGCAGGGGACTTGTCGGCTGCCGCGGTGCACATTTCCGCCACCGAACGCGTTTCCGCAGACGCCGAAAAGGACTCGGTGCAACGCAAGAAGCTGGAGTATTTCGAACGCCAGCTGCGGGCGAGGCCCCCCGAGACGTTCGCGGCCACCGTCATGGATGTGCGCAGCTACGGACTCGTGGTGGAGTTGCCAGATGTCCTCTTTACGGGCCTCATCCACGTGAGCCAGCTGCCAGAGGACTTTTACATTTTTGATTCAGCGCAGCTCGTCTTCCGGGGTAAGAGCACCAAGAAACGCTACCAGGTCGGCACCACCCTGCGCGTGCGCGTCTCCCGCGTGGACGTGCACAAGCGGCAGGTCGACTTTGTGCCGGTGGCCGACGGTGTAGCACCGGAGGGCGCGCGCACCAACCGGACACCACGGACGCCGCGGGCCACCCACAGAGAGCCGGAACGGCAAAAAGAAGCGCCTAAGGGCGCGCAGAAACGGGCGCCCAAAAGAAGGCCCAAGCGGAAGTAATCCGGCGTGAGGAAGCCTGAGAAGAAAGCCCGCTCCAACCACACACCCTTCCGGGCTGCACAGTCCTCCAGGCGCTTACCCCTTTTGAATGGCGGGCACCGGAATTTCCGGCAGTCCGGGGATTGCGATGACGCCGTTGGCCTCGTCGTAGTATCCAACCAAAAGTCCAAGCACCAGGCCACTGAGCAAAAGCAGCAGCAAGCCGGCCCTGGCGTGCGTGCCGGGCAATCCCTCCGGTTGCCGCCCGGCCACCCGTCCGTGAACCATGGCCAGCGGCGTGGGCGCGCGGTGCCGCAGTGCGTGCAGCAACAAGCCGGCGAGGTGGAGCCCGATCAAGCCCACCGCGGCGCGGGCCAGGCGGCCGTGCCACGTCTCCACCAGGTCTGCTTCAAACCCGCTGTAAATCAGGGCCGCAAGGCACGCGTAAATGCCCGAGGCAAAGGCGGCGGATCCCGGGTTCAGCCCCACCGCCGTGTCCCGTTCGCCCCGGAACACCGAACCGAAGTAACGCACGGTGTTGAGCGGCGAATGAAAAAAAGCGGTCCACCGCAGGTAGCGGCTCCCGGCGAAGCCCAGCAGGAGACGCACCCCCAAAAACCACACCGCAAAGTACGCGGCCGGAATGTGCCACCGGAACCAGGGACTCTCCGGGTCAAACTGAAAACCCAACACCAACGCAGCAGTCAACGAGAACGAAAAACCCCAATGGGTGATTCTTGCGGGCCAGTCCCACACCACCACCGTTCCCTCAACCGCTCCGCGCCGGCTCATGCGAACGTCTTGGTCAGTGGGTTCGGGCGGATTTCTGCGCCCCGCTCCGCGAGCCACGCCCGCCAGGCCTTGGCGTCAAAGCCGAAATCCCGGCCCGTCGCGGCCGCCAACTCGGACCGCGCCGCACGGGCGAGGCAGACACGCGCCTCATCCAAAAACTCGCACAACCGGACAGCGCCTTCGGCATCCCCGCACCGCAACAACGCCCGTGAAAGGGCCATCTGCAAATAGGCCATCCGCTCGCCCGGAACATTCTGGCAGGCCCGCAGATCCCCTGCCCGCTTTAGGGCGTGGGTGTGCTCAAAAACCGATTCAAGCACCTGGCGCAAGGGCGCACGCCCCTCGGTACACGCCAACCGCTCAAACCCGCAGGCGAGGGCGTAAAGATAGCCCCACGCGGACCGCAGCTCCGTGTGCAAGTCGTTCGAATCCATGTGTATTTTTCCTGCAAGCCGCGCCAGCAGAGGAACAGAACGCCGCTCGCCCGCATACGCCAGGCTGCCCAGCATGAGCGCGGACACGGGCGCATAACCCTGGTCGGGCATGAGGTGCTTGGTGCCCTTTCCCCCGAAAAGCTCGGGGCTCAGCACGGGAGCCTCCAACGCATTCCCAACCTCTGCAAGGTAGCGCTCGATCCCCCGGGGATGCCGCAGAAAACACAGAACCCGCTCGACCCCCGCATGCGGCGCGGCAGCAAACGGCTCCAAGGCCGACAGCGCCTTCTCCCGAGGAATAAGACAGAGCATCGCGGAAGCCGCCAGCGACTCGTCTAAATCGGCGGTGGAGGCGACCTTCTTGGCCATTTGCTCCGGGGTGAGCTTGAAGCCAAAGTCGTCCTCGGGCAGGTCCGTTGTCTTGAGCATCCCCTTTGCAATCAGGGTCTGCTGGAGGTCGCGCACGGGGATGTCGCGCAGGATTTTGCCCGAGGCAAGGGACAGCTGCACGGCGTTGGCCGCGACCATTCCCATCACGCACAGGTCGCGCTGCATGCGGGCGGCCGAGAGCGCGTCGTGCGTCGCGGAGTAGGCCTTCCCGGCAATCAGCACATTGTCCAGCGAGACCGGCACCAGCGCGGAATACGGGATCGTCACCTGGTAGAGTGCCTTCCAGTTGGTCGGGATGAACCCGGCCTTGGCCGCGTCGCTGGTGGCAAGCCCCTTGATGTCCGGGTTGGATTCGACCCGGAAAACTCCGTCCGCAAAGCGGCGCCCGGCCAGCAGATCGAGGAAGGTCAGCGTTTTTCCACCGCGAATGTGGCGCGACTCGCGGGGCGCCAGGTAGAACGGCGGGGGAACGTGCTTCTGCTCGAGGGGCACCTTGCTATTGCGGCGCATCGAGAGGATGAAGCGGGTGGTGTCCAACGCACTGCGCTCGTCGCAGGGGGAGAGGAACGGCCGCAGCGCTTCGGGCCGGCCCGGTTTGTAGCCGGCAAAAGAGGCCCAAAGCGTCAACTCGTCATGTTCCCCTCCAAAGGAGTAGGCGCAGCCCGCCCACGCCGCGAGGGCACCGTCGCCCGTCGCGTCAATAAAACGGGGCGCCTCCACCGCGACCAACCCGAAGGGAGTGATCACGTAGACGCGGGTCACGTTCCTGCCTTTTTGCGCCACGCCCGTGGTGGCGCATCCAAACAGAATCCGGGCCCCCGCCTTGCGCACCCCGCGGTAAAACCCGGGCGCGTTGAGGCCGTCGTTTTTTGCGTCCATCGCGCCGTAGTAGTCGTCGAACGCCTTGGTCCGCTTGCCGTACCAGAGGTTGGTGACTCCGCCGACCGTGTTCGTGCCCCCCAGCTCAAAACCACGCTCCAGGCAGACCGTTTGGATTCCCAGACCCGCTGCGGCGTAAGCCGCCGCGTTGCCGCTAGTCCCGCCGCCGACCACGAGGAGGTCAGTCCGCAAAGCGACTTGCGGCGGCTGGAAACGAACCGCGCGCTCCACCGCCCCCGGTTCCTCAAACCCGTGGTCCACAAAGGTGTGCGCGACGGATTGGTCCGGCGCGGGATCCGCCGGCACGCCCCGGTTCCAAAATTCAAAGACCCCCTCCGCAGGCGTGGGGGCTGGACGCGGCGTTAGGCGCGTGACGGCATTCGGAAACGCCTTAAACAGGGACTTCCAGTCCTTCAGGAGCAACGAGCCCTCGGCGCCGTTGGAAACCGCCATGGGCCCAAAAACCAGCAGGTTGTCAAAACCCTCCACGGCTCCGTTGGCGCACTCCAAACGGTCGATCCCGCTCCCAAGGCAGCCATCGGCCCCACGGAAACGCTTCTCGGCGCCGGTCCACTGCATCTCCAGGGCCGCCGCATACACCTTCTCAAAATCGAGGGCCGCCGCCAAAGGCCCAGTCTCGGAAGACTCCAGCTCGATGGCAAACTCCGCAAAGTAGTGGTGGAGTTCCACCGACACGCGTGCGCCGTTGGCAGCGATGTAGGAGGTGCTCCGGGCCGCAACAGGGGCGGCCAGATCTGCGACGTAATGAAAGCGGCGCGGCCCCGTGACCGTGGTGAATTTTGCCCCGCAGGCGCGGGCCAGCGTCGCCTCGGGCGTGGCATCCACCACCCAGGAAGACTCGATCGCAAACAGGCCGGTCTTTCCGCCGAACACCGCGCCGCAGAGCCGGCCCCCGGCCCCCAATGCGCCGGCTACAGACGCGTTGTAAAGAAAGCGGACCCCCACCTCGGCAAGTCGCTCCTCGATCTCAAGCGCCGCCTTCGAAGCGTTGAAATAAGTGCGGCCATCCTTCGCCTCTGCGGTCGCCTCAGCCAAGACCCCCCGCACCACCGCGGGAAAGGCGCCCTCATCGGAGGTCTCCAGCCAGGACCGCAGGCAGGCGATCCCCTCAAAAAAGGGGTTCACCCGGTCCATCACGAGAACCGTCCGCCTGCCGCTTAGGGCGGAGTCGAGCGCGAGTTGGCAGGCGAACAAAGTGCTGCCGCAAATGAGCACCTCGGCCGGCTCCAAAAACCGGATCCGCGCCGTGCCGTCGCCGGTGGCCTCCGCCGGAACCGCATCGGCCGCGCCATAAAGGGGACGGCCCGCGAAGGCGGACACCGCGAGGGCCCCGCTGACGGCATGTAAAAAGGCCCGGCGATCAAGGAGAGGGTGGCTCACGCCTGAAAGAATCCGCGCTGTGGATTCTGATGTCAACGTCCGCAAGTGTACGACGGCCGCGGCAAACAAATGAGTCCGTCTTGCTTATTGCGGACACGCAAAGTTGGGAACCGCCGCCAAAAGGGAGGCCCGTCACCCTCGTGCCTGTTTTGTTTCTCCCCCTCTGGACGGCGAGGACGGTCCTTGCAACTGATTCACTCCAGCAGTCTCAGTGCTGGGCGGCGAAAATCTCGGCTGCCAACGCTGCCGCTTTTTCCACGGTCAAATCCGCCGCCCCCTCCGCTTCGAGGCTGGTCATTTCCACCCCCTCGAGCCCGCAGGGCGTGATGTGGTTGAAGCCCTCCAGCGGCCCGCAAATGTTGATGGCGAAACCGTGCAAGCTGATCCAACGGCGCACCCCCACCCCGATGGAGGCGAGCTTGCGCTCCCCCACCCAGACTCCGGTGAGCCCCTCCCGGGTGGCGGCCTCCACCCCGACGCTCCGGCTTAACTCCACCAACACCTCCTCCAAAAGGCGCAGATGCCTGTGCAGATCCTGCCCCCGCTCGCGCAAATCCAGCAGCGGATAGCCCACCAGCTGGCCAGGCCCGTGAAAGGTGATCTTCCCACCGCGACTCACCTGGACCAGCGGATGTGGCAGGCCGCCGGCAAGCGCCTCCTGCAGCGAAACCGAACGGCCGATGGTGTACACTGGGTCGTGCTCAAGGAGGTAAAGCTGGTCAGGCAGGGCCGCCTCCAGAAGTTTCCGCTCCAAAAAGGCTTCCTGGACCCGCACGCCTTCCGCGTAGGAAATCCGGCCCAGCCATTCTGTGTTGAGTGCCTTGTGCATTAGATGCGTTCCATTTCTCCCACCTTCCACTTGGCCCGGTCCTCGGCCTGAAAATGGGTCAGCCCTACGGCCAAGGCATCCGCGGCGTCCGAGACCGGCGTCTCTGTGAGCCCCAGCAGGGCGCGCACCATGAAGGCGACCTGCTCTTTGTCGGCGCCTCCCCGGCCCACCACCGCCTGTTTGACGCGCCGCGGCGCATATTCGTAGATGGGAAGCCCACAGTGTGCAGCTGCCAGCACGGCGGCGCCCCGGGCGCACCCCAAAACGATGGCCGTCTTGTAGCTTTGGACAAAAATGACGGCCTCAAAGGCTGCCGAAGTCGGCCGGTACTCTTCAATCAACTCGCGAATCCGGGCGTTGATGGCCAAAAGACACCCGGACTGGAGCAGGTCCTGCCTGTTTTTGATGACTCCCCAGGTGAGCGCCTTCGTGCGGTTGCCCCCCTGAACGCTCCCCCCGGAGGTGCGCTCCAGCACAGCGTACCCAGTCGAACGCAGGGAGGGGTCGACGGCGAGGACGCGCTCGGGAGCGGATTCAATGGGGTGCATTTGTCCAATCAAAGCTGCGCGAAGTGATGCTGCAATGCGCAAGCAGCACCGCGTCCT
>CAMCIN010000150.1 GCA_945874745.1 Akkermansia muciniphila | reverse complement strand
TCCTTGGATCTGAACCGCAGGTGCACCCATCACAGAAAGGACGACGGGACCCGTCAATTCATTGGTCAACCTTGTCTCATGAGTGGCGTGAGCCGAGCCGAGCACGAGGTTTCTCAGATGATAAGGGTTGTTAAAAGGATCGGAAAAATTTAGGACCGCACTTGAGTTGAGAGTGAGATCGAGAACCCCACCGATGGCCGCAAAGCCCCCTGCGTCTGGAACTTCACCCCCGAACGCAGTCAACCCCCCAAAGGCGATCTGGCCCGGCGCATTCCCAATCGTGAAGCTTCGAGTTCCTGACGTGCCGAGCGTGGCTCCCGCACTGAAGTTGACGTGGGTGTTCGCCAGATAACCGGCGTTGGCCTCGCCCAAAAACACGTTGGTGCCGATGACCTGAAGACCCCCGGTATGGCCGAGCGCGCCATTCAGCACGATCAATCCACCACCAAAAACGGCCCCCGTCGATAAACTCGCTAACGCGGAAGACGGCCCCAGCAAAGTCAGCAGCCCGCTGCCCGAAGTCGCGCCACTGATGACCGCCAGAGCTGAACCCGCATTGCTGTAGGTGCCGACCCCATTGCTATCGTTGCTGCCCACTCCAAGAATGAATCCTCCGGTGGTAACGAGGCTCGAGGTCAGGCCAGTCACACCCGAGGCGGAATGGAAATTGGTGACGATCAAGTTACCGCCTACATCGTTGCGGGTCAGCGCCCCGCCGGTGCCGGTGCCGGTCAGGTTGAGTGTCAGACCGTTCGCCGTCGCCGCAAAACCGCCGCCGCCGACTTCGATGGACACCTGCCCTGTTCCGCTGCCGATGCTCCGCGTCAGTGTTCCTTCCTGAATCAAGGTTCCACGATTGTTCAGGCTGAGATTCCCCCCTGCCAACGTCGCCGAGCCGGTCAAGACCAAGTCACCTCCCACGATCGTGACCCCTTCCATGGTGCTGGCGGCACTCAGAAAAAGACTCCCAGACCCGCCCTTGACCAGGCGCCCCGTCGCGTCCCCGACGACCGGGTTCGAGAGGTAGGTAGGCCGATTGGTGTAGATGTAGAGCGGACTCCCTGGTGTAGCTGCGCTGATCAAACCGCTGCCACTGGTCTGGATCGACATGGTTCCATTATCCAGACGTGTGAGTGCCCAAGTCGCATAGGGCAGAGTCGAGCTCGGGCTATTGGCAGCCACGTCTGTCAAAATCAAACCACCACTGGTCAAGGTGATGGTGTTTGTCCCGAGGTTCACCCCCGCGACGGAATTGCGGCTGGCCGCCAGTTTCAGACTGTTGGCCGTGATGTTGCCGCTGAGGGTGATGACCGTCACATCAGTGCCGGTCCAATTCGTGTTTTGGGTAGAGTCATTGACGCCCGTGAAAGCGATATTGGTTGTGGTCGTGTAAGTGGCATCCACCACATTGCCGCTGCCATCTTTGGCGGCCCAATTCAACACGTTACCACCTACCGGCCCAAGCGAGCCATTCGTGGCCCATGCCCCGAGGATGCCATTGGTATTGGCGTTGCTGACCTTGATGAGGGATGTGCCAGCGCCAGTCCCCGCTGTTCGGAAGTTGACCCAGGATTCGGCCCCAGGGGTGATGGTGCCCAGATCCAAAGTGGCGCTGCCCGTAGCTCCACGAGTGACAAACACAAAGTTACCGGATCGGGCTGCGATGGTTGTCCCGCTCACCGCCTGGGAACTGGTGGCACTCGCAAAACCACTCATCATCAAACCCGCGTTGGCGAGCGTGAGCGTGCCTGTGCTGGAAAGACGACCGTTTGCCGTGTTGGCGGCGGCAAAATCAAGAAGCACGGAAGCGCCGCTGATGCTTGTGGTTCCCGTGAGCACGTTGGCCGCCGTCAAGCGGACCAAACTTTTCTCAAATAACGAGTTGCTACGATTTGCGTCAAAGTCACGGCTTAGACCTCCGGTGCCGGTGATAATCAGGTTACCCGAAGTCGTCAAAGCTCCGCTCATGGTGAGGCGTCCGTAGTTCTCAGCCGCAATGTTGATATTCCCGGCGTTGAGCGTCACTGCTCCCGAATGAGTGACTGTAGCGAGGTTGCAACCTGCAAGGCATATCCCTCGCCTGAACCAGTGCGGGTGTTGCTCCCACTGATCGTCGTGGCGCGATGGACAGCGCCTATCGTGATCCCAGCAAGGTTGGTGATGGCCCCGGTGCCAATCGTCGCACCGCCCAACCCCAGAATGGACAAGGTTTTCCCACCCCCATTGATCGTGCCTGAGACGGTCAGGAGGGAGCCGAGATCGGCCACGTTGACGATCAAATCATCAGCGAGCACGATCGGAGCGGAGATGAGCATATTACCTCCCACAAGCCCCGTCGTTGCATTGGTGTTGTTGCGCACGGTGATCGTTGCGGCTGTCGCACCGGTGTTGTCGAAGGTGAGAGTTTGGGCTGCGGTTCCCGCGATCGTCCATCCAAAGACCGAGCCCGTGGACGTGACCGTGTCTTCCATCTTCCATCAACAACGTCCCCACCGTGCCAGCGGGATTCATGGTGATCGTCCGCCCGGAAGTCAGATCCGCCGAGAGATTCACAATGTCACCCACAACAGGAGCACCAATCGCGCTCCAGTTCGCGGGCGCGTTGGTATTGTAATTGAAGGTAGTCTGCGCGGAGAGCAAGCCCGCGAACAGAGTCAAAGAAATGGTGAGCAGGGTTCTTGAGATCATAAACATCGGGGATGGTTTCGATGGGCGGTTCTCCCATCGTCAGATATAAATATCGCCATGAGACGGTCCGGAGTCTCACCGCCCCGTCTCAATCACTGACCGTATCGTCGCATGCATTCGACAAAGCGTCATTGCGGGTGATAATTTCCGGGCAATGGCCGTCCTGCTCGAAAACATCCGCTTTGCCCCCGATGAATGCCTCCGCCTGCTGCGCTGGCAGGGAAATGCGCAATCGCTGCAATCGCTCGAAGCGGGCGGAAAGCGCGCCGCTGCCTCCGGCGCGGGCGGTCGCTGGCACAGCCACGCCGAGATGGAGTTCACCATTTTCCTGCGCGGTTCCGGGATGCGCTACGTCGGCGACCACGTCGGTGCGTTTGGCGAGTGGGACTGTGTGCTGCTCGGCAGCCACCTCCCGCATTGCTGGATGGAGGAGGGCCGCACCGATGGCTATGTGCTTCAGTTTCATCTGCCGCCCGAGCACCCGCTGCGCAGGCTGGGCGGCGAGCGCGAGGTGCAGCGACTATTTGCCACGGCGAAGCGCGGTATTTCCTTCCGACCCACCACCGCGCGGGCCGCACTCTGCCTGCTGGAACGCATGGCCGCCGCCAGCAAGCTCGCACGCGCCGGTCTGCTGCTGGAACTCCTCGCGCTACTCCACGGCGCGCCGGAGAAACACACCGTCACGCTCAGCCTGAACCATGTCTTCGCCGAAGCCGATGCCGCCACCCGCCCACGTCTCGAAGCGGTGGTGCAATGGGTGCTCGAACAATTCACCGAACCGCTCACGCTCGAAGGAGCCGTGAAACGCAGTGCCATGAGCCGCGCCACTTTCTGCCGCCAGTTCCTCAAGCACACCGGCAAGACCTTCATCGCCTTCGTCACCGATGCCCGCATCGCCTACGCGCATCAGTTGCTCACGCAAACCCAGCAAAGCATCACCGAAATCGCCTTCGCCAGCGGCTTCGGCAGTCTCACGCGATTCAACGCGGCCTTTCGCAAAAAGTTCGACAAGGCACCGAGAGAACTCCGAAGCAGTCTTTGGCCGAAGTGATGTTCGCCGCATGATGGGCGGCGAACTTCATTTCCCCCGCTCACGGACGAAGCGCACCATCTGGCGCAGGTCGTCGCCAAAGGTGGGCGACTCGAAGTTCTCGTATTCGAGCCCGATGTGGCCTTGGAAGCCCTGGCGCTTCAGTTCGGCCAGGACAGCAGCGATGTTCACACGTCCGGTTCCGAAGGGCACATCATTCACCTGCACGCGGGCCACATCCTTGAGGTGCAGGCTGCGGAGACGGCCCGCGCAGGCGCGGGTAACTTCCACGATGTCGAGCCCGGAGCGCGCGGCGTGGCCGGTGTCGAAACAGATGCCCATGCGCTTGTCGCGATGCTGGGCCTCGAGCTTTTTCGCCGTCTCGGCAGGATTGCCGTAGGGATAGGGTGCGCCGAAGTAGTCCGCCTGAAAGCCGATGGCGTGATTGTGGATGGCAAAGGTGAAGTCGTATTCCTTGAGCAGCTCTTCCAGCATGTCCCACTGCGATTCCATCGGCTCACCTGTGAATCCAGTGGTGCCGAGTTTCTTCCCCTGCTCGAAGAAGCGCCGCAACTGGCCTTCATCCTGGCCGATGCGAGTCCACTGCTTGCCACCGATGTAGGGTGCGACGAATTTCACGCCCTTCGCCTGCGCGTGTTCCCGGATGCGGGCGATGAGTGCCTCCGGCGTCGCGTCGTCGAGCACGGCATCGCCGGTTTCCGCGCTGATGCGCATCCCCATGAGAAAAATCTCCAGCGAATCGAGTCCCAGCGCCGCTGTCTGGTCGATGGCCTCGAAGAGCGTGCCCTTGTTCCACGTCCAGGCATGCCCGGCCACGACAAAGCCGCCCGTCGCACGCAATGGCAGTTGGTCGGCTCCGGATGCAGCGCCGATGAGCAAGGCAGACGCGGCCACATGAAAGAGAACGATGCGGAGCGTCCGGAGCATTTTAATCATGGGTTTCATGTGATTTCAAAGGTGGGTTACTTCGCGCCCAGCACCTCGACGCTTTCGATTTCGAGCGCGGCGTCGGTGCCGATGGTGTAGATGGCCATCTGGCGAAGCTCGAGCGGCTCTTGCGGTGCGTTTTTTGCATCTGCGCGCCATTGGAGGAAGGCGCTCACGGGCACCTCGAGCTGCCATTCGCCAGCGCTGATGCCGCGCTGCTGGAACCAGTTCCCCGCATAACCACCCGTCGTCTTCATGCAGGCCAGCATGACCTCCAGCGTGGCGGATTTCGTGGCATGACCGCGCAGACGCACCATCGAATTAGGCCGAATCTGGAGGTTCGCCCGCTCCTGCCACGGCAGCGTTAGTCCCACGCGATGAATCGTCACCGGCCCGCGGCTGCTTTTGGTCAAAAAGACCGGCTCGGAGGCGATGCGTGGCGCTTTCCCACCCTCAGCGGGCAACCAGCGGCCCTGCGTACCAGCGGGACCGGCAGCGATGTCCGCACGCCACAGCACCTCCGGCTGGCGACGCGGCATCACGGACATCTCCGCGCCGGAGAGCGACGCCACGGCCTCATGCTGCGCGGGCACTTCCGCCATGCGGCCATCCATCAGCCGCGTGAGATGCACGCGCCCTTCATTCACCGCGAGACGCGTGTTCGCCGAATCGGAGTCCACTTCAAAGCGAGTGCCCAGCACCTCCAGCAGAGCCGTCGGCGTGTGAATCAACATCGGCCTGCCACGCTGCTGCGGTCGCACATCGGCGGACAGATTGCCCTCGCGCAGATGCACCCGCTTCTGCCCGTCATCGGAAATCGTCGCCGCGCTGTGCGCCATCAGCGTGATCAGCGAGCCATCACGAAACGCCAGCGTCACCGCCGCATCATCCGACACCGTCTCCACCGTGCCGCCACCCAGCGCAGTGTCCTTTGCCAGGCTGTCCACGACGCTCCCGCGCTGTCCCGTCCAGCGCACGCTGCCGCACACTTCCGCAGCCTGCATCACTGACGCCTCACCGCGCCCGTCTTGCATCCAAATCACCGCCGTAATCACCACCGCCGCCGCAGCCGCGAGCGGCCAAAGCCACGCCTGCCAGCGCTGCGGCACACGAACCGCCGACGCCATCGTCTGCGGATGCGCCTGCGCATATTCCCGCACCGCCGTGCCCTGCATCAAAACCTCCGCGAGAAGGTCGCAAGCCGCCGCATCGCGTTCCAGCCGCGCCGAAAGATCCCGCACCTCCTCCGCCGGGCAATCACCCGCGACATAGCGCGTGAGCCTTTCACAGAGCTGCGCTTCGTCAGTCATGCTCATACCGCGCCCTCCTCCGCCAGCCGTTCATTGATGCACTTCCGCAACGCCTGATGCAGCCGCGACAGCGCCTTGTAAATCGCCGCCTCACTGCGCCGAAGCAGCCGCGCCAGCTCCTCGCCCTTGCACCCCTCGTCATAGCGCATCCGCAGCAGCGCCCTCGATTCCTCCGGCAACTTCTCCATGCACCCGCGCATCGCCTCCGCTCGCTGCCGTTGCGCATCACCAATTTCCTCCAGCCGCGCATCCAGTGCATCCAGCGCCAGCTCGCTCAAAATCTCCCCCATCCGCCCCGAGCGCCGCACATGGTCAATCCCCAGATTCCGCGCCGAAACCCGCGCCCAAGCCAGCACCCCGCCCGCATCCGAAAAACTCTCCCGCATCCGCAACGCCCGCAGCAACACCTCCTGAAACACATCCTCCGCCAGATGCCCATCCCGCACGACCGCAAACGCCCCCGCCACAACACGTGGTCGCGCATCTAGAAGAGTTTTGACGAGTAGTTCTTCGGTCATTCACAAGTATGGACGAACTGATCGGCGGAATCTGACCAGCAAAATCTAGGGATGCGTTTCAGCGCGAAAGGAACTTTGGTGGTAATGCCCTGTTCCGATCGGCGGACCACATTGCCACGGAGAAGCGACACCTCAAACGCAAGTGGAAGGCCCACATCGACTTCGGTGACTACAAGAGCCAGGACCGCGTCTCGATGAGCGCATCGCGCCGTCAGAGCATCGCACTTGGATGACGCACCTCAAGGCACCTCCCAAACCCTGCGACCTACTCAAACCTCAAGGCATCATTTGGTGATGCAAACGGATGGAATCCCGAAGTCACGGTGACGAGGCCTCCATTCATGGACCTCCCAGATCTCTTTCCCGCCAACCCCATGCAATTGCGAACCATCCGCAGCTACAATTTCAGTGAAGTATCTTCTGCCATGCAGAAAGCCATCCGGCGTGGTGATGCGGCTTTGGCTGGATACTGGGCCTTGGAACTGTGGCAGAGCGGCTTCGGCAAGTATGTGTGGAAGCGATTGCTCACCATCAGCGCGGAGGACTGCTGGGGCATCCTCACGCAGGAGGTGAAGGCGCTGCATGACAGCTACCTCGTCATCAATGACGGCATCCCACCCAAGCAAGCGAAGGGCCGTATATTCATCAGCAAGGCGGTCATTCTGCTGTGCTTATCGAAGAAGAGTCGCGATCCCGATCATCTGCAAAATTACGTTTATGATCAGACGGCGGGTCTTGATCCTGACACGCTGGCCCTGGAACTGCGCAACAGCGGTGATTACATTGCCATCCCCGAATATGCGTATGACTGCCACACGCGTGAAGGCAAGAAGCGCGGCAAGACCAAGGCGGACTTCTTTAAAGCGGAGCAGGCAGCACTGGAGCCATTGCAGCCAGGGCTGTTTGATCACTTGATTGAAGGCTGACCGGATGGTCGCAACAACACGCGCTGATGGTCGCAACAAGTGCATGTCGGGGGTCGGCATACTCTCATACCTTGTGGAGCCGCTGGGCCTGTAAAACGCCTCCTACGCGGCAACAATGGCGGCTGGTTTTGTGCAAGCAGGTGAGTCGGTATTTTTGAGTCCGATAAATGGTGATCAAATCGGTGCGACACACGCAGCCACGGTGACGAGGCCCACAGGATGCCCACATGGGCACTCCAAGCCATGAACACCACTACCACCGCCTCGTCCCCCATCACCAAACCCATGCTCGCCGATAACTGCGAGCGTCTCCATGCACTCAGCTTCCCGCTGCTGGCCACGCCCAAGCTCGATGGCATTCGCTGCCTCAAGATCAATGGCCGCGCCCTGACGCGCAGCTTCAAGCCCGTGTCCAACCGCTTCATTCGCGAGTGGATCGAAGCCAACCTGCCTGACGGGCTGGACGGAGAGCTGATCGTGAAAGGCACCACGTTCAATGAAACCGCCGGGCATGTGGGCCGCGAGAGCGGTGAACCCGACTTCACCTTCGCCGTCTTCGACTATGTGAACGACGGGCTGGATGTGCCCTATGCCTGCCGCATGCAGGAACTCGCGCGACTGCCGGACTACGAGCGCGTTGATAAAGTGCTGCCGGAGGAGATGCATTCGCTTGATGACCTCATGGCTCAACCTCATCAGCCACATCGCTATCTTCTGCCATGGCGGCCTGTTCAGCCGTAACTGCCGTCAGCCCCAGCGCGGCACGACTCGAGTTTAACATCCTGAGTCTAAAATCAGTTCGGCGTTTGCGGCTGTATTCGCAACTGACATGCCGCACCGCCTCGTCGAGGGGAATCGGATATGAACGCGGAGGCCGGATTATCGCCGAGCCCGGAAAATCTTTGTCTGCTTTGCGGATGACACTGGCAGCCTCAACCTCACGACCGTAAATGTCGTGCACCAACTCCATGTCTGCACATGCCAGCGGCGTAAGTGCATGGCGCGCCTGCCAGGTTTGCTTGAGCAGCGCCACAGCCCCGGCGACATCGGGCTCCTTGATCCCCTTGAGTTGCGCCAGATGAATGGCCACCTCCGCAAGTTCGACCGCACTCACCCAGGGCTTATCCATGGCCTCAAGCTTCGTTGCCGCCGGCGTGTCTTGTTGATAGGGGCCCAGAAGCGTGCGCATACCCGGACTAGTTGAGCCAAGAACGCAGATGTTCAAGACTTGTTCTACCGCGAGTTTTTGTCCAGGTCCGCAGTTCATGCGAATTAATGCGTAGGCGGCACATGCCTGCATGACAAAACATGACAACTCAAGCTCATCAACTTGCGAAACCATGCGCATGCACCCGCGATTCCCTTTGCAGACAACGAAGGAAACACGCAGGTTTACGCATGGACCAGAAACCCAAGCAAGGCCAACGTGCTACTCATTTTGGCGGACGACCTAGGGTTTTCGGATTTGGGCTGTTACGGTGGCGAGATAGACACGCCAAATATGGATGCACTCGCTTCCAACGGGCTGCGCTTCACCCAATTCTACAACACCGCACGCTGCTGGCCTTCGCGCGCGGCGCTCCTGACCGGTTATTACGCACAACAGGTGCGCCGGGATGCGATACCGGGCCTTGCAGGGGGAGGGAAGGGAATCCGGCCCGTCTGGGCGCCGCTGGCAACAGAGCTTCTCAACGAGGCGGGCTACCGCTCCTACCATTCCGGCAAGTGGCACATTGACGGAGAGCCGCTCGCAAACGGATTTGTCCGCTCGCTTGAAATCGGAGGCAAGGCCGAGAGTAATTACTTCAAGTCCGCTTCCAACAAGGAGGACGGCGTCCCCGCCCCGCAAACGGGGCAGTACTATGCGACAACCGCCATCGCGGAGCACGCGGTGCGGACGTTGCAGGAGCACGCACGGCTTCACGCGGAAAAACCCTTTTTCCACTACCTTGCGTTCACCGCACCGCATTTTCCGTTGCAGGCTCCAGCGGAGGACATTGCGAAGTATAAAGACAAATACAGAAGGGGCTGGAATGTCCTGGCGCAGGAAAGGCATGCGCGTCTGATGCAGGCGGGTATCGTACACCATGCCCTGCCAGCGATGGAGACGGAAGTCGGTCCGCCCTACTCCTTTCCCGAGCAGGTCTCAAAGCTTGGTCCCAACGAGGTGAACCGGCCCGTTCCCTGGGCTGATCTCTCCGAAGCGCAGCGGGAGTTTCAGGCTGAAAAAATGGCGGTTCACGCCGCGATGGTCGACCGGATGGACCAGGAGATCGGCCGGGTCCTTGCCCAGCTCAAAGCGATGGGCGCTTTTGAAAACACGCTTGTCTTGTTCGCCTCCGACAACGGTGCGAGTGCGGAGATGATGGTCCGGGGTGACGGACATGACCCGGCCGCCCCGATGGGCTCCGCTGCGAGCTTCCTGTGCCTTGGACCCGGGTGGTCCAGCGCCGCAAACACTCCGATGCGCAGGCACAAGACCTGGGTCCACGAAGGGGGAATTTCGACCCCACTCATTGCCCATTGGCCGGCCGGGATTAAGGCCCGAGGAGAACTTCGGCACCGGCCGGGACATCTGGTGGATGTCCTGCCCACCCTCTTGGAGCTCTCGGGTCGGCCCAGCCCGCCGCCATCCGCGGTGCGGCCGTTCCTCCGGCGCCCGGGCGGAGTTTGGCCGGGGTGTTTGCCAAGGACGAGCCGAGTCTACCCGGCTACCTGTGGTGGCAGCACGAAAGCCACCGGGCGATTCGGGCAGGGGACTGGAAGCTTGTGGCGCTCAAGGGTGGAGAATGGGAGCTGTACGACCTCTCCAAGGATCGGGGCGAGTCCAACAATCTGGCCGCGGTCCAGCCGGAGCGGGTGCGCGAACTGAGCGCCCTTTGGGAAAAGCAGTCTCAGGAGAACGCAAGTTTGGCGCAGAGTGACCGTCCGGCACGGCCGGGCGAGGCGGGACGGAAGTAGGCGAGGGG
>CAMCIN010000149.1 GCA_945874745.1 Akkermansia muciniphila | reverse complement strand
TTTCCCTATGAGCTCCCCCACCCCCTGGACGCGCATCGCGCAGTCCCCCCGCTACCAGGCCCTGTTGCGCTCCAAAAGCGCCTTCATCCTGCCGGCCAGCATCTTTTTCATCCTCTATTACTTTGCGCTGCTGGTGCTGGTCGGCTGGTTCCCCGACCTGATGAAAAAGCCGGTCTTCGGGCCGATCAACATTGCCTACCTGTTTGCCCTTTCGCAGTTCTTCATGGCCTGGATTGTGGCCTTCCTATACGTCCGCAAGGCCGGCCAGTGGGACGAACAAGCCCGGCAGGTCCTCGAAACAGAGGCGGCAGACGCGCGCGCCGCCGCCCAGCAGTAGGCCAGACACCTTCCAAAAACTATGACTCCTGCAATCTGGATGTTCCTCGCGTTTGTGGCCGCCACTCTGGGCATCACCATTTGGGCCGCCAAACGCAACACCGGCGCCTCCGCCTATTTTGCCGCGGGCCGCGGCATCACCGGCTGGCAAAACGGTCTGGCCGTCGCCGGCGACTACATGAGCGCGGCAAGCTTTCTGGGCATCTCGGGGATGATCGCCTTTTACGGGTTTGACGGTTTCATGTACTCGGTGGGCTGGCTGGTGGCCTACCTCACGGTGTTACTCATCGTCGCGGAACCCCTGCGCAACGCCGGCAAGTACACCATGGCCGACCTGCTCGCCTACCGGCTCACGCCACGCCCGGTGCGCGCGATGGCCTCGCTGAGCACCATCACCGTCTCCACCTTCTATATGGTGGCCCAGATGATCGGCGCGGGCACCCTCGTCAAACTGCTGCTCAAAGACCTGCCGTGGATCAGCACCGAGGCGGCCATCATCGGTGTCGGGGTCCTCATGGTCGTCTACGTGGTTTTCGGTGGCATGCTGGCCACCACCTGGGTGCAGATCATCAAGGCGATCCTGCTGATGACCGGCACCATTTTCCTGAGCGTGCTGGTCATGAAGCATTTCGGCTACAGCTTCACCAACTTCTTCGACGCAGTCTCCCACCTCACCTACACCGACCCCAAAACCCAGCTCGAGGTGACCCGAAACTTTCTGGATCCGGGCATGAAGTTCGGGGACGCCGTTACCGGCGGCATGGGCAAGTGGAACCTCATCTCGCTGGGCATCGCACTGCTCTTTGGCACCGCCGGCCTGCCCCATATTCTGGTGCGCTTCTACACGGTGCCCGACGCCAAAACCGCGCGCGTCTCGGTGGTCTGGGCCATGGTCATCATTGGCACTTTTTACATCCTGACGACGTTTCTGGGTTTTGGCGCCGCCACCATCCTCAAGCCCCACAACATCCCCACCGACAACATGTCCGCCCCGCAGCTGGCGGAGACCATCGGCGGCCCGCTCTTTTTCGCGTTCATCAGCGCCGTGGCCTTCGCCACGATTCTCGCGGTGGTGGCCGGGCTGACCATCAGCGCGAGCGCCTCCTTTGCGCACGACTTCTACTCCAACGTGCTCCACCACGGGAAGGACACCGATCCCAACACGGAGGTGCGTGTGGCCCGGATCACGGCGTTCGTCGTGGGGGCGCTGTCGATCTTTCTGGCGATCAAGCTGCAGACCGTCAACGTGGCTTTCCTCGTGGGGCTGGCCTTCGCGGTGGCTGCCAGCGCGAATCTGCCGGTCATCGTGCTGTCGATTTTCTGGAAGCGCTTCAGCACCACGGGTGCTGTGGCGGGCCTTGGCGTAGGCCTGCTTGCCAGCATTGTTCTGATTCTCATCGGGCCCAGCATCATGGGCATCGACCCGCCGGAACTGGCCGCAGCCAAGCGGCACCTCATCCAGATGAAGCCCCTTTTTCCGCTGGAGAATCCCGGGATCCTCAGCATCCCGATTGGTTTTCTGGCAGCCATCCTGGGCTCCCTCCTGCGCCCCGAACCCGAGGCGGAAGCGAAATTTGAGGAACTGCAGGTGCGCGCCCAGACGGGTTTGGGGGCGGAAAAGGCCAGCGCCCACTGACAGAGCCAAGGAATGGGGAGTGAGCCGCAGATGTCACAGATGCCGCAGATTTTTTTAGGGGGTCCTCCGTCGGTGACCCTCTGTGACAGCAGAGGATATTTTCTGAGTCACAAGCTTATGTGCTTTTTCTAGGGAAGCTCGTGTCGTGGCCTTGGCGGGCGCTCGCAGGCGGGGCTCGACACCGGGAGGGCAACGCGAAACACTCCGCACTTTTTTATGATCAACAACAGTCTTCCCATGCGTTTTGCCAACCAAGTCGCAGTCGTCACGGGCGCCGGCCGCGGCATCGGCCACGCTATCGCGCTGCAGTTCGCCTCAGAGGGTGCCCGGGTGGCGGTGGTTTCCCGCAACGAAGCCAACGCGGTCCGCACCGCCGATGAAATCAACTCCAAGCACGCAGGCCTCGCAAAGGCCTACTCCGTGGACGTGGCCAACCACGCGGCGGTGGCGGCCCTGGCGGCCCAGATTTTGGGGGACTTCTCGCGGGTGGACATACTGGTTAACAACGCAGGGGTCACCCGGGACAACCTGTCGTTGCGGCTCTCCGAAGAGGACTGGGACGTCGTTCTGGACACAAACCTCAAGGGCACTTTCAACTGCATTCAGGCCTTCGAGCGCTCGATGATCAAGCAGCGCTCGGGCCGCATAATCAACAGCGGCGCCGTGGCCGGCCTCATGGGCAACGCGGGCCAGGCCAACTACGCAGCCTCCAAGGCGGGGCTTCTCGGCCTTTCCAAGACAATCGCCCGCGAACTGGCCAGCCGCGGGATCACCTGCAACGTGGTGGCCCCGGGCTTCATCTCCACGGACATGACCGAGGTGCTCCCCGAAAAGATCAAGGACTCGGTGACCACGCAGATTCCGCTGGGGCGCTTCGGCAAGCCCGAGGACATCGCCGCGGCCGTCGCGTTTCTCGCAAGCGCGGAAGCCGCCTACATCACGGGGCAGTGCCTCACGGTGGACGGCGGGATGGTCATGTAAACGCCCACCCTATGGACCTCCTCCTCCTCCGGCACGCGGATGCCCTCGACTACGCGGCAAGCGACCGCGAGCGCCCCCTTTCTCCCAAGGGCCACCAGCAGGCCGGCCTGGTGGCGGAGCTGCTGGCCACCTACCGCGTGCGCCCCACGCTGGTGCTGAGCAGCTCCGCCGTCCGCACCGTGGAGACGGCGACCACCGTGGCCTTGGCACTGGACCTCCCTGTGAACCGTTGCGACTGGGCGCTGCCGGGAATGACCCCGGAGGAGGCGATCGAGGAGCTGGGCATCCACTTGGGCGCCCCCTGCCTTCTGCTTGTGGGCCACCAACCCGATCTTGGCGACCTTGCCGCCAGCCTCCTGGGACGCCCCAGTACCCAGCATCTCAACTTCGAAAAAGCCTCCCTCGCCCACCTCTCGCTGCGCCCCGGCCAGCCCGCCGTTTTAGAAGCCTTCATCCCATGCAAACTCCAATGACACCCCGAGTGCTGCGCACCCGCAATTTTGTAAAGGACGCCGTTTCGCTGATCCTTGAAACAGGCCGTGAGGCCATTGCCCGCTCGGGGATGTTCCGGCTCGGCCTCGCCGGCGGGAGCACCCCCCGCGCCGTCTACAAGGCCCTCGCCTCCTGCGCCGACGACCTCCCTTGGGAATGCGTCCAAATCACCTTCGGCGACGAGCGCTGCGTACCGGCCGACAATCCGGACAGCAATTTCCACATGGCCTTTGAAGCGCTCCTTTGCAGGGTCCCCCTGCCCGTGGGAAACGTGTTCCAGATCCAGGGCCACATCGACCCCAACGAGGCAGCCGCACAGTGCGAAGCCCAGCTCGCCGCCGTCGCAAAACGCATGGGCGAACCCATCTACCGCCACGACCTCCTGCTCCTAGGCTTGGGCGAAGACGGCCACACCGCCTCCCTTTTCCCAGGCTCCCCCGCTTTGGAGGAAACCCAGCGCCTCGTCGTTGCGACCACCGGCCCCAAACCCCCGCCCCAGCGGGTCACCTTCACCTACCCGCTGCTAAACGCCTCCCGCAAAGTGGCCTTCCTCTTGAACGATCCGAAGAAGGAATCCGTTCTCGAAGCCGCGCTCCGGGGCGAATTTCCCTCGGGCAAGGTCCGCCCCACCGACGGGGAGGTCGTCTGGCTCGTCGGCTCCTGAGCCGGCGCCGCAACAGGATCCGGGCAGGCCCGCTATTCCTGTGCCTGGGCAAAAAGCCGGCGGATGACTTCCTCCACGGAAACATCCTCGACGGAAAGATCGACCACTGGCCAGGACGCGAGGGCGTCCCGGCAGACGTCAGCCACCTTCACCCGCGGCACCCGCACCTTCACCCCCAACGGGCTGCGCTCCAGCACCTCGCCGAGTTCCTCGAAGCGGCCTTCGGTGTCCTTGGAAAAGGTGAGCCGCAGCAGCTTGTGCGCTGAAAAGCGGTCGACGATCGCGGCGAGCGGCCCATCAAAGAAGAGCTTTCCGTGGTCAATGATGATCACGCGCTGGCACAACTCCTCGATGTCTCCCATGTAGTGGCTGGTCAGCAGAGTGGTCACCCCCGACTCGCGGCTGTGCCGCTTCAGAAAGTCGCGCACCCTTTTTTGAGAGGTCACATCCAGCCCAATGGTCGGCTCGTCCAAAAACAGCACCTTGGGCGAATGCAACAGGGCCACGGTGAGCTCCATTTTCATCCGCTCCCCCAAAGACAGTTCGCGCACCATGACGTCCATTTTGTCGGCCACGTCCAAAAGCGTCGTCAACTCCTCGACCACCGCGTTGAAGCGTTTACGGTCGATCCCGTAAATAACGCGGCTAAGCTCCAGCGATTCGCGCGCCGGCAGATCCCACCAGAGCGCGTTTTTCTGCCCCATGAGCAGCGCAAACTGCCGCTTCATCGCGTCGCGCCGGTCCCACGGCCGGAAACCGAGCACCCCGGCATCCCCGGAGGTGGGCTGCACCAAACCCGACAACATCTTGAGAACCGTCGTCTTCCCCGCCCCGTTGGGCCCCAGAAAACCCACAAACTCCCCGGGCGCAACCTGAAAGCTCACCCCGTCCACCGCCCGCATTTCGGTGTACTCCCGTTGCACCAAACCCCGCACCGCCCCCCACAAGCCGGGCTTCTTCCGATAGGTCCGGAAGATTTTGGTCAACTCACGGGCTTCAACAGCAGGGGCAGTCACGGGTGCAAATACCGGGGGCAGCCGCCGCCATCAAGCCACCACGGCCGGCCCCGAGCGCCTGCCGGAATCCGAATCCGACTCGAGCAGGGCGAGAATGCGTTCCACGGCGGCCTCGGCCGTCAGCCCGTGCTTGGCCCGCAGGATGTCGATGGAACCGTGCTCGATAAACTCGTCGGGCCAACCGATCCGCACGATCGGGACGGAGATGCACTCCTCGCCGAGGTGCTCCATCACGGCGCATCCGTACCCGTTGTGAAGCACATGATCTTCGAAGGTGCAGAGCACCTCCGCCGACCTCGCATAAAACTCTAAGATCCCAGTGTCCAAAGGCTTAATCCACCTCGGATTGATGACCGCAACCGAAATCCCGCGCGCCTCGAGCAACACCGCCGCGGCCTCCGCCATGGCGCACATGTTGCCGAGCCCGAAGAGGGCCACGCGCACCGGCTGTGCATTGCCGTGCCGCACCACCTCGGACTTTCCGATCTCGAGCAACCGCGGTTGCTCGGCCGGCTTGGCGCCCGTGCCCACGCCGCGGGGATAGCGGATCGCTATCGGGCCGGCGGTGTAGTGGTTCATGGTCCAGAGCATGTCGACAAACTCGGCTTCGTCGCGCGGCGTGCAGAAGACCAGGTTTGGCACGTGCCGCAGGTAGCCGATGTCGAAGAGCCCGTGGTGGGTGGGGCCGTCGTCGCCGGAAAGCCCGCCGCGGTCCATGCACAGGGCGACGTTTAACTTCTGCAACGCCATGTCGTGCACGATCATGTCGTAGGCGCGCTGCATGAAGGTCGAGTAGATCGCCAAAAACGGCTTGAACCCCTGCACCGCCAGTCCGCACGCAAACAAGGCAGCGTGTTCCTCGGCGATGCCCACATCGAAATACCGGTTGGGATGCTCGCTGGCGAAAGCCGCGAGCCCCGTGCCGGTGGGCATCGCGGCGGTGATGGCCACGAGCCGGTTATTTTGCTCGGCAAACTTCGAAAGCGTGCGCCCAAGCAACTCTGAATAGGTCGGCGTCGTCGTCGCCTTTGTCGCGCCCGTCTTCGGCTCGAATTTTCCCAGCCCGTGAAACTTGTCGGGCTTCTCCAGCGCGGGTCCGTACCCGCGGCCCTTCTGCGTGAGGATGTGCAGCAAGACGGGCTCGTTCTGGGTTTTGAGAAACTCGAAGGTCTGCACAAGCAGGTCGATGTCGTGCCCGTCGATGGGCCCGTAGTAGCGGAAGCCGAGCTCCTCAAAAATCACGCTCGGCAGCAGCAGGTTCTTCACCCCGGCTTCCACCTTGTGCGCAAAATCCAAGGCAGTCTGGCCGCCGATCATCCGGACAAAATTCGACGCCTTTTCGTGGAGGTGCGCGTAGGCGGGGTTGGTTGCGATCTTGTTGAAATAGGAGGCCATGGCCCCCACGTTCTTGGCGATGGACCACTCGTTGTCGTTGAGCACGACGATCAGCCGCTTGGTTTGCTCGGCCGTGTTGTTGAGCGCCTCGTAGCTGACGCCGCACGTGAACGCCGCGTCCCCCGCCACGCAGACGACGTGGTCGTCCCCACCGCGTAAATCGCGCCCGACGGCCATCCCGAGCGCTGCCGAAAGGGCGGTGCCCGCGTGCCCGGCTCCGTAACAGTCGTGAGGGCTTTCCGAGCGCAGCAAAAAGCCGTTCAAGCCCTCGTACTGGCGGATCGAATCAAAACGGTCCCTCCTTCCGGTGAACAGTTTGTGCACGTAACCCTGGTGGGACACGTCGAAGACAAACTTGTCCTTCGGGGTCGAAAAGACCCGGTGCAGCGCGATGGTCAGTTCTACGACCCCGAGGTTCGGCCCCAGATGTCCGCCCACCGAAGTGGGGTTGTCCTCGGAAAGGACCCGCACCAACTCGTCACGGACCTCCTGCGCGAGCACAACCAAATCGGCCGCTCCAAGTCGCTTGATGTCAGCCGGAGATTGGATCGTGGGAAGAAGCTTGGTGGCCATGAATCTATGAATAAAGAAGGGTGGTTTCCTACTACACGCCGCAATCCGGCCCTAGAACAAACTGACTTCGTCCGAGTCGCTCCTGCGCGAGGAGGAGGCGCGCGGGCTCGCAACCGGAGCAGGAACAGTGGCAGGGATGGAAGGCTCAGCGGCAACCGAGGCGGGGTCGAACTCGGTGAGGTCGGCGGCACCCGAGGCGTTTTTGGCGATCAGTTCGATCCGCTTTTCTGCCGCCCCGATTCTTTCCTGGCAGACCTTGACCAGACGGGTTCCCTCCTCGTACCGGCCCAGCAGTGCTTCGAGCGGCAAGCGGTCCCCCTCCATTTCCTCGACGATGTGCTCCAACCGTTCCAGAGCGGATTCAAAGGAATGTTCCGAGAGTTTTTGGGGAGTCTTTGCCATGATTAGCCTTCCAGCTTAGCGGATGCCTGTCTGAGCTCAATCCAAGTTTGCCCGGAAACACCTCCAATCTTATGCTGTGGGGGCTGTTTACCCTCATCCTCCCGCCCCATGCGCCACACCCCCATTGACTCCGCACTCTTCACGCAAAACCGCCAGCGTCTCTGCGGTCTACTGGAAGCGAATTCCCTTGCCGTTCTCAACGCCAACGACGCCCTGCCCGTCAACGCGGACGCCACCCTGCCTGTCCTTCCGAACTCGGATCTTTTTTACCTTTCGGGCATAGAGCAGGAGGAGTCCATGCTGGTGCTGGCGCCAAATGCCTTCAGCGCAAGCAACCGGGAAATCCTCTTCCTGCGCGAACCCAGTGCTCTGCTCAAAATCTGGGAGGGCCACAAGCATTCCAAGGAGGAGGCCTCCCGCATCTCTGGAATCAAAAACGTCCGGTGGCTCTCGGAGTTTCCCGGCATTTTTCACCAACTCATGTGCGAGGCCGAGCACGTGTATCTCAACACCAACGAACACGGGCGCGCCTCCATCGCAGTCGAAACGCGCGACGCCCGTTTCATTGCCGACTGCCGTCTGCGCTATCCCCTCCACGACTACCGGCGCCTGGCCCGCTTGCTCCACGAGTTGCGCGTCGTGAAGGCACCGGCTGAAATCGCCCTGCTGCGTAAGGCCATCGAGGTCACCGACACCGCTTTCCAGCGGGTGTGCCGGTTCGTTAAACCGGGCGTGAACGAGGTCGAAATCGAAGCGGAATTCGTGCACGAGTTCACCCGCCACCGTGCCTTCTTCGCCTACTCCCCGATCATCGCCTCCGGGGCAAACGCCTGTATCCTGCACTACAACCAGAACGACCAACCCTGCCGCAAGGACGACCTCCTGCTGCTCGACGTCGCCGCCCAATACGCCAACTACTCGGCCGACCTCACGCGCACCATCCCGGTGAAAGGCCGTTTTACCCGCCGCCAAAAACAAGTCTACAACGCCGTACTGCGGGTGATGCGCGCCGGGATCGCCGGCGCGGTCGCCGGCAAGCTGCACCGGGACTGGCAACGGGAGGCGCAGGCACTCATGAACGAAGAGCTCCTCGCGCTGGGCCTGTTGAAGAGCAAGGACATCAAGAAGCAAACACCGGAAAAGCCCGCCTGCTTCAAGTATTTCATGCACGGCTTGGGACATCCGCTCGGCCTTGACGTCCACGACGTCGGCTACACGCAACGCCCCTTTGCCCCGGGCTGGGTGCTCACGGTCGAACCCGGAATTTACCTGCCCGAGGAAGGGTTCGGCATCCGCCTGGAAAACAACGTGCTGGTGACGGAGGCCGGGCCGGTTGACCTCACCGCCACCATCCCCGTGGAGGCCGACGAGATCGAAGCGCTCATGGCCACCTAGCTCATGGCCACCTAGTCTCGAGGACCTGCCTACCTGCGTCGCGCCGCCGCCGGGAGGGCGGCGCCCGGCAGGCCCCCGCCCGTCCAGTAATCCATCAAGCCCAGCGTGGTGAATCGGAACACAATGTTCTGAGCCTCAGCCAGATCCACTCCCGTGCGTTTGGCCAGGGAGAGGAGCGACTCGGCCCCATTCACGTTTGCGGCAAACCGCGCCTCACGGTCGTTGAGCCTCAGGCGCTGCACAATTTCAGTCCCCCGGCGCGTATACACCGGCGAGCCATTAGAAAGGATCCGCAACGAGAGCGGCAACTGGTCCATCCGCACGTGCCGGAGCGAGACAAGAACCCAATTATCAGCATCATCTCCGGAGGCCGGAAACTTCGCAGCAAATTCTGGGAGGCTGTCCATCCGCTCGAACTCGAAGGCAACGCGTCCCGCGGTCCACAGCGAGGCGAACAACCTGTGGCCGTGTTCGCGGATCACCGGAACGACATCCTCCTGGGCCAAAACCCCCTTGAGTCCGAGGTAAAGAAAAAGGGGACAACCGGATACGGCCTGCCCGAGCTGGGCCTCCATGATCTGTCCAAGCGTCGCATCCTCAAGCACCACGGGCGACTCGCGGCAGTACAGGCCGTAGTTGCGTGTTGAGGCGAAGACAAACCGCCCCTTGCTCACATAGAGCTCCACCGGAGCACGGTTCACAAAAAAGCGGAGAATTCCTGTTAAGCGGTCGCCGTGCGCCATTTGCAGGGCGGCCTGAATCTGGAAGAAGCCGGTGTGGCCGCTGTAAGCGGAGCGCGCCGGATCCAAATCAATGACGTCGGCGCCAGCCCGCGGCAGGGCGCGCATCGAGGCCACGACCCGGGAGAGGAGCTCGGCCATGGCGTCGTGCAGCACTGGCTTTTCCAACACCTTTCGCACGCTGGGAAAGCGCTCCTCAAGGTGGTCCGCCTCGCCGGTGGCGTTCACAATGCACACCGGTATGTCGGCTGTCTGCGGGTCGCTGGCCAACCGCATGCAGACGGCCTCTGCAGTCAGGTCCGGAAGCGTGTCGGAAAGCAAAATGAGCTCGGGCTGGGCCACGTTGAGCCGGTCAAAAGCGTCGACTCCGCGCTGCGCGTACAAAACATCCACCGGCGCCCCTGGGTACTGCTGGGCAAGCACTTTCTCCGCCAGCTCTGCGGAAGCTGGCGAATCGTCGATAACAAGTACTTTCTGAAACATGACCGGGGTGGACGCGGACTCGGGGACTTCCCCCAGCGCGAGTGCTCACACTAAACTCCGAACGATTCCGGTCAAGGTTCCACAACCACTCTTCTACCGATCCTTAGTGGGTGATCTTTCCAGTCGGCTTTTTGCTCGCTCCCGAGCCTGGCTATTTGCACGCTTGCCGGTTCTATGTCTTCCGAAGTACGCGTCCGTTTTGCCCCCTCGCCCACAGGCTACCTACACGTTGGAGGCGCACGCACCGCCCTCTTCAACTGGCTCTATGCGCGCCATCACGGCGGCAAGTTTATCCTCCGCATCGAGGACACGGACAAAGCCCGCAACACACATGAAGCGGTGCAGGTCATCCTCAACGGGCTCCGCTGGCTGGGACTCGACTGGGACGAGGGCCCCGAGGCCGGGGGCGAGAACGGCCCCTACTTTCAGTCCGAGCGCGAAGACATCTA
>CAMCIN010000148.1 GCA_945874745.1 Akkermansia muciniphila | reverse complement strand
CGCGGGCGTGCTGGGGGCCGCAAGGCTGCGCGTGGACTCCCTGCGCCTGATCTGGCGGTCCGCGTAGGGCTGGAGGCGGTTCTCACTGCTCGCTCTGGGAGCGTACTTTCGAAACAATCGCGGCCATGGCAGACATCCTTCTGGCAACCATCAATGCCCGCTACATTCACGCGGCGGTGGGGCTGCGCTATCTGCTGGCCAACATGGGAGAGTTGCAGGAGCGCACGCGGCTTCTGGAATTTGAAACCAAGCAGCGGGCACTCGAGGTCGCCTCCGAAATCCTCGGGCACGCCCCCAAGATCGTCGGCCTCGGAGTCTACATCTGGAACGTGGCGCTCATGAGCGAGGTGGTGGCGATCCTCAAACGCGTCAGCCCTCAGACCGTCGTGATTCTCGGCGGCCCCGAAGTCAGCCACGAGACCGACTCCCAGCTCCTCATCGAGTGGGCCGACCATGTCATCACCGGAGAGGCGGACCTCAAATTCGCGGAGGTATGCCGCGCACTGCTCGGAGGCGCCGCCTCCCTTCCAAAGGTGATCCACGCCGGGTTGCCTCCGCTGGAGACAGTGAAGTTCCCCTACGACTTCTACTCCCGGGAGGACCTCGCCCACCGGGTGCTTTACGTGGAGGCTTCCCGTGGGTGCCCGTTCACCTGCGAGTTCTGCCTCTCCTCCCTGGACGCCCCGGTGCGGGCCTTTGACCTGACCCGTTTTCTTTCTGCACTGGAGGGACTTCTGGAGCGGGGTGCCCGCCTCTTCAAGTTTGTCGACCGCACCTTCAACCTCAACATCCAGACCAGCCGCGCCATCCTCCAGTTCTTTCTGGAGCGTTGGCAGGAGGGCATGTTCGTGCACTTTGAAATGGTTCCGGACCGGATGCCTGAGGCGCTGCTCGAACTGCTGGCCCGCTTCCCGCCCGGCGGCGTCCAGCTTGAGGTCGGCATCCAAACCTTCGACGAGGAGACCGCCAAAAACATCAGCCGCCGCCAAAACTACACCAAACTCGAGCACAACATCCGCTTTCTGCGCGCCCACACCGGCGTCCACATCCACGCCGACCTGATCGCCGGCCTGCCGGGTGAAACGCTGCAAACCTTTGGTCTCGGCTTCGACCGCCTGCTGGCCATGGAGCCGCAAGAAATCCAAGTGGGTATCCTCAAAAGACTGCGCGGCACGCCCATCGTCAGGCACGACCGGGAATGGGAAATGCAATACAGCCCGCACCCGCCCTACGAGATACTCTGCAACAAGCTCATGGACTTTGACACGCTCCAGAGGCTGCGGCGTTTCGCGCGTTTCTGGGATTTGTTGGCGAACAGCGGGCGCTTCAGTGAAACCCTTCCCTGGCTGTGGCGTGGGGGCTTGTCGCCCTTTGAAAGCTTCCTGCGCTTCAGCGACTGGCTCGGGGCCAAACTGGGACGCAGCCATTCGATCGCCTTGGTGGCGCTTGCGGAACATCTCTACCGCTACCTCGCCGGGGAACTGGGGCACGAGGGAGTCGCCGGAGTCCTCCACTCCGACTGGTTCCGGGGCGGCATCAAGCGCGAACGCCTCGCCTTTCTGGAGGAAGTCCCCGAAGGGATCCCCTCCGCGCCAAACACAAAGATGACCCCCGCCAAACGCCAACAGCGGCACCTTGCCGGCTAGCCTCGGCTCCGGGAAGCGGCTGTGGCGGACGTCCCCGGTCCCTATTTTTGCGCAGGAGGAGGCGCATCCGGAGCGGGCGCTGCAGGGGTCGACTCGCGCGCGCGCCTCAGCTTTTCCTCCTCGCGCTGTATCTCCTCGTCGTTGCGTTCGCATTCCAGAGTGTAGGGCGAGCCCTTGAACGGGAGACCCGTCACAATGTCCCGCACCTCCACAATGTGCGGCCGCCCGTCGCGCACCCACCACGGCAGTTGGAACCGGAACCCGTGCCTCCCATTGCCAAAACCCCGCTCCTTCAATTCCTCGCGAAACTCGTCGGCAGCCCGGCGCTCGATGAAGGCGTCGTCCACAACAAGATCCACGTCGGAAGCCGCTTTCTGTGTGGCCCGATCCCACGCCACCCCTACAACCTCGTTGCAATCCACCTTTTCGACCAACCGCTCGACCGGCGGCGGCGGCGGCGGAGTGAGCCTTCCGGAGAACAAGAGCAGCCCGAAGGCGATGGCGTGAAAGGTCAGCAGCCTGTCCGCCAGGACCTGCCAGGGTGCGTCCGCCCAAACCTTGCGCTCCTTGTTCCAGCGCGCAAACCAGTCGTACCACACCAGCAGGGCGGCGTGGTAAAGCCCGTAGAGAATGTAATGAAGAGCCAGTCCGTGCCAAACCCCCATGATCCCAAAGGTGAGGAACAGTCCGACAAAGGAGGCTGTGTGCTTTCCCTTGAACCACTTGCCCTTGGACGCAGCCAACAGAAACCGCATGTAGACGTGGTCCCGGAACCAAAAAGAGAGGGAGATGTGCCACCGATTCCAAAAGTCCCGAATGTTTTTGGAGACAAAAGGCCGGTCAAAATTCTCGGGCAACCGGACGCCAAAGAAACGCCCAAGGCCAATGGCAAAGGCGCTGTAGCCGGCAAAGTCGAAAAAGAGGTAGAACGTGTAGGCGTACATGTACATCCACAGCGCGCCCGCACCCCGCCCCGTAGCCCACGGATCCAGCCAGTAGCTTTTGATCAGCGCGGCGAGAATGAACTTGTAGAGAAAACCCTGCGCCAGCCGCTGCACGGTAAAATCAAAGTCCCCCAAAAACTCGTCCCTCGTCCGGGTTTTCTCCCAGTCCTTGAGGAAACGCCGGTACCTGTCGATGGGACCGGAGGAAAGAGCGGGGACAAAAAGGAGGAACCCGGCGTATCCGCTGAGCGAAAGCTGCTTGATGAGCCCGTCCTGGATGGAGAAAAGAACGTCAAGCGAACGGAAGGTGATGTAGGAGATGCCGGCAAAACCAAACGCGGAGTGTGGCCACAGCGTGGGCAGGAGCTTGGAGGCGGTCAGTGGGAGGAGCGAAAGGGCGATTGCGCTGTAAAACACTGGTCTGGAACGCCATTTTAATAGTCCCCAGGCCACGCAACCCTGGAAAACCGTGTAGCCCAAAACCAAATAGAGCTCACGCACGGGCAACTCCGGGCGCAGCGGAATGAAGTTGTCCGCCGACTGGAGGGCCAAAAGGACGCCCATCGCCAGGAGGCCCCAGTTACGGCTCAGGCGCCCAAACCAGCCAAGCACCGCAAAAGGCAGCAGCACGTAAAGGAGCAGCCCGAAGTATTGAAAATCTGCAAAAGGGACCATTGGGGGGCGGGCGCTACCGGTTCGGGCTGGTTTGCGGACCTAACCGAGCAAGGCGGTGAGTGCCCGGCGATCCGCTTTTCCATTGGGCGTCATGGGGAAGGCCTCAAGGAAAACAAATTTCCGAGGGATCATGTAGGCAGGAAGCCGCTCCCCGAGACGGGTCTTCAACCTCGCCGCCACTTCGAAATCACTCCCCTGCTTCTCGCCTGCAAGCACCACAAACGCGGCGAGCGAGTCGACCTTGCCCAGTTTTTCCACAGGCAAAACCACCGCGTCCGCGATCTCGGGGAGGGCGTGGAGATTGGCCTCCATGTCGCCCAGTTCGATTCGGTACCCGTGTAGCTTGATCTGCCCGTCCATGCGGCCCTCGAAAAAGACAAAGCCCTCCCGGACCCGTCCCCAGTCACCGGTGCGGTACGCAGGCAGCCCTTCGAAGGAGGTGAACACCTTGGACGTGAGTTCCGGGCGCTGGAGATAGCCAGGGCTTACGTTGGGGCCGGCAATCAGGATCTCGCCACGCTCTCCTTCTCCGACCGGGGCGAGCGCCTCATCGACCGCCAGCACGCGGGTGCCCGGCATCGGGCAACCGACCGGCAGTGGGGAATACTTTGAGAGCAGCGCCCGGTCCACTCGGACGGAGGTTGTCGCCACGGTGGCCTCGGTCGGACCGTAGGTGTTCCACACCTCGGCATCTGGAAAACGTTCCAGCAGTTGGGAGGCCGTCTCGGGAGCAAGCGTCTCGCCGCAGAAAAGAAAGCGCCTGAGCCGGGGCAGCATCTCCGTCCGAAAACCTTTTTCAATCAGACACATCTGCGCAAACGAGGGGGTCGAAACCCAGCTGGTCACCCCGGACTCCGCCAACCGTGCGTACAGCGCCTTCAGGTTGCCCAACTCCTCCTTGGTGATGCATACAAGTGTGCCGCCGGAAAGCAGGCTGCAGTACAAATCCATCACCGAGAGGTCAAAGGAGAAGGGAGCCTGGTTCAAAAACACCTCCGCCTGCGGTTCAAACCCCTGCTCGGCAAACATCCAGCCAGTAAAGGCCTCCAAATTCTGCAGCGTGATCACCACGCCCTTGGGTTCACCCGTGCTGCCGGAGGTGAATAAAATATAAAACGGGTCCGCCGCCTCCACCCGTCTGGCGGGCCTCCGCCCGTCCGCCGGGGAAAGCGGATCCAGAATCTCCCGCACCCGGTCCGGGGTCAAAACAAGGGCGGCACCCGAACCAGCTACGATCTTGGCGATGCGCTGTTCCGGAATGTTAACATCCATGGGAACGTAGGCGCGCCCGCATTTTGCGGCGGCGAGAAAAGCGACGAGCATTTCAGGCTCCTTGTGGCCGTGGACTGCGACCGGGCCGGGCCTTCCCGCAAGCTCGGCTTCCAGCCAGAGCGCGAGCGCATCGGACTGGGAGACCAGCGCGGCCCAGGTCAGTGTGCGGGCGCCGCTCCAAACGGCGGGGCGCTCGGGGCAGAGCGCCGCCCAGTGGTCAATGCGATCCAAAAGGTGGAGGGGATGGTCCATGGCTGGGAAGAGGGGCTTCTTGAAAAGGAAAGGAAGGCGGGCGCAGCATGGCTGGCTTCCGCGCCGGGAGCCGAACCTGGCTTAGAACTCCTGGTACACAAACGGCGGGGTTGAGAAATCCCCTCGCCCGTACATCAGAACCAGCGTCAGAATGATCGCCAGATAGTAGAGCACTAGCGCCGCGCGTTTCAAAAGAGGGCGCTTTGCAAATAAAGCGTCGAGATCCATGCCTGAAGCAATCAGGAGGCGAGGCGCTTCTCGATGTCCGCCACCAGTTTTGCGGGGGTCGCCCAGGCCTCACGCTCAAACTCCGCTGGGGAAATCTCCACGCCCACCTCCTGGCCGAGCGCCACGATAAGCTCCACCGTCTTCATCGAGTCCAGAATCTGAAGGTCATAGAGAGCCAGGTCTGGCTGCCTGAGCACTTCGTCGGTTTCTGCCACCCGGGCGAGGACTGCCAAAATTTGATCTTTCATAAAACTTAAGGAATCAGTTCAGACTTGGCCGTCACCTGCTTGGGCCGAAGACGGTCGTGGTAAAAGTCGTCGATGACTTTGTTATAGTACCACCAGCCCTTCGAGCCGATATGATCATGCTGGTCGACAAAAAATACCGGGTCGCTTTCGTGGTCCCTGAAATAGACGAACGGCACCCCGTACTTACCGACCAACTGCTGCAACCTGGTCCCATACTCCTCTCTGCCTACCGCCGAGACCCCCTGCGCCTCGAGCACGTCCGCATGCAGCGGCATGGAGAGCACCAGCGGCTTGGCACCGGCCTCCTTCATCAGGCGCAGCACCAACTCAAAATCACGCCATTCCTGCGCCTTGCGCAAGCTGGCCATGAACTGCTTGTCCCAAGTGCCCCTAGCACGGGTCACATTCGGTGCACGGCGTGCTGACTTGGCGGCCAGCGCCGTGGAATGCTGCTCAGCCTTGCGAAAAAGATCGTCCCAATTCAGGGAGCGCCCGCGTTTGACCTTGAAGGGGTTGGCCGCCGGCAGATAGCTCGGGTCGTTCAATGCAAACGCAGCTTCAAAATGGTCCTGCAGCCTGCCCACGGAAAGATCGAGCATCGCATAGGGCTTCAAAACACCCAAGAGGATGCGGTTCAAATACCCGCCCTCGGCGACGGCATCCATTGCAACCTCCAAGATCCACTCCCCCTCCAGCACCTTTGGGTACTTGACCATCGCGCGAGCCACGTCCTGCTTGAGGGCGTCGCTGAATTTTTCACTCCAGAGCAATTCCTTAAGCTGGAGCTTGGAGGAGTTGCCCTCAAAATACTTGGAATCCACCTCCTCGGCCAAAAAGAAACTGGGCGAAAGAGAGATCACCACCTTTTTTCCTGCCAACTCCGTCCCGGCGGACCCCAGTTTTTGGAGTACCGAAAGCGCGGAGGTTCCCGCCTTTCCAACGGGAAAAATGGAAAAGCCGGTGGGCGCCTCCGCAAAAAAATCAACCCCTTTGAAGGGCACGTTGGGAATCAGCTCGGAACTGCCGAACAGCACCAGTGTGTCAGGCCGGGACAAAGCTTCCCGGATCAAGGCAACCCCATGGAGCTTGGCGTCGCAAAAATCGGGGGCGGCGGAATGCAGAAGACGCTCCTGCTTGTCTACGGCCCAGCGGAAACCACCCGCCACCGCGAGGAAAGAGACAGCGAGAGCTGTTCCGCAAGCGAAGAGGTTCAACCGTCCTGAGTGAGGTTCGGCGTTCATGTTCTGGTGAATCGGGGGATTCGAGGGAACCTGAAGTTAGCACCGCTTCGGGAATCCCGCAATCCCGCGTTTCTCAAAGCAAACACGCCCAGCCGAAACGGGGGCAAGAGCTCCAAGCTTGTCCAAAAGACAACGCCGCCTCAACGGGTTCCCGAAGAACTCAAAAACAAGACCGAAACTCAGAGCCCCAACATGAGGCGCATGGGATTCTCCAGACAATCCTTCACACGGATGAGGAAGGTCACTGCCTCCTTGCCGTCCACGATCCTGTGGTCATAGGAAAGCGCCAGATACATCATCGGCCGAACCACCACCTGACCCTTCACCGCCACAGGCCGTTCCTGAATCTTGTGCATGCCCAAGATCCCGCTCTGGGGCGGGTTCAGGATCGGGGTGGAAAGCAGGGAGCCGTAAATCCCACCGTTTGAGATCGTGAAGACTCCTCCCTGGAGGTCCTCGAGGGCGATCTTTCCGTCACGCGCCTTGACCGCATAGGCGACCAAGTCCTTTTCAATCTGGGCAAAGGACTTTTGGTCCGCGTCGCGCAACACGGGGACGACGAGCCCGCGCTCAGTGCCCACGGCAACGCCGATGTCGAAATAGTGGTTCTGGATCAGGTCCTCCCCGTCCATTCTGGCGTTGATCCCGGGCACGCCCTGGAGCGCGCTCACAACCGCCTTGATGAAGAAGCTCATGAAGCCGAGCTTTACGCCGTGCTCCTTGGTGAAGGCCTCCTGCATTTCCGTACGCAGACGCATCACCGCACTCATGTCCACCTCGTTGAAGGTGGTCAAAATCGCGGCCTGGTGCTGGGCCAGCACCAACTGGGCGGCGATTTTCCTGCGCAAGGGCGTCATCCGGCGGCGTGTCACACGGGTCTCCCCTGCCCCTTTTGAGGGCTGTGCGGGCGCGTTCAAAACGGTGAGGGCTCCTCCACCCGCCTCTAGTGCTTCGCGCAGATTTGCCGCGCCAGCAGCCACCGAAACCGGGGCGACGGCGGGAACAACGGGCGCGGGAGCGGAAACAGGCGCTGCCTTTGGCGCGGGAGCACTGGGTGCCGCGGGCGCTACGGCGGCAACCGGCGGGGCCGCGGCGGAGGCAGACGACGTGCCTACCTCGATGATGGCAACCACCTGGCCGATGGCAACCTCGTCGCCTACCGCGGCCTTCAAATGAATGACTCCGGACTCTTCGGCTGCCAAATCTGTGGAAACCTTGTCCGTGTCGAGCGTAAGGAGTGTGTCCCCCTTGGTGACGGCCTCCCCCTCGGCCTTGTGCCAGGCGGATATCACGCCGCTGGTAATGGATTCGCCAACTGAAGGGATTTTGACTTCAAGACTCATAAAAGGGATCAGGGTGAGGGAGAGGGGGCGGTCTGGTCTAGCCGATAGTAAAAGCTGCATCCAGCAGGGCGTGCTGCTCGATCTTGTGAAGGGAAAGCGCCCCCACAGCCGGACTTGCGGCGGCCTCGCGCCCAGCGTAATGCACCGGCTTGCCCAGCAGTTCAGTCAGGCGCGGCCGAATGAAGGAGGAGGCCCCCATGTTTTCGGGCTCCTCCTGACACCAGACAAACTGCCTGGCCTTGCGGAACTTCTTGACGACATCCTGAAGCTTCTGCGTGTGAAGCGGATAGAGCTGTTCCACTCGCACAATTGCAGCATCCGAATGCGCCCCTGCCTCCCTGTGCTTGAGCAGGTCGTAGTAAACCTTGCCGGAGCAAAAGATCACGCGAGACACCTTGTCAGCGGTTCCCAGCACCGGCCCGGGAAGGATCTCCTCAAAATGACCGGAGGTGAAATCCGCCTCCTTGGAGACGCATTCTGGGGCCCGGAGAAGACTCTTGGGCGTCATGATGATCAGCGGCTTGCGGAAGGAGCGCTTCATCTGGCGGCGCAGCACGTGGAAGTACTGGGCCGGCGTGGTCAGGTTGCAGACCTGCATGTTCTCCTCGGCACACAACTGGAGGAAGCGCTCCATGCGGCCCGAGGAATGTTCCGGTCCCTGCCCCTCATAGCCGTGGGGAAGCAGCATCACGAGCGAGGTCGGGCGCTGCCACTTGGATTCACCCGCGACCAGAAACTGGTCAATGATGATCTGTGCGCCGTTGCTGAAGTCTCCAAACTGGGCCTCCCACAGGCACAGGAGTTCCGGAAAATGGAGCGAATAGCCGTAATCAAACCCCAAGACCGCCGCCTCGCTCAGGAGCGAGTTGTACACATTGAACCGGCCCTGCTTCTCGGCCAGGTGCTGGAGGGGCGTGTAGCGTTCACGCGTGCGCTCGTCGTAGAGGACGGCATGCCGGTGCGAGAAGGTGCCGCGCCGGCAGTCTTGGCCGGAGAGGCGCACATGGGAGCCGTCTAGCACCAAGGAGCCGAATGCCAGAGCCTCGCCAAACGCCCAGTCAAAGGGACCGCCCTCCTTCCATGCCTGCAGCCGCTTGTCCAAGAAAAACTTCCGCAACCGGGGAAGCATGTGGAAGCCCTCCGGCAGCGAAGTCAGTCCGCTGCAGACCGTGTCGAGGGTCTGTTTAGAAATGGCGGTCTCAACCGGGTCGTGGGAAAAGGCGGGCTGGAAGACCGCGTTGGAATGCGAGTACTTGTTGAGTTCCTTGTTCTGCTCGGCGGTCTTGACCTCCAGCAACGCGGACTCGTAGTGGGCCTCAAACTCCCGGTCCAAGGCGGCAGCAGCCTCCTCGGTCAAAATCCCGTTCCCGAGCAACTGCTTCCGGTAGAGGGTGCCGAGGGTGGGATGCGCGCTGATCTCGCGGTACATCACCGGTTGGGTGTAGAGCGGTTCGTCCCCCTCGTTGTGGCCGTGGCGGCGGTAGCAGACGATGTCGAGCACCACGTCGGCGTGAAACTTTTGGCGGTACTCCAGTGCGAGTTCAGCACACATGCGCACCGCGACGGGGTCGTCCCCGTTGACGTGCAGCACGGGGGCGCTGATCATTTTTGCCACATCGGTGCAGTAACGAGAGGAGCGGGCGTCGGCGGGAAGCGTCGTAAATCCGATCTGGTTGTTGACCACGATGTGGATGGTCCCGCCCGTGCGGTAGCCTTCCAACTGGGACATGTTCAGCGTTTCAGCCACCACCCCCTGTCCGGCAAACGCGGCATCCCCATGTACGAGCACCGCCACCACCCGAGAGCGCTCCTCACTATCTTGGCGCACGTGCTGGCGTGCGCGAGCGATCCCCTCCACCACCGAGTTGACCGCCTCCAGGTGACTTGGATTGGGGCTGAGCCGAACAGATACCTGGTGTCCGTCGGGGAGTTCCCGCTTGGTTTTGTATCCAAGGTGATACTTCACATCTCCGTCCCCGCCCACTTGGTCCGGCACGTAGTTTTCGGAGAACTGCGCGAACATCACCGAAATCGGCTTTTGCAAAAAGTCATTGATGACGCTGAGGCGACCGCGGTGGGCCATGCCCATGACGATCTCTTCCACCTTGTGCTGGGAACAGTTCTCAAGCACGCCGTAGAGTGCCACCATCAGGGACTCACCCCCCTCAATTGAAAAGCGCTTCTGCCCCACAAAGCGGGTGTGTAGAAACTTCTCAAAGCTCTCCACAGAAAGAATTTGGCGGATCATCCGCCGCTGCGTCTCCGAGGAGATGGCATGCTTGGTCCCCAGCGATTCAAAGCGGCCGCACACCCACTCCCGGACGGTCGGATTGTCGATGTGGGTGAACTCGGCTCCGATCTTGCCGCAGTAAATGGACTCAAGCACACCGATCAGGTCGCGCAGCAGGAACCCCTGGCCATTGCGAAACAGGGACGAGGAAACCTGCCGCTCAAGATCAGCGGGAACGAAACCAAACGCCTTTAGCTCGAGTAGATCCACCTGAGGCGGCGTGTTGGAAAGCGGGTTGGTATGGGCCTTGAGGTGGCCCAGCGATCGGTAGGCCAGAACCAACTGATCCACCTTTGTCTGCCAGCCTGCCTCCGCCGCGCCCGCGGGAGCCGCAGTGGACTGGGGACCCGCTCCGTTTTTCTGGATCGCGTTGCCCAATTCAAAGCCTTCAAAGAAGGCGGCCCAAGTGGTGTCGACTGAGGTCGGATTGAGACGCCACTGCTCGTAGTTGGACTCGAGCAGGTCAGCGTTTGAACGATGCGGCAGGGTGGTCGCCATAA
>CAMCIN010000147.1 GCA_945874745.1 Akkermansia muciniphila | reverse complement strand
CCGGTGTGACGAGCTGAAGTTTGCAAAGGCCGACACGACGGACTCGGGGCGGCACGGTTTGCGGGTGCTGGCCGAGGAAATGTTGCGGGGGGGCCTTTCATGAATGCCTCCCACCTGGTTTGGGAGACGCCGGCGGCGCTGGCCCTGCTGGTGTTGCTGCCGGTCTTCGCCTGGCGGCTCGGCTCCTCTGGGGGCGCGGCGGCCGTACGCTTTCCCGGCGTTTCGCTCCTGCGCGGCGTGGGCAGGCCGGTACGGGCCAGCTGGGGGCGGCTGCGCCTGGGACTGGTTTTGTTCGGGTGGGCCGCCATGGTTGTTGCCCTGGCCAGACCGCAATGGGCCAAGGATCTGGAGGTGGTCAAAGCCAGCGGGATCGACATTCTGATCGCACTGGACGTTTCGCGTTCGATGTTGGCCGAGGATTTCACCATCGGCGGCAAGCGCGCTTCGCGCATCGACGCGGTCAAGCAGGTCACCGAGATGTTTATCGAGGGCCGTGCCAGCGACCGGATCGGGATGGTTGCCTTCGCCGGAAGGCCCTATCTGGTCAGCCCGCTGACACTCAACCACGAGTGGTTGCTGGAAAATCTCAAGCGCATCAAAATCGGGATGGTCGAGGACGGCACCGCCATCGGCTCCGCGCTCGCCTCGGCCACGCGCCGCCTCGGGGACAACCCGGAGGCGCACACCAAGATCATCGTGCTGCTCACCGACGGGGACAACAACGCCGGCCAGATCTCGCCGAACACGGCGGCGGAGGCGGCCCGTGCGCTTGGAATCAAAATCTACACCATCTGCGCGGGCACCCAGGGGTGGGTGCCGATTCCGGTGAAGGACATGTTCGGCAACACCGTCTACCAGCAGGTGCTGGTGAGCGTGGACGAAAATCAAAGCAAGCGGGTTGCTGAAATCGGCGGGGGCAAGTTCTACCGGGCCACGGATACCAACGCGCTCAAGCAGATCTTCGAAGACATCAACGAGCTCGAAAAGGTGCCGATTGAGTCGCAGCGCTCCCGGCAGTTGCGGGAGCTCTTTGTATGGCCGCTCGGGCTGGGACTCGCCTCCCTTCTGACCGCCATGCTTTGGTCGCTTAGTCTTGGAAGGAGGTTGCCATGAAGTTCGCCAATCCCGACGCATTCTGGATGCTGCTTGCCCTGCCCGCCCTGGCCTTGCTTTGGTTTTTTGCCTCCCGCAAGGCGCGTCTGCAGGTCCAAAAACTGGTCGCCGCCCGGCTCCACGGTTTGCTGGTGGGCGAGGCGCTCGGCAGGAAATGGCGCTGGGCCCTTCTTTTGTTCGGCCTGGCCTTGGGGATTGCCGCCTGGGCGCGCCCCCAGCTGGGACAGGCCACTTCTGAAACACGCGGCCGCGGCCGGGACGTGATCATCATGGTGGATGTTTCCCGGTCCATGCTGGCCACGGACATCCCCCCGTCCCGCCTGCAACGCGCCAAGCTCGCCGCCGAAGACCTTGTGCGCCAGCTCCCCGGCGACCGGGTCGGGCTGGTCGCCTTTGCCGGGTCGGCCTTCCTCCAGGCACCCGTCACCGCAGACCACTCCGCCGTGCTCACGGCCATGCGCGAACTCGACCCCGAACTCATCCCCCTGCCGGGCACCAACATTTCCGCCGGGTTGCAATGCGTGGACGAAGCTTTCGACCGCACCGAGGGCGGCCAGCGCGCCGTGGTGCTGATCACCGACGGGGAGGATTTGGAGGCGGACTCCGTCGCCCTTGCCCGGGAATTGAGCGGCAAAATGCGCCTGTTCACCGTGGGGGTGGGCAGTCCGGAGGGAACGGTGCTCATGGTGCCTTCCCCGCGCGGTGGAACGGAGTATATTCGGGATGACACCGGCGGCGTGGTGCAGTCCAAACTGGACGAAGCCCGCTTACAGGAACTTGCCGTGGCCGGAGGAGGCTTTTATACAAGGCTGATCTCCGGTCCGGCTGAAATGCGAAGGATCGCAGTGGAGGGAATTGGCTCTATGGATGAACACGACGTGCAGGTGCAAAGCCGGACTCGACCGATAGAACGGTACCAATGGCCGCTGGGCGCAGCCCTCCTCTCGGTGGGCGCGGCACTGTTGGCGGGTGAAGGCGTGCGCCGCAAAGGGACGCTCATTGTGAGTGTGGCGGTTCTGGGGCTGCTCACGTTGGCGACCGCTCCCGCGCAGGCGGCCGTTTCGGGCAAAGTGCTTTACGAAGAAGGGGACTATGCCGGCGCGCAGAAGGCCTTCACGCAGGAGCTTGGGGGCAAGGGGGAGTCCGCCTTGCGCGCGTTCAACCTGGGGACGGCTGCGTACAAAAACCAGAAATGGCCCGAAGCCATCGAGGCCTTCGGTAAGGCGCTGGCCTCCAGTGACCCTGAACTCCGTACCAAGGCCGAGTACAACCTGGCCAACACGCTGGTGCAGCAGGCCAGACAGGGGCGCCGAGGACAGGACAACACCGCGCTGGAGCAGGCCGTGTCTCATTACGAGGAAGCCCTCCGCCGAAAGGGCGATTTTGAGGAGGCCCAGTCCAACCGGGACTTCGTAAAAAAGCTGCTTCTGGAAAAGGAAAAACAGGAACAGCAGAAACAGAAGGGTGGGGGGGATAAGTCTCAAAAAGACAAGAAGGACAAACAGGAGAAGGACAAAGACAAGGGCAAGGATCCCTCCGAGCAGGACAAGCAGGAGGGGGACTCCAAGGGCGGAGAAGACAAGGACGGCGAAGGACAGGACCAGGAGGGAAAGGACCAAGAAGGCAAGGGGCAGAAGCAGTCCAAGGACGGACAGGCCAAAAACGGAAAGAAGCCCGGTGAAGGCAAGGACGGCAAGGACGGCAAGGACACCGCGCAAAACGGCCAGACCCCCGAGCCTGTGGAAGAACAACCGGGCGAACAAAAGGAACGCGGCGAACTCAAGGACTCGCCCCTGGCCGACAAGCCTGACGGGAACAAAGACGGCAAGGAGCAGCAAGCCCAGGCCATGCAAAGCGGGCCCGCCAAAATGACCAAGGAACAGGCGGCCGCCCTCATGGAGGCGCTCCGCAGCGAAGACCGACGTGTCCAAGTCTGGGCGCCTGGCAAGCAGGAGCAGGCCCGGGAAGCGACGCGCTCCCAGAAAACATGGTAAATGAAGCGCCCCGTCATGGACTCGAAGTTGCGTTCTAATTTCACGCTGGCTGCGGTGTGCTTCTGGAGTTTTTGCGCTTTGGCAGGGCTATCCCAAAGCCTGCTGGCTGAGGTGACCGTGAGCGCTGCCTTGCAGCCCGCCGCCACGAATGTGGGCGAACCGGTGCAGCTGAGCATCACCGTCAACGGTTCCCAGCGGGTGGACCAAATCCCCACGGTGGCCATTGAGGGTGCCCAGGCGCAGCACATCGGCCAGAACACCCAGATCCAGCTCATCAATTCCAACCTCACCGTTTCGCTCACCAACCGCTACCTCATCAGCCCAAACCGCATCGGCGAGCTCCAAATTCCCGCCATCGACGTGCTGATCGACGGCAAGCGCTACCAGACGGCCCCCCTCAAGCTCAAGGTGCTAGATGTCGGCCAGGATCCCGCCGGCAACTCCCCACCGCCTCCCGGGCCGACCGCAGAGATTGAACTGCCCAAGCGCCCCGTCTATGTCGGGGAATCTTTCCCAGCCGAGGTCCGGTTGCTCGTGCCCAGTGAAATCCGCTGGCGGATCGAGAAGATGCCGGAGTTTGAGACCGATTCCTTCACCAAAACCCCCTTCCAGCAACCCCAGCAGCGCCAGCAGAAGCGTGACGGCAAGGATTTTGAAATCTGCAACTTCCGCACCACGCTGACCGCCGTCAAAAGTGGCAGCGTGCCCTTGGGCCCGCTGACCTTCAATATCCAGGCCGCCATGCCCAAAAAGAAGGTCAACAACGCCGCCAACCCCCTCGGCGCCTTCTTTGACGGGTTTCCTTTCGACAACCAGCCCACCACCCTCCAGGAGCGCAAGGTCATTCTCCCCCAGCAGTTGGTGGAAATCCGGGAACTACCCGCCGAAAACAAACCCGATTCTTTCCGCGGCGCAATCGGGCAGTTCCGGTTCAGCTCCTCCACCAGCCAGAGCAAGGTGAAGTTTGGTGAGCCCCTGGTGGTGACGCTGCAGGTCGAAGGGGAGGGCAATTTCGACCGGATCGAGGCCCCGCCCCTTTTGGAGCCCGAAGGCTGGCGCGCCTACCCGGCCGAGGCCACTTATGCCAAGTCTGACGACACCGGTCTGCGCGGGGTCAAAACTTTCCGCATCGCACTGGTGCCGGAAAAGGCCCACACCCGCACCCCCCAGTTCGAGTTCGCCTCCTTCGATCCGAATTCCGCCACCTATCAAAAACAGCAAAACGGGATCACTTCCCTCGAAGTCGAAGGAGTGCCTCCGCCCGCGCCTGAGGTCAAACAAGTTGCCGCGCCCAAGCCGCCGGAGCCCAAACCGGAACCCACGCCCGAGCCGAAGCCGGTTTTGGCGGAGCAGCGTTTTGAGCTCGAGGCAGGCTCGCAGGTTTGGCAGTCGCGGGAGTGGTTTTGGGGGTTGCAGCTGGCGGCAGGACTCTTGCTCGCGGGGGGGCTCGGGATCATCGGGGTGCGGGGCTATCTGGCCAGACGAGGTGACGGGCCGAAGTTGTTGCGGGAGGCGAAAGCCCTTGAGGCGGGGTTGAGCGGAGCCACCGAGCGCTCAGCGTTTTTTGAGCGGGCGGTCCGTGCCGCCCAGCTGCGTTCGCAGGCGCGCTCCGGCCAACCGGCCGCCGCTGCGGATGCGGTGGATATTAGCCGCGCTTTTTCCGCAGGCGGGCTTCTCCAGGGGGAGCTGCACTGGCTGTTTGAAGCGGACGCGGAAGCGCGGTTTGCGGGTGGCAAGACGGGGCAGGCGCTCAAGGAGGAGGAGCGGCGCCGCGTACTGGAATTACTGGGCAAGCTGTCATGAGGCCGGCTTTGAACCTCTTTTTCGCGGCGTTCCTGACGCTGGCCGCCGTGGGGCTGGCGACTCCGTTCGAAGACGGAAACGCCCTGTTTCGCGAAGGAAAATTCGCCGAGGCGGAGGCCGCTTACAACAGATCCCTGGCGCAGGACGGGGATGCCGCTCCCACGCGTTTTAATTTGGGCAGGGTCCGCGAGGCCTTGGCGGATCCGGCCGGGGCCATGCTCGAATGGGAGCGCGCCTTGCGGCTGCTGCCCAGTTACGAGCCCGCCCGCGAGGCGCTGGCCGCTGCCCGTGCGACGCTTGGTTCCAAAGTGGCCCCTTTGCGGTGGTGGAACCGCCTGCAGCCCGAGCCTGCCCTAGGCCGGGAGCGGTGGGTGATCGCCTGCGGGATCTGGCTGGCGGTAATTCCCGGAGTGCTTTGGGCCATCAATCGCAGACGTTTCGGTGCCTTGACCTGCGCCCTGGCAGGCTGTGCGCTCACCGCGCTTGGCGCAGGCTGGTGGCTCAATGCTCAAGCCGAGGCGGAAACCGCTCTCGTCATCGAGCGCGCTGCCTCCCTGCGTGCCGCGCCTGCCGACCCGGCGCGCCTTCTGGACACGCTCCCGGCGGGCAGCCGCGTCCGCGTGCTGGATGCCAGCGGTGGCTGGAATAGAGTGCTGGCTCCGGGTGCCCAAATGGGTTGGCTCCCGCAAAAGAGCCTCGAACGGATCTCCTCGGACGCAATGGTCCGTTGAGTGGGCCGCGCCGAGACGCGCCGCCTTCCCCACTGCTTGCGAGGCGGTTGGGAGAGGTTGGCTTTGCGGTGGATTCCCGCTGCCCCCCCTTCTAAGCTTCCAGCCGACTCCATGGATCACACCCCGCAACCGACAGAAGCCACCAGCGTCCTCCAGGTATATCGGCGTATTTTCGGCCACATCCTGCCCTACAGGACCCGTTTTGTTTTGGGGCTTTGCACGGCGCTCCTGGCCGGAGCCAGCACCGGTGCGCTTTACGTTGCCCTCAAAACCGTCACCGCCCTTGTGCTGCGCGGCAAGGCCGATCTTTCAGTCACCATCCCCGTGTTGGGGAAGCTGGACGCCGCACCCCTGTTTGACCGATGGATTCAGGGCGACTGGCAGACGGCAAATCGCGTCGCTTTTTTGTGTTTGATCGTGCCTGCCATCGTTCTTTTGCGGGGGCTGTTCGACTTCCTTGCCGTCTACCAGCTCGCCTGGGTCGAGCAGCGGATTACCCTGGATTTGCGGCGGCAGGTTTTCTCCAAGGTGATGGCCCGCTCCCTCGAGTTTTTCAACAAACAGCGCGGCTCCGATTTGATCCAGACCGTGTTCGGGATGACTGCCACCTGCGCCAACGCGTCAATGACGCTGGCACAGGACCTGGTGCGGCGGCCGGCTGCCGTCCTGGCGGTGGTGGTGGTGCTCTTCATCACCGATCCGGTGTTCATGGCTTTCAGCTTCATTGTCTTCCCGCTGTGCATGCTGCCCGTGCTGATCTTCAGCAGGAAGGTCCGCAAGAGCGGCCGCAACGAACAGCAGGTGGCCGGGCAGATCGTGGGCATTTTGCAGGAGGCCTTCGCAGGCATCCGCGTCGTCAAGTCGCATGCGCGCGAGGCGTACGAGTTGGAGCGCTTCACCCATTCGGCCGTCGCCGTGAATGTGACCGCCATGCGTCTGCTGCGCATGGTGGAGATTGTCGGCCCCCTGGTCGAGTCGACGGCCTCGCTCGGCATTGCAGGGGGCCTGTTCTACTGCTGGTGGCGCGGGGTTCCCTTTGACGAATTCATGGCCCGCTGCCTGGCGCTGGTGGCCATTTACCCGGATGTGAAGGCGCTCAGCCGCACCCAGATGGTCATGCACCGCTGCACCGCCGCGGCGGACGGCATCTTTAAGATGCTCAACGAACACGCCGAGGTGGAGGACGCTCCCGCCGCCGTGCGCCTTGGGCGCTCCCGCGGTGAGGTCGTCTTTGAAAACGTCACCTACGGTTACCTGCCAGGCTCTGCTCCGGCGGTGCGGGGGCTGAACCTGCGTTTCGAACCGGGCAAATTTTACGCACTTGTCGGCGAAAGTGGCGCAGGCAAGAGCACCACTTTGTCGCTGCTGTTACGCTTCTATGATCCGCAGGGCGGCCGGATCTTAATCGACGGAAACGATTTGCGGGAGGTCACCCAGACCTCGCTCCGCGAAAACATCGGGATTGTGAACCAGGACTTGTTCCTCTTCCACGACACCATCGAGGCCAATATCAAGTACGGCCGGCTCGAGGCCACGCACGAGGAGGTGCGCGAAGCTGCCCGCATCGCTCGGGCTGACGACTTCATCTGCAAGCAACCCAACGGCTACGCCACCGTGGTAGGCGACAAGGGCTGCAACCTCTCGGGCGGACAGCTCCAGCGGGTGACCATCGCGCGCGCCATCCTGCGCCAGTCGCCCATTCTGCTGCTGGACGAGGCCACCTCCAACCTGGATCCGGACACCGAGCAGGCCTTTAAGGACGCGCTGCGGGTGCTCCGCAATGGTCGCACCGTGGTGGCCATCGCCCACCGCTTCTCCACCATTCTGGAGGCGGATCAGATCGTGGTGATGGATCAGGGGGCGGTTTTGGATGTAGGCACCCACCAGGAACTGCTCACGCGCTGTTCCGTTTACGAACGGCTCTTCCGCATCCAGTTCGCCTCCTCGCAGTAGGACCCGGGCTCGGTCAGGGAATGGGCCCCGAGCCCCGCTTTCCTCAAGCTGCAGTCTTACTGCTTAAAGGCGTACAGGTGTTTGTCAGTGCGTAGGTAAACCACACCGTCGAGAATCGCCGGACTGGCGAACACGGGGGCTTCCAGTTCGTTGCGTGCAAGGACATTGAGCTTTTCGCCTGAGGCGTCCAGCACCACAAGCGTGCCGCGCTGCGAGGCGATGTAGATCCGGCCGCCGGCGGCCACCGCGGAACTGTAGTAGTCGCCCGGGGCGCCGACCCGCTCCCCTTGAAACACGACCGCCCCGTCCTTGATGTTGTAGCAGGAGGCAAGCCCGCCGCTCTTCATCGTAAACACCCGGCCGTTGCACGCTACGGGGGAGGAAACATACGGAAGCTGGCGGCTCACCTGCCAGGCCACATGGCTTTCGGTGATGTCCCCCGTGCCGCCCGGCTTGATGGCGAACAACTGGTTGACCGCCTTGGCAAACATCGAGCGCATGTGTTCGTACTCGGCCCGCGTGACACGGCCGTCCTTGTCCGCGTCCATTTGGGAGAAACGGTCGCGCACCTTCCCCTTGGGAAACTCCTCCAGCGTGAGCGCCCCGTCCCTGTCGGCGTCGTTTTCCTTCGCAAACGGTTCGAAAGGTTCCATTTCAACGCGGTCGTCCTCGTCCCCTCCCACGTTCCAACTCGACACCAGCAACATCCCGTCGGCTGCAATGGGCGAGGCGTTGGATACTCGCGCCATCCCCCGCGCCGACCAGCGTTCCTTTCCGGTTTTAAGGTCGTAGCCCCGCACCCAGAGCGCCCCGGCAACCACCAACTCCTCCTCCGCACCGTGCCTCCACACAAACGGGGTCGAAAAACTGCGGCGAAATTCGCTCCGGTCCGTCCGCCAGACCTCCGCCCCAGTGGCTGCATCCAGCGCCAGCAGGTACCCTCCAATATCTCCGTCGGCCAGCAGGATCACCTTCCCGTCGGCAAGGACAGGGGAGGCGCCTGTCCCAAACTCCACCACCGGAGGAGGCAGCGGCCGCCGCCAGACCTCCTTGCCGCTCCAATCATAAGCCAGCAAACCGTAGGAGCCGAAATAGGAGTAGAGACGCACCCCGTCCGTGCAAGGGGTCGGCGCGGCCGGGCTGCCAATGCGGTGGGTCCCCTCCACCTTTTCCGTGGGCGCCGCCGCGCGCCACAATTCGCGGCCGTCGGTCCGGCTCAAACAGACAGTCACGAGGCTGCCTCCCTCCGCGGCGGTGAGCGCAATCTTGTCCTCCCAGATGCAGGGGGAGGAGTGGCCCGGGGCCACGTCCGCGCGCCAAAGCACGTTCTTCTCCGGACCCATCTCCACCGGCGGGCTCCCCGTTCCAAGCCCGAGGCCGCCGGGACCCCTGAACTGGGGCCAGTGGGCCGGGGCGGCTCCGCAGGGCAAGGTGGCAATCCAAAGGGTGGCAAGCAGGTGCGGGCGGAAGTTCATATGGGGGATCTTTCTGTTAACTGAGAGCAGGGCCGCAGGGGAGGCCATTCTTTGTAGCCGTTCCCACGGCAGGGAGACCAGACGCAGAGGGACGCCAAGGCGACGCCCACGGTCTGGCCCGTTCACCATGCATCCCGCCAAGCCCCGCCCGGCTCTCCCACGCGAACCCTCTTCAGCCAAACGGGGTCGAATAATACGTAAACATGATTAAAAAAGGACGGCTAACTACATCTTAAAATGAGAAAATCATTGTGATAAGGCGCTGTTCGGAAAAACGTCGCAACCGAATTTGCCGAAGCTTCGTGTTGCTTTGATTTGTTCCGCTTCTCGAACCGCAAGGAATCCGGCCACTTGCAGGGATGCCTGATTGTGCGGGGCTAAACTTTAAAACTGACTTCCGATGACCAATTATAAAAACCCGTTCAAACTGGCGGCGGTGTGCATCCCTGTGCTCCTCGCTGTGGCCAGCGGAGTTTACCTGTCCAAGCCTGGTGCTCCGCAAGGTGCGCCACAGACCCCGGTTCAGGACAGCGGTTCCGAAAACAGCGTCCCGTCCCCGGAGCCCACCGCTTCCGCCCAGGCGGACGTCCTTCCCACTACGCCCCCAACCGCCGTCCAACCTTCCGCACCGGCTCAAGCCGCGGGTGCTAGGGTCTTGGCTTATCGCTTCAAGGGAACAGTGCAGGGCCAACCGCTGTCCCGCCTTGCTCCCGCCGCGACCGAAGGGCCTGAAAAGGGACGGGTCATGGAAATGGAGCGGCTTTCAGTCGCCGATTTGGGGAACTGGACGGCGGGACAGACGGTGCGGCTTGCCACACCCGACGGCGAGCTCTCCGGACTTGTGAACCTGGTGCAGCCCGATGGCAAGGGCTGGGTCCGCGTGGGGGGCAGCATTCAGGGTCAGGCGGGGTCCTTTACGCTGGCCGCCGGGCCCGCGTCCTCGGGCGGTCTGCTGATGCTTCCCAAGACCGGCAAGGCCTTTGAGGTGGTGACGGAGCAGGATGGCCGCGTGCTGCTGGTCGAGCGCCGCCTTGCAGACAAGCGCTGTTACACAGGAGAGGTTGCGGCAATGCGGCCTTTGAAGCAGGCGACGATAGCGGCGGCCGGTAGCGTTGAGGTACCAGTGCTCGCCAGTCGCCCGGGCGCACCCGCTGTCGTTTACATGGACTTTGACGGGGAGACAGTAACAGACCCCGCTTGGAACAACGGGGTGACGATCGTTGCGGCTGCACCGGGGGCCACTTCCGCCGAGATCACAGAGATTTTCAACCGTGTGGCGGAGGACTTTGCTCCGTTCAATGTAAATATTACCACCGTAAAGTCTTACTACGAAGCTGCCGCGCCGAACCGGAGGACCCGCTGTATCATCACGCCCACAAACACGGCAGCCCCGGGGGCTGGAGGGGTCGCTTACGTAGGCGCTTTCAATACTGCTGGACGATTCTTTTCTGACGATCTTCCTTGCTGGGTGTTCAATGGCGGAGTCACCGGGGCTTCGGAGGCAATATCTCACGAAGTGGGTCACACATTGGGACTGGTGCACGACGGCCGGACGAGTCCTTCCGAAGGATACTACTCGGGCCACGGGGGCAACCTGAG
>CAMCIN010000146.1 GCA_945874745.1 Akkermansia muciniphila | reverse complement strand
GCGGGGAAAATAGGCAACCTTCAGAAGAGGAAATAAAAACAAGCTCAGCACGAAAAAAATCAAAGCCGATCCGACAGTCAACGCCGGCTTCTGCAGCGAAAATTGGAGTGTCCTGACGTACTTTTCCCGCACCGCATGAAATTGGCGGTCGAACCATTTGATAATTGTGCCGCCTCCCTCAGGCATCGTTTTCTCCGGTTGCGCGGAGATAAATTTTGCACAAAAAAGAGGGACGGTTGTCATTGCGACGACATAAGAGGCAAACATGGAAAAAATCACGGCAAGTGCCAAGGCCATGAATAAAAAACGGCTCACCCCGTACAGCAGGGTTACTGGGAAGAAAACAACGACGGTTGTGAGGGTCGAGGCGAGCACTGGCAGGGCCATCTCTGTACCCCCTTTCTCAGCGGCAACCCGGGGTGTTGCTCCACACTCGATGTGGTGGAAAATGTTCTCAAGCACCACCACCGAATTATCAATGAGTCGGCTGAATGCCAGAGCCAAGCCGCCCAGCACCATCGTGTTGACCGTGGCCCCGCCGGCAGCCAGACACAACATTGCAGCAAGGGCTGAGAGCGGAATCGACACAAACACCGCCAAGGTCCCGCGGAGGTTTCCCAAAAACAAGTAGATCATCAAACCGGTCAAGAGGAGCCCCAATAGTCCCTCGTGAAGCAGGTTGGCGATGGCATCCCGGACAAAAATGGATTGGTCAAAAACAACTTGGGCTACGAGCTTTTTCGGGACATCGACAAGCGATCGCAAACGTTCCCGGACCCCTTCCACAACCGCGATCGTGTTCGCATCTCCACCTTGCTTGAGTACGGGGAGGTAGACGGATCGTTGACCGTCGACCCGGACCACATTCGCCTGCATTTGCGAGGCATCCTTGGCGGTTCCCACATCCCCTACCAAAACCGAAGAGTGGCCTACAGTTTTGAGCGGCAACTTGTTGACATCGTCAACATCCCGAAGTTGGGAGTTTGCATAGACATTGTACGTGAAAGGCCCCACGCGCACATCCCCAGCGGGGAGGATCAGGTTTGAGTCGTTTACAGCGCGAACCACGTCCATGACAGAGAGCTGGTGCGACTCGAGCCTCAGGGGGTCGACGTAGACCATGATCTGCCGGTACTTCCCCCCAAAGGGCTGCGGGACGGAAGCCCCGTCGACGCCGGCGACCTGATTCCGCACTGCGTATTGCCCCGCATCGCGCAACTGGGTTTCCGTGAGTCCCTCTCCTTTCATTGTGATGAGACACACAGGAAGACTTGAGGCATCAAACTTCAAGACAACGGGGGGCATCGTGCCGGGAGGAAGCCGGCGCAGGTTTGCTGAAGCCAAGTTTGCAATTGTACTGACTGCCGTATCCGAATTTTGCCCGGGTTTGAAAAAGATTTTTATCAAACTTACTCCGGGGAGTGAGCGGCTCTCGATATGATCAATGCCGCTCGCAAGCGTAAAAAAACGTTCAAAACGACCGGTGATGTTGTTCTCAATCTGCTCGGGCGGCATTCCTGAAAAAAACGTCGCAACCACCACGACAGGAATGTCGATTTTAGGAAACAAATCCACTGGCATCCTTAGAAGGCTGGTGATGCCGACGAGGACAGTGAGCAAGCACCCGACTATAATAAAATAAGGAAACCGGAGAGAAAACCGTGTCATGATTCAGTGCGAGTTGACGACACAGAGAAGAAAGCGGAACCAATTGTGATGGTTTGGCTTCGGAGGGACGTATGGGACGGCCAAGTTAAATAATTCAGAGGCGCTCCTGCTCTCAAGGCTATCATTAGCCATAACTCTTCGGAGCGTCTCCGTCTGCTGTTTTTTGGAAACATGCCAGCTCGTGTCTTTCGTAAATAAACGGGGGTGCACCTTGCGAATGACACGAATGTGCAACGCGCAGACCTGTTTTTACTTGGGGTTCAACGCTTGGACGATCTTGGTTTGTACAGTCTGTCCCATTTGAAGTTGGGACCGGGATCCAAGGACCACAAGGTCGTTCTCTCCGATACCTGAAACGATCTCTGCGGCCATCGGAGTTTCCAATCCAAGTTTTACAATGCGCTCCTCCAGCACCCCCTTGTGAGAAACCAAAGCCACTGTCCGAGGGGTGCTCCGAGAGAGGGCTGTTTGCGGCACGGTCAGAACCTTCTCTCTTTGGTCCAGAATCAGCCGCACGTTCGCGTACATTCCTGGCAGAAGACTGCCCTCGCTATTTGGAACTTCCGCCTGCGCCTCCATGCTGCGCGTCGCCGAGTCAATCTCTCCGGCAACCCGCGAGATGGTGCCCGCTAATTCTCTGTCCAAATTCGGCACGTAAATAAGAATGGGGGTCCCGACTTTGACGTTTGAAACGTGGGAGGAGGAAACTGCGAAGGCCAGCCGCAACTTGTCGGTTGCAACAAGCCTGACCAAAGGAATTGCCGGAGTGCTGGGGGATAAGCCGCCCCGAATGGAATCGCCCACATCCGCAAAACGCTTGGTGATAATGCCGCTGAAAGGAGCGGTAATGCGCAGGAGTAAGCGCTTTGCCTCCAACCTAGTAACATCCGAATGCGCAATCAGCACGCCTTGTTCTGCCGCGTGTGCTGCCGCTTCCGCCGCAGCTGTGCCCGCCCGTGCGGAAGCCTCTGCCGCGTGCGCTTCTTCGACTGCCGCCGCAGCGGTCTGCTCACGCGCTTCTGAAACATCAAGCTCCTGTTGGGCTACAAGCCCAGGCTTTACAGCGCTCACAGAAAGCAATCTCTGGTAGGTTTTGACCGTCTCCGCGTACGCTGCTTCCGTACGCTTGAGCGCCGCTCCGAAACGCGTGACCTCAGAGGCCGCCTTATTGATGTCTTGCCTAGCTTTACTCAAATCGGCTTCCGCTCGGCTCTTGACCGCAAAAGCTCGCTGAACCTCTTCTTCAAATTCGGGTATCTCCGTCTCCGCAATCACCTGCCCCTCGGTGACGCGGTCCCCGACATCAGCCCGCATTTTCCTAACGAAACCCGCCACGCGTGCATGCAGCTCCACGTCTTGGCTGGGTCGAAATTCCGCGTCAAAAACAATCTCCCTACGCAAATTCTCCCGTGTCACCTGTGCTACGGCAACCACAGGAATCTTGGTGAAAATGGTGCCGGAGGGTGAGGCCGCTTCCTTCCCCGACCTCCCGCACGAAAGCAAAAGCAGAGCCAAAATGCTTCCGACGATTCTGCCAGAAATCATGGAAAGCCTCTCCACCGTGTAAAAATCACCTTGCATGTACCTGATAATCCCGAGCGACGCTTTGTTTGTTCAACAGCAGCGACATCTGCCCAGTTGTGTCAAAGTACTTTGGAGAGGATTAAGTTAGCAACTCATCTTCCGTGACAACCGAATGTCAAGGCGCCCGCAAGTTTGACTAGGCCCCGAGCCGACTCGGGCAACAGGGCCAGCGGAGCCGCAAGATTGCCAGTGTTGCTTCACTCTAAAACCGGCAGGATCCCTGCGCTTTTGTGCGTGTTCGCACTGTGCCTAAAAACGCCGGAAAAACCCACTTTGACTTCGCCTGCAGCCAAGTTTCCCAGCGCCTCTGATGGTGCGCATTCCCCGCGGGCGTGGTGAAGGAGTCGCCGCGGGGCGGGGCGCGGCTGGCAACCAAGCTGTCTAGGACTGCGCGCTCTGTAACCGCCATGCGTTCTTTCGGGCCTCAGGTGCAGCGTTCTGAGGAGGTCCGGCGCGTTGGTTTTACAAGGTCCTCGCACCCTGCTCCTGACACAGGCGCCTCGAGCGATTTTACGGCGGGTTAAAGCGCACGGGAATGTCGTGGTGGCAAAAAGTGCGGGCGGACGGCTAAGAAAAGGCCCTCCGGAAGGCTTTCACTAATGCAACCTGTTTCATCCATGAAAGCGGACACCGTTTCCCACGCACCCGCCCTCCAAAGGGGGCTCGCCCTTCTCCAAGCCCTGGCTTCCCGGCCCAACGGAGCTTCGCAGTCCGAACTGGCCCAGCTCCTCGCCCTGCCCATGGCCGCCGTCCACCGCATTGTTCTCGCCCTCGAACACCTCGGCTATGTCCAGCGTCACCCCGCCTCACGCACGCTCCGCGTCACGCAGAAGTTGCTGCTTCTCGGCCAGCCCCATTCCAGCAGCCGAAGTCTCGTGGAGGCCTGCCTGCCGGCAATGCGCCAGATCCTCGCCCTCACCAACGAAACCACCCAGCTGTGCGTCCTGGCCGAGACGCAGTGCGTGATTCTCGAGCAGCTCCCCTCCAGACATCCGTTCAAGTATTTCGTCGACGTGGGTTCCAGAGCGCCCACGCAGGCCTGCGCCCCGGGCAAGGCGATCCTCGCGTTTCTGCCCGAACCCGAACTTGAGGACGTCATCTCCAGCCTTGAATTCGAGGCGTTCACCGAACGTTCGATCACGGATTCCTCTGCGCTGCGCGGGGAACTGGCCAGGGTGCGGGAGGTGGGCTACGCAGTGGACCGGGCGGAGCATTTTGACGGCATTCACTGCATTGCCGCGCCGCTTTGCGACGCGCACGGGGTGCCCTTTGCAGCCATTACGATTGCCGGGCCTTCCTCGCGCATCCCCGAATCCCAGTTTGCCCTTTGGGGCGGGCAGATTGCGGCGGCGGCTGCGGATGCGGCCCTCGGGTTCATGCTCTAGACCAGCCTTTTACTTCCATGAAAAAGTTTTCCGGCGGCTTGCTGTTTCTGGGTGCGGCGTGCGTGTTTGCACCCCTGTCCGTGCTGGGGGTGGAAGCACCCGTGGCGGCCAAGCAGGCTGCGGGACAGAACGAGTTTTTTGAGCAGTTCATCCGGCCCGTACTCGTGGCCGAGTGCGTGGACTGTCACGGCCCGGAAAAGCAGAAGGGCGGCCTGCGGCTGGATTCAAGGGCTGGCTGGCAGAAGGGGGGGGATTCGGGCGAGACCATCGTGCCCGGCGCGCCAGAAAAGAGCCTGCTCTTGCGCACGATCCGGCATCTGGAGCCGGAGCTCAAAATGCCGGACAAAGCGCCTAAGCTCGACGACACGGTGGCGCAGCATTTCGCCCAATGGATCGCCATGGGGGCGCCGGATCCTCGGGAACAGGCCACGCCCCTCGGACAGGGTGCTGCTGCCAAGCCGGCATGGGCGGATCTGCTTGCCGCCCGCAGGACATGGTGGTCCCTGCAGCCTTTGAGCAACGCGCAACCGCCAGAGGCGCGGGCGTCGCATCCGGTGGATCGTTTTTTGGAGCACGCGTTTTCAAAAGCCGGGGTGGAGGTCTCCGGGGGCGCCACTGCGGCGGTGTTGGCGCGCAGGCTGCATTTTCTACTCACCGGCTTGCCTCCCTCGGCGGAAGAGGTGCGTACCTTTGAGGCAGCCGCCGCCGGGGACCGGGCCCGGGCCGTGCGCGAACGCACCCGCAGCTTGGTTGCCTCGCCCGCCTTTGGCGAACACTGGGCGCGCCGCTGGATGGATTTGATGCGCTACGCAGAAAGCCACGGTAGCGAGGGGGATCCCGAAATTCCCGGTGCCTTTCAGTATCGGGACTATCTCATCCGCGCCTTCAACTCGGACGTCCCCTTAGATGCGCTCATCCGCGAGCATCTGGCGGGGGACCTGCTGCCGCAGCCCCGGATTTCCAAGGAGGGGTTTGAGGAGTCAAAGATTGGACCGGCGCAGTTCCGTCTGGTGGAGCACGGCTACCAACCGGTGGACAGCCAGGACGACCGGGTCAAGGCGGTCGACAACCAGATCGACGTGGTGACGAAGGCTTTCCAGGGGCTCACCGTCTCGTGCGCACGGTGTCACGACCATAAGTTCGACGCTATCAGCCAGCGCGACTACACGGCACTGTATGGGGTGTTGGACAGCGTCCGTCCCACGCAGGTGGCGGTGGGCGCAGCAGACAAGATCACGCCAGAGCAAAAGCAGACGCTGGGCCGTATCAAGCAGGAGCTGCGTGCCGAGTTAGCGGGGCTTTGGTCGGCGCAACTCGGGGCGTTGCCCGCGGCGCTGGCTCACCCGGCGCAACCGCCGGTCGTGCCCGAAGTGGCGGGCCTTGCGGCGGAACTGGAACGTGTCAGGGGCGAACTTTCCGAGAAGGAGTGGGGGCGCTTTACGGCGGGTAAGGCACCCGGCTTCCCGGCTCCCTACGCAGTGTGGAGTTTCAACCAAGGCGCCAACGATTTGCTAGGGCGCGTCAAGGCGGAGCTCCAGGGAGGTGCGGTTCTCCAGGACGGCGCCTTGGTGCTCGACGGGAAGGGAAGCTTTCTGCGGACAGAGCCCCTGCCCGAGGGAATCAGCGCGCGCACTTTGGAGGCTTGGGTGAGCCCGGCGAACCTCGAACAGCGGGGCGGCGGCGTGGTGGCGGTGGAAAAGGCGGGCGGGCATGGATTTGACGCGCTGGTCTTTGGTGAAAGGGAGGCGCGGAAGTGGGTGGCTGGAAGCGAGTTCTTCAAGCGCTCGCAGCAAACCAACGGACCCTTGGAGGACACCGCCCACGGCGCTCTTGTCCATGTGGCGGTGAGTTACGCTGCGGACGGGACAGTGAGCGTCTTTCGCAACGGCAAGCGGTACGGCGAGCCCTATCGAAAGAGTGAGCTTCAGGAGTATCCCAAGGGAGAAGCGCGTGTGCTGGTGGGGCTCCGGCATACGGGCGCTGGGAACGGCTATTTCGCTGGTCGGATTGACGAGGTGCGGCTCTACACGCGCGCCCTCTCCGAGGCGGAACTCGCCGCTTCCCATGCCGCGGGTCCATTGCAAGGCGTACCCCCTGCCTCCACGCAGGGGCCCCTGGCCGACGAGACGGCGCGGGCACTCACCGCAAAGGCCGCCGAGCTGGAGGCGGAACTGGCCAAGCGCGCCCCCGCGCCTGCTGCGGATCTTTTCCGGAAAGCCGCCGGCGCCGCCGAGCATCCGCTGCATCTGGCGCTCCTGGCGGTGACGAAAAAGGAGAGTGATTTTGCCACGGCGGCAAAGGCGCAGCGGCAGCGGATGGAAACCAAGATTGCCGAGGCCAAGGCCTTTAACGAAGGCCGGTTTGAGCTGGTTTGGGATCTGACCAAGACGGGCGGGGAAGGCTGGTTTTTTAACGGCCCCGGCATTGAGGCCGTCAGGTGCGGCGACTTCCGCGTACTGGGCGCCGGGCCGCTGGCGGTGGATGGCCTGCTGCCCGCCGGCCTGACCGGAGCGGCGCTGGTGTCCAAGCTGGGGGGCGTCGCCGCCTCGCCGGATTTTGTGCTCAACAGGGAGCGGGTGAGCGTCAGGTTTGCCGCGCAGGGTAGCGCGCTGCTTTGCATCCAGACGGACAACTATCCGCTCGGAAACAACGGCACCTTTCCGAAGGCCGTGGTCCAGCGGAAGGAACCGGCTTGGAGCATGCTGGACACGGCCTACCGCAAAGGGTCGACCGCTTACGTAGAGCTTTCGACTCCCGAGTTTCAGCCACGCCGCGCCGCACCGCCCAAGGACAGTGCCGGTACGGCGGCTTTTTTTGTGCTGGAGAAGGTCGTCTTTCACGACGGCAAGGACGCGCCCAAGGAGGAATATCCCGTGCAGGAATGGCTGTTGGGCGCGTGCAAATCCGAGAAGCCTGGGGAGTACCTCCAGGAGCTTGGGGAATGCCTCCGGGGTGCGCTCAACGCGTGGCGGCTGGAAAAGCTTTCCGAGGGCCAGCGCCTGCTGCTCAACGCCTGTATGGAGACTGGAATTCTGGAAGCCCGTGCGGACGCGTCGCCAAAGGTGGCCGCGCTGCTGGCCGGTTACCGCAAGCAAGCCGACGGTTTTCGCGCGCCCCTCATGGTGCCGGGCGTGGCGGAGCATCACGGGCATGACGCCGCCTTTCTACCCAGGGGCGACCACCACAAGCCCGGCGAGTTGGTGCCGCGCGGTTTTCTCGAGGTGCTGGATGCGCGTCCGATTACGGCGCTTCAGAGCGGCCGCATGGAGCTGGCGGAACGCATTCTCTCACCGGCAAACCCGCTGACCGCGCGAGTGCTCTCCAACCGGATCTGGCACTGGACTTTTGGGCGCGGGCTGGTGGCCACCGTCGACAATTTCGGCCGGATGGGCGAGCGCCCGAGTCATCCCGAGCTGCTCGACTACCTCGCCGCCCGCTTTGTCTCGGAGGGGTGGTCCTTGAAAAAAACGCTCGAGTTTTTGGTTTCAACCGAGGCTTTCCAGCGTGCCTCCACACCGACCTTAAGCGCGTTGGAGAAGGATCCCGAGAACGCACTGCTCTCGCACGTGTCCGTGCGGCGGCTCGAGGCGGAGTCCATCCGCGACGCGATGTTGTCGATTTCCGGAAAGCTGGACGCCGCCCGGTTTGGCCCACCGGTGCAGGCTGAAGCGCCGCGCCGGAGCGTTTATGTCCAGCAGCGGCGCAACAACCTGCCGCCGTTTCTGGTCACCTTTGACGCGCCCAAGCCCTTCACTACGCTGGGGCGCCGGGACGTGACGACCGTGCCTGCCCAGTCGCTGACGCTGCTCAACGATCCGGCCGTCCTCCAGCAGGCGCGCGCCTGGGCGGAAAGCGTCGCCAAAGCTGTCCCGGACCCGGCGGCCCGGATTGAGGCCCTTTTCAGGCAGGGGCTCGGGCGCGGGCCCAGCGCCGCAGAGGCGGCAAAAGCCGCCGCCTTCTTGGAAGAGTCCGGTACCCCGGGGAACCTCGCTCCGCTGGCGCATGCGATCTTCAACCTCAAGGAATTCATCTATCTGCGCTGAGAGGCGCCCGCGGAAACCCACCCCCCGTTTTTACCCACATGAATGCTACACGACTTTCCCGCAGGGAAATGCTGGCCCGCTCCTCGATGGGGTTCGGTGCACTGGCGCTGGGCGATTTGCTTTCGGGCAACAAGGTTGCCGCCGCCGCGGCCGCGCTCGGCGCGCCGCCCGTGCCTCGCCGCAACCCCAAGATCGACTCGGTCATCTTTTGCTACATGAGCGGGGGTTTCTCGCATTTGGACTCGTTTGATCCGAAGCCGGAGTTGGCCAAGCGCCACGGCCAGCCGATGCCCGTGCCGATTGAAAAGACGATGTTTAACAACAACGGCAACATCATGGCGAGTCCGTGGGAGGCCAAACCCTGGGGCAAGTCCGGACTGGTGATGACCGATTTGTTTCCGCACATCGCCGCCTGCGCGGATGATCTGACCCTGGTGCGTTCGCTGACCACAAAGGTGAGCGAACATGCCCAGGGCAATTACGTTTTCCACACGGGCTTTCCCTTTCTTGGGCACCCGAGCGCCGGTGCGTGGATCAGCTATGGGATGGGCTCGGGCAACAAGGACCTGCCCTCCTTTGTGGTTTTGCAAAGCGGCGGGGCGACCACGCCGCACGGCGGGGTGGGGGTGTTCAGCTCGGGCTACCTGCCCGGCCAGCACCAGGCCTCCATTCTGAAGGCCGACGCGGGAGCGCCGCTCCCCTTTATTGCGCCCGCGGATTCCGACGCAAAACAGCGGGCCGGCCTAGACTTCATCGGCACCTTGGACGGGGATTTTTTGCGGGAGGCGCCCGATGCAAACGTGGCAGCGGCCATTCAAAACTACGAGACAGCCTACCGGATGCAGACGGCGGTGCCGGAGTTGTGCGAGCTCAAGGGCGAGTCGGAGGCGACCAAGCGGATGTACGGTCTCGAGTCCGAGGACAAGTACACCGCGGCGTACGCCCGGCAGGCGCTGGTGGCGAGGCGCCTGGTGGAGCGGGGGGTGCGGTTTGTGGAGTTGAGCTGTCTCTCGCCCGGGATCGGGGCGGGGGGCGCGGCGAATCCGTGGGACCAGCATGGAAAGCTCAAGGAGGGGCATGGGCGGATGGCGCTCCAAGTGGACCAGCCGGTGGCGGCCCTCATCCGCGACCTCAAGCAGCGGGGCCTCTTCGAGCGGACGCTGCTCGTGTTTGCGGGCGAGTTCGGGCGGACGCCGTTTTCGCAGGGGAGCGACGGGCGCGACCATAATCCGATGGGCTTTAGCGTGATGCTGGCTGGCGGCGGCTTGAAGCGCGGTTTTGCGTACGGGGCGACGGACGAACTGGGCTACTGGGCGGTGGAAAAACCGGCGACCGTGTACGACCTTTGGGCGACTGTTCTCCAGCAGCTGGGGTTTGACCACGAGAAGCTCACCTACCGCTTTGGCGGGCGGGACTTCCGGCTGAGCGACGTGCACGGCCAGCCCCTGACTGGAATCCTGGCATAGGGCGGGGGCGGGGCTTGCCCCCCGCGGTTAGATCCACTTTTTGCGGCGGAAATAGACTACCTGAACCAGGGCGATACTGAGCATCAGGGCCAGGCAGGCCGGATAGCCCCAGGGCCTGTGGAGTTCTGGCATGTTCCAGGGCATCGGGGTGCCGTTGTTGTCCATGGAAAAGTTCATCCCCCAGATGCCTGCCAGAAAGGTCAGCGGGATGAAGATGGAGGAGATTACCGTCAACACCCGCATGATATCGTTGGTGCGCATCCCGACTGAGGAGAGGTACATGTCCATGTTGGCGGTGGCCACGTCCCGGTAGCTTTCAATGAGGTCCATCACCTGAACGGTGTGGTCGTAGCAGTCGCGCAGGTAAACCTTGGTTTCGTGTCTGATCAGGCCGCTCTCGTCGTGGAGCAGCGCGCTGATGACTTCCCTTTCCGGCCAAACGTAGCGCCGCAAATGCGTGATCAGGCGCTTGGCCTGGTGCAACTCGTGGACCTGTTCGATGGAGGGTTTTTCCACCAACTTGTTGTCCATTTCGTCCAACGATTCCCCTAGCTCCTCCAGCAGTGGGAATTTGTGGTCCACGATGGCGTCCAGCAGGGCGTAGGCAAGGTAGTCCGCGCCCATTTTCCGGATCATCCCCCGCGCCGTACGG
>CAMCIN010000145.1 GCA_945874745.1 Akkermansia muciniphila | reverse complement strand
GCATTTAATTTGGAGCCAAACAAGCATTCCAAGCCACTCCGGAGGCCACGCCCGGCGACAGAGGGACAGGCACTGCTTCGGGCCGTTAGGAGAGCCTTGCAACGCAAGTCAGAGGACAATTGCCGCAAGGAAGGCGCGGCGGGCTTTTTACTTGCAGGGAAGTGGCACGAGTCGCTAATAAATCAAGGCTTGTCGGCGGTCCTGACCGGGCCCCTGCACTCCGGGTTGGTAGCTCAATGGTAGAGCAGCGCCCTTTTAAGGCGTTGGTTGTGGGTTCGAGTCCCACCCAACCCACTTCCGCAAAAGCCTCGAAAACAGAGGCTTGCGAACGCAAAACTCAGCTCAAGTGTTTCCCTGATTCTTTCAAAAACAGGCGGTTTTGTTCCCGTTTTGTCCCCTTTTTGCACAATTCTTGTCCCCCTTTTGTCCCCTTTTTCAGACCTCCATAGCGACCGCCGGAACGAGCTCTGGAATCAGGCTCTCCACCGCGGCCACTTCGACTTTTAACCGGCGCTTCAGGATCTCCTGGAAGCAGTGCTGTAGAAAGTAACGGTTGTCGGACTGCCGGAAAGATTCAATCACCCGCTGCCGGTCCGCCTGAAAGGCCAGCACCGCCCGCCCCGTTTTGGTGTCGATCTCTGTAAGCTGGCCCTCTTCCAAAAACATCGAAATCAGAGGACGCTCACGCCTGACCAACAGGACAAGACTCCACCAGACCTCGGCCAGCTCTGCCCTTACCGGAGCATGCTCTGCATCGTGAGCATTCAAGCCGTCGTAGAAAACGATTTGGTGAGGCTGCCGTCGGGAGTCCACCTCCTGATTCCTGCTTTTGAGGGGAATACTACACTTCAAGAACAGTTTCTTGCCGAGGTTGGTGTTGTACATGCTGGTGAACGCGTTTGCCTGCGGCTTTCTGGCCTGCCCGCTGTTCGGGAGACGGAAAGAGAAATCTTATCAATTGCTCGATGAACCATGTTTGCTCGGGCGAACTCATACCCTACTACCCCCTCAAGAGAGCTTCCGTTCCGAAGTTACTGAAAAAAAACGGTTTTTCGGACGTCTGGGAAATTGGATTTTCTACCCTTCTCTCCGACGCTGCCCGGCAAGAGAACCCCAACAAGCTCCCCATTAAGCACATTCACTTCTGTGTCCCCTCTCGATTCTGCGCTCTGGCAGGGGCAAAAATGAATTGGGTGTCCTCGTCCTGCTTGGTCGGTTTGATCAGATCCAATATTTTTCCTGCGGAATTCAGGGCGACCCACGGATGTGTCTCGTAAGTCTTTTGCTCGAAACTTTGCCCCGGCTGAAGCGTCTTGTAAAAAGTCAGTTTCCCATCGTAGTTCACCCAAGCCAGATCCAATCGCCCCGAGGACTCGTTTTTAAAGCCCACCTTCACCGGCTTCTCCGCATTTTCCGATTTTGTCCCGACCGGCGGCGCGTCGGTCATCACCAGACGCCCTTCTTTGGGAATATACATACCGTTGGGAGCGACAATAGACCGGCGTTCCGAATCGAAAACGAACAGCGGCTTTCCTGCCTCATCTTTAACGAGCGCCTTTGGTCCGTACTGCTCAATCTGAAAACTACCGACCCGTATCTGCGAACCTTTTTCCGAAATGGAAGGAAGCGGCCCCTGACCCTTTGAATCCAGATTGCCTCCCGTGATTCTCGATGGCTGGTTTTCCCCTGCAGCAAGCAGCAATCGCTTCAGGTCGAGAATCTCGCGGTCCTTTTCAGCAACTTGTCGCTTCAACGTTCCAACCAACAAATCCTGGGACTCCTGAGACACAAACGTCACGCTGGATGGATCTGAGGATCCGTGAAATAGCGTCAGACAACTCCACACCCCGGCAACGCATAGGAGTCCCCCAAAAATCAAAAAGCGCTTGTTAGAAACATTCATTTAGCGAGCCCCGCGACGAAATCGCGCGCGCGGGCTGCGGAAAGGGGGTACACGAGCAAAGTTCTATCAATTCAATGACCAAAGCAAACGTCATAATTTTCAGTGTGACGGTTTTCTTATTACTAGCCTCTGTAGCTACGTTTTATTTTTGGTTCATTTTGGGCCTAACAGTGATCCAGAAAGTTTTTGCCATTCTGGCATCCGTACACCTCTCGATTCTCATATCTGACTTATTGGCAGAACATACGGCGAACTTCATTCGAATGCGCGAAAACGCCCGTGGACGTAAATGAAATGCGCCTGACCTTTAGTTGACGCTGACCACCGTCGTGCTGGACGCTGAAAGCATCTGCCCTCCCTCAGAGCGCGACGAGGAAGAAGGTCAGGATGAATATCCACATGGGCGCCCCACGGCTTCCTTTTGATCAGGAAAACGGCCACGCTGAACAAGTGCGCGCTCTTTTGTTTAGCCTTGTCGTCTTTCCCTTCCGGACGGTTATGTTTCTGCTCGTTATGACCGTCTGGGTGTTGATTTTACCCTTCCGGATTGTTTTAGCAATCCTCACACCAAGCAGTAGGAGGGAAGTGTGGAAAATGGTAACAGCGGAACCGAGGAGGACTCGAAGAAGGCGAGGTAAATTCTGAGGGAAACAAGGTCTCGCCATTGACGCTACGAATGGAAATCCGCCGGTAACGTCACAGAAGCGGCACATCCTGCCCTTTTTGGCGGTCGCTTCTGTAGAGACGCGGTTTCACCCGCCAGATAAGTACCGTCCCAGTCCAGCATGGGCTGGTTCGTGACGTCCTTTTCCGGTGCTGGCGCCGCGGTGCCGCAAGACCGGCATCCAGTAATGCCCTTGCTCATTTTGAGCATTCGGACAAGTGATATGCCCATGCATCACTGGTCTTTCACCCTGCACGGACCCAGCGGAATCCTGAGCACCTTGGAGTCCGGGGAAACCCAGTTCGTTCTGGGGACGGAACAGGCAGCCGATGTGTGGACCCTTGCGGGTGAAGGCGTCGCGGCGAGGCACGCGCTGGTGCGAGTGGCTGTGGGCCGGATCGAGGTCGAGGACCTCGTGGGCGGGACGCTGGTGAACGGGCATCCCATTACGGGACGGGTCGAGGCGGAGTATCCCGCGTCGGTGCAGGTGGGCGAGGTGACTCTGGTGGTGGAGCAAAAGAGCGAAGACCCTTCGCAGGAGGCGACCATCGTGCAAAGCCCCCGGCAGAGGGGCGCCTCATTCGACGCTCTGGAGCTGACGGTGGTGATACCAAGGGCTACGCAGCAGTCTGTCGTGGTCGAGGCAAATCAATCCTATGCAGACCACAACGGACGTTACGCGTTGGTGAAGGAAATTGCCCGGGGCGGCATGGGGCAGATCTATTTCGGCGAGGATCCGCAACTCGAACGCCAGGTCGCGGTGAAGGTGAGCAGCATCAGCGAAGGCGGCGAAGACCCGCGCTTCATCAAGGAGGCGAAGGTGCTCGCACTCTTGGCGCATCCGAACATTGTGCCGATTTACAACGTGGGCTTGGATTCGCAAAGCCGCCCGTTCTACTCGATGAAACTGGTGAAGGGACGTACGCTCCAGGCGGTCCTCAACGCGATCAAGGATGGCAACACCGCCGCGACAAAGGAGTACACGCAGGCGGCGCTGTTGACCATCTTCCGGAAAGTGTGTGACGCCATGGCCTTCGCCCACGCCAAGGGGATTCTGCACAGGGACCTCAAGCCGGAGAATGTCATGGTCGGCGAGTACGGCGAGGTGCTGGTAATGGACTGGGGGCTGGCGAAGATTCTGGGGGAACGGGATGCCGCAGGTGTGGCGAAAGCGGCGGCCACGGACACCGGCGACTACGGGATGACGCTGGAGGGCGAGGTCATGGGGACGCCCCAGTACATGTCGCCCGAGCAGGCCGAGGGGATGGTGGCCGAACTGGACACCCGCAGCGACATCTACAGTCTGGGCGGCATCCTGTACGCGATTTTGACGCTGCGTCCGCCGGTGGGCGGCTCGACACTGGCTGAGGTGCTGGGGAACGTCAAAAGCGGTGTGCTCAGTCCGATGGGGACTGCGACGCGGATGGCCAAGGGGATCGGAGGCCGGCCCGAGCCAATGACGGTGGCGGTGCCCCCGGCGTTGCAGGCGGTGACGCTCAAGGCGATGGCGCGTGACCGCGAAAAGCGTTATGCGAGCGTAGAGCTGTTTGCGGAGGACATCGAATCCTACCAGAACGGGTTTGCCACCAGCGCAGAATCGGCAGGGATGCTGAGGCGGGCGCGGCTTTGGGTGGCGAGAAACCGCGCGGTTGCAGCGTCGGCAGCGGTGTTGGTGGTGTTGCTGGGCAAGGTGGTGGTGGACGGGCAGCGGGCGGCGTTGGCGATCCGGCGGTTGTCGGCGAGTGCGCCGGTGTTTGCGGCAAGGGCGCAGGAATTGTTGAGGGACGGGCATTTCAACGGGGCGCTGGAGGCAGCCGAGAACGCGGTGGATCTGGACTGGGGTAACGCATCCAACCACGTGGTGCGCGGGAACGCGTTGCAGGTGCTGATGCGTTTGGAAGACGCTAAGAAGTCCTATGCGCGCGCAGTGGCGCTAGGTGGAGCCGAGGGAGTGCAGGAGAGTCTCCAACTCACCGAAGTGGTACTGGCTGCCGTTGCAAAGGACGGGGAGGCGAAGGCTAGACTGGCGCTGTACGAGGGGCTGAGTGCCTCGGGGCGCCAGATGGAGGCGATGGCGTTCGGGAAGGTGCTCGGTGATTTCTGGAAGGAGCGGAAACAGAATTTGTCGGTGATCCCCGAGCTGGTGAAACGCTTGGAAGCGAAGCTGCTGCCTGTGCCGGGAACGGAAATGCTGCTGAGCAAGACGGAGTTTACGGTGGGAGAATGGAAGCTGTACTTAAAGGCGGAAGGCCTTCCCGACTGGCAGCAACCCGTGAAGGAGTGGATACAAACGGACGAGCATCCGGTGGTGTTTGTAAGTTGGAAGCAGGCGATGAAGATGTGTGAATGGCTGACTAAGGTGACGGGGAAAGAATGGCGCCTGCCGACCAACGCGGAATGGGAGGCGGCGGTGGGTACCTCGACCTATCCCTGGGGGGATTATTTTCCGCCGTATTGGGATGACGGAAACTACTCGATTCTCGCGGACGGGAAGGACGACCCGAAGAAAGTCGGGGTGGATGGGATTTTGGGAACAGCGCCCGTGGGCTCTTTCAAGCCTAATGCTCTTGGGTTTTATGACCTAGGTGGGAATGTGGCGGAATGGATGCTGGATGGGTATGATTCGAAGGCGAACCGGGTGGCGCGCGGGAGCAACTGTAACGACTTCGCGCGCAACGCACGGTCCGCGGACCGCATCGGCTACGCCCCGTGGCACGCGCGCAACAGCGGCCTCGGCTTCCGCCTGGCCCGGGGGCGTCTCCAGTTCGGCGAGGCAGGCAGCCGATGACGGCGGAGCCGGCACTGCCTGGAGGGCGGAGGCTGTGGGGCGCGTGAACAGATTGGCCTATCTCGAGAGCACGGCCTCCCGGGCACTCCTCTCCGCGGCTCACGCGAAGTACCCGTTGCCTCATTCACCCGCCAGACAGGTGCCGTCCCAGCCCAGCACAGGATGGTTGGTGTGTTGCCGCAGAAAGGCCGGTTTCTTCTCACGGGATGGTAAGTGCATCGGAGGAAGGACGATTGCAGCTCCTTTGAAAGCTCTACGCGCGCGAATTTGAACTCAGTAGCTTCAAATCTGGAAGAACGACACAGACTCTCGTGAAACTCAAAACTCAGGCGCTCAAAAGTGGGTCGATACATGGATTGACGCAGGAGATGCGCTGGAAAAAATTCGGTACAGTGATGTGAAACTTGCCGATACCGCTGGGGCGCTGCGCTCGTTCACCGGGAGTGTTTTGCATGTTCTTCGAACCCGTCCTGCCGCTCAGACATCCGGGCTGATTGAACAGCAGCGCATTTTCCGAAGATTTAGGGCGTCATGAACGAGCTGCTTCGCGTGGCGCTTGAGGTGCAGCTTGAATGCCTTTTGAGGAGGAGGCAGCCAGGCGTTCTCGGGTGATAGAAGTTGAGTCCGATGCGGTTCTCAGGCTTTGTCCGCCGGAAGATCTCATTGTGATGAAAGCCTTTGCCGACCGTCTGCAGGACCAGCCCGATGTTCAACGGATTTTGATCAGGCAGGAGCTCTCAAAATCCGAAGCGACGGACATTCAAAACGGCCGCTTACTGAACTGGGGTGGACTTTGCTGCAAAACTCTCACATTTGAGAATTGCCGCCACGGTGCGGCGGGTCGCGCCCTGGTGGGCGGAGAGCGAGCGGATGGCGTTTTGGCCGAGTGCAGCCCTGCGCTCCGGGGCGCCGAGCAGTGCGGAGATGTGTGCTTCGAGGTCCGCGGGGCTGGCCACCTGAACGGCGCCGTCCGCTTGCAGGAGAAGGCGGACCACCGACTCGAAGTTTTCCATGTGGGGCCCAAACAGGACCGCCTTGCCCGCGAGGGCGGGCTCCACCGGATTCTGACCGCCGTGGGCGGTGAGGCTCTTGCCGACAACGGCGAGGGTGGCGAGGGAGTACCAGTCCTTGAGCTCTCCGGTGGTGTCTAAAAGGAGGATGTCCCAGTCGGCTTGCACGGGCAGTTCGGTGCGCCTGAGGAGCCGCAGGCCGAGGGGTTTCAGTTCGCGCACAAGAGCGGGGACCCGTTCCACGTGTCTGGGGGCAAGGAGGAGGCGAAGGGCGGGGTGGGGTTTGCGCAAATTTGCAAGCAGTTCGGCGAGGATGGTTTCCTCGCCGTCATGGGTGCTGCCCGCGACCAGAAGCGGGGTGCCTGCGGGCATTCCGGTGGCGAGTAGTAGCGCCTCGAGGCCTGGGTGGGGCTCGGTTGTTGCGGCGGTGTCCTGGTCGAATTTGATGCTGCCTGTTATCTCCAGGCTTTTCGAAGACGCGCCCGCGGTGATCCAGCGTTCGCGGTCGACCTCTCCTGGAAGGCCGACCCAGTCGAGGAGGCCAAAAAACGGGGCTGTCCATTTCCGCCATTTGGCAAAGCCGGCCGCCGAACGCGCGGAAAGGCGTGCGTTGGCAAGGAGCAGGGGGATGGAACGCTCGCGGCAGGCGGAGGCTAGGTTGGGCCAGATTTCGCCCTCGATCAGGATGAGTCGTTCGGGGCGGAGGGCGCTCAAAACGCGCTCGATGGCGGAGCGGTTGTCGAGCGGGTTGTACATGGGGAAGAGCCACTCTGAGGCAGCCTCTCTGGCAAGCGCGTACGCGGTGGACGTGGTTACCGAGAGGGCGATTCTCAAATTTGAGTCTGCGGCGTGGAGTGCGCGGGCGAGTTTGAGTGCGACGAGCGTCTCCCCAACGCTGATGGAGCGGATCCAGGTCCAGCGGTGGGAGCGGAGGCGCGCGGTGGCGTCTTCGCTGAAGTGCCCGAGCCGTTGCCAGAAGCCCTCTTTGTAGTTGCCCCGGCGCACCATTCTGGCGAGGTACCCGGGCAGCAGCACGGCGCTCACCAGGGGCAGCGCGGCGCGGTAGACCCGCAGAGCCGCGCGGACCTCGGGGGGGAGCTCAGAAGAGTTGGGCTTCACCTGTGTGAGTGGGGTGCAGAGGACTCGGGAAGAAAAGTGCGGGCGCTGAAAACAGTTTTGCCGCAGCACTGCGGGAGCGCTGCGGCAAAAACACGTTCTTCGGGCAAAGCTGGCGCCGGCGAAAGGGAGTCTTTCGCTGGAGCGCCGCGTGCGGCTAGAGGTGGGAGGCGACGACCTGCTCGAGCTTGACGATGTCGGCGGAGAACTTGCGGATGCCTTCGGCTGTCTTCTCGGTGGCCATGGCGTCTTCGTTAAAGAGGAAGCGGAATGACTTCTCGTCGACTGGGAGCCGCTTTACCGGCGTGGCCTTCGCCTTTGCCGCGTCGAGCTTGAGCTCGATCGGATCGGTGGAGGCGGCGAGTTTGGCGAGCAGGTCCGGGGAGATGGTCAGGAGGTCGCACCCGGCCAGTTCCAAGATCTGGGATACATTCCGGAAGCTGGCGCCCATGACTTCGGTGGTGTGTCCGAAGTGCTTGTAGTAGTTGAAAATGCTGGTGACGGACTGCACGCCGGGGTCCTCGGCTCCAGTGTACTCGCGCTTGTTCACGGCCTTGTACCAGTCGTAAATGCGGCCCACAAAGGGGGAGACGAGTTGGATGTTCGCCTCGGCGCAGGCCACTGCCTGGGGCATGGAGAACAAGAGCGTCAGGTTGCAGTGGATTCCTTCCTTTTGGACGATCTCCGCCGCCTTGATGCCTTCCCATGTGGAGGCGATCTTGATCAAAACGCGGTCGCGAGAAATCCCCGCTTTTTCGTAGAGCGCGATCAGGTCGCGGGCCTTGGTGACCGTGCCTTCGACGTCGAAGGAGAGGCGGGCGTCGGTTTCGGTTGAAACGCGGCCTGGGACGATTTTGAGGATCTCGAGACCGAAGGCGATGAGGATGTGGTCGATGATGTCGTCGACCAGCTTTCCGCCTGCGAGGCCGGAGTGCTTGCGGTCGGAGATGGCCTTCTCGATGAGGGGCGCGTACTGGGGCTTGGTGGCGGCCTGGAGGATGAGGGAGGGGTTGGTGGTGGCGTCCAGGGGCTTGAATTCGCGCATGGACTCAAAGTCGCCGGTGTCTGCGACGACCTTGGTGAATTGCTTGAGCTGTTCGAGTTGCGATGGGTGACTCATAAGGGATGCGTGTGGGTCTGGTTGCTGGTTGTTTTTTTAGAAAGGGGGCGCGCCTAGATATGGATGGCGTGCCCGTGGGCCTGTGCGGTGGCTTCGTGGATCATCTCACTCAAGGTGGGATGCGCGTGGATCGTGCCCTCGATTTCGTCGATGGTGGCTTCCAGAGTGATTGCGAGGCCCAACTCGGCGATCAACTCGGTGGCTTCTGAACCGATGATGTGCGCTCCGAGCACCTCGCCGTGGGGTTCGCCTAAAATCAGCTTCACAAAGCCTTCGATTTCGCCGATCGCACGGGCCTTTCCGCTGGCTGCATACGGGAACTTGCCGACCTTGAAGGCGACGCCCTTCTCCTTGGCTGCGCGTTCGGTGAGACCGACACTGGCAACCTGCGGCTGGCAGTAGGTGCAGCCCGGGAAGTTGCCCACCTTGCGGGGCTTGAAGCCAGATTGAAACATGCCGTTGACCGCCTGAATCGCCTCGAAGCTCGCAACGTGCGCGAGCCAGGGTGGCCCGATGATGTCGCCCGCAGCGTAGATCCCGGGAACGTTGGTTTCGTAACGGTCGTTGGTCTGGATGTAGCCTTTTTCGTTGAGGGCCAGCTTGAGTCCCCCGCCGGGAAGCAGCGGCTGGACGCCGATGGCCACGAGGCAGACGTCCGCCTCAATTTCCTGGGTGGCACCCTTGGCGTCCTCCAAGGTGATCTTGACTCCGGCATCCGTCGCGGCGGTCTTGACCGTCTTGTGCGAGGTGAGAACCTTGACTCCCTGCTTTTGGAAGGATTTTTCGAGGGCCTGCGAGACCTCGGTGTCTTCGACCGGCAGCAGGTTTGGAAGCATTTCGACCACGGTCACCTTGGTGCCGAAGGAGTTGTAGAAGTAGGCAAACTCCACTCCGATCGCACCCGCTCCGATGACCACGAGGCTTTTGGGCTGCTCGGGCAGGATCATGGCCTCCTTGCTGGAGATGACGGTCTTGCCGTTGAAGGCGAAGCCGGGCATCGGCCTGGGTAGGCAGCCCGTGGCGACCAAAATCTTGGGCGCGCTGTGGGTCTCGAGCTTGCCGTCCGCCGCCTTGACCGTCACCGAGCCGGCTTTTTCCAAAGAGGCCTCGCCGCGGAGGTAGTCGACCTTGTTCTTCTTAAACAGGAATTCGATGCCGCCGGCGTTCTTGTCCGAGACGTCCCTCGAGCGGCTGACGATCTTGGTCCAGTCGAAGGAGACGTTGTCCGCCTTGATGCCAAATTCAGCCGCCCGGTGGGCGAAAATGTGGTAAAGTTCTGCATTGCGGAGCAGGGACTTGGTGGGAATGCAGCCCCAGTTCAAACAGGTTCCCCCGGCACGTTCCTTTTCCACGCAGGCAACCTTTTTTCCCAGTTGCGCGGCGCGGATGGCGGCCACGTAGCCGGCGGGGCCGCCGCCGATGACGATCAGATCGTAGTTCATAAACCCCAGACCATGGCGGTTCGGCCAACAGGGGTCAACCCCGCACCCGCTGCTCCGGCGGGGGCGTTACTTCTTGGCTTTCTCGCGCTCCGCGGCCTGCTTGGTTTCGACGAACTTCTTTTCCTTTTCGAGCAGCTCTTCGGGAACCTGCGCGGGGGTGAGGTTGTCGCTTTCAAGCTTTTCCGCTGGAGGGATGGTGCGCAGAAGTATTCCGCGGTACCAGACGAGGTCGCCGTGGTCTTGCAGGCTCAGGAACGCGCCCCGTGCCGAAAGGGTGCCCCCGCGCACGCGCAGGAGTTCGACTTCCGCGGCCCACTTTGGATGCGCGTAGTCAAAGTCCACCACCTTTTCGCCGTTGAGCCAGTGCTGGATGACCGTGCCTTTGCAAACGATGCGGCCCTGGTTCCACTCCCCCTGTGCACGGGTGGCGTCCTTGGCTGGCGGCATGCAGTAGTATACCGAAGCGGCGCTGGTGCGCGGGTTGCGGCCGTCGGGGTGCCCCTGGTTGTGGAGGATTTGGTACTCGTACTGGCCTGGGCGGTAGTAGACGCCGCTGTTGCCCTTCTCCGAAATCTTCCATTCAAAGCGCAGCTCAAAGTCGTCCGGAATGGGCTTGGCTTTGTAGACCAGACCGCCGCCCTTTTCCTTGCGGAAAATCGCTCCGTCTTCGAAGACCCAGTTTCCCTTTTGTTCCCAGCCGCTGAAATCCGTGCCGTTGAAAAGAGCTTCAAACGAGAGCGCTTTTTCTTCGGAAGAAAGCGGTGCTTGGGCGAG
>CAMCIN010000144.1 GCA_945874745.1 Akkermansia muciniphila | reverse complement strand
GGTGAACCCAAGCGGGTTGATCACCCCGTGGCAGCCTGCGCAGGATTTGTTCTGGGTGAGCGAGGTGACTTTTTCCCGCATGGTGAGGCTCGGGTCGAACTTCGAGTCCTCAAAGGCCACTGCCACGGCCGGGTTCTTGAGCTGGATCCCCACGATGCTCCTGCTCAGAAACACACCCCTGTGAATGGGCGAGGTCGTCTTGCTGTAGGCTAGCGCCGAAAGCAGGTAGGGATGCGTCAGCACGCCGGCGCGCTCGCCCGGGGCGGGTATGACTTTCTGGAAGCCCCCTTCCGCTATTTCCTGGCCGTAGAGCTTCCCCAGATTGGGGTTCAGCCAAAGGTGGTCGGCTTGGAGCAACTGCCGGTAGTCCGAGGGTTCGCTCCACACGATCTCTTCGAGAAAAAGTCGGAGCGATTCCCGCAGATCCGCCCGGATGGTCTCGGTGAACTCGGGGAAGAGGGTGGGGGTCCTTGGCTGCATGGTCGGCCCGCTCCAGATCCAGCCACTGGTGGAAAAAGCCGGCGAGTTTCGCCTTGGTCCTAGGGTCGGGGAGCATCCGTTGGGCCGCCTTATCAATCTGTTCCCGGGTGCGCAGCTTGCCCTCCTGCGCCGCCTTCCAGAGGGTGGGATCGGGGAGGGAATCCCACAGCACCTCGGCGAGTCGAGCTGCCACGGTGAAGTCGTCCGGGAGGTCGAGGCTGGAGAGCGCCGGGTAGAGGAAGCGCGGGGACTTGAGCGCAAAGAGGGCGAGCCGTTTTACGGCAAGGGCCGGAGTGGGGGATTTTTGGAACGTCCGCTCGATCAGTGTCTCTTTTTGCTCGGGGGTGAGCGGGCGCCGGAAGGCAGTTTCGACAAACTTCAGGCCGAATTCCTTCAGCTTCTCGAGCCGATCCGGAGCGCCGGGCTTGGTTCCTGCGAGGTTGTCGAGGTGGAGTTCCAAATGTTCGATGATCTCCAGTGCCCCAGCGGTGGTGGCCTGGTCCCACTCTTTGGAAACCGTGGTGCCGCGCTCGTAGCCGTCGCTCCGGTCATCCGCGGGGAGCGTCGTGTTGACCACCATGCTTTGGCGCACCTCCTGGGGCATCAACGCCGCCTGCGGCAGGGGCTGGAGAATCCCGTGTGGCGGCTTCCACCACACCTCGATGGAGGCGCTCTTGTCCTTGAACTTGAAAAAGGCCACAGCAAAGCGGTAGGTGCGGCCCCCCAGCAAAAAGAGGCTTTTCTTCTCCTCGCGCACCTCCACAGAGGGCGTCACCCAGGAGTCGATCAGGGGCCGCTCCTCGGTGTCATTGACCCAGAGCCGGATTCCGTTCTCCGATTTCACCACAAACTCGTAGGTGCCCGTTTCCGGGGCAATGAGCGAGCCGTTCCAGCGCACCGTGAATTCCGAGGCGATCATCTTTCCCGGCACGGGGCTTTCCGCCCCAAAGTGGAAGCTCACCTGCGGATCCACCCGGTCGAGTTTCTCCTGCTTGCGGTCCTTTTTCTCCTTTTTTTTGAGCGCCTCCTTCGCCGCTTCCTCCTCTTCAGGCGTCAGGACGGCAAACCCAGAGTAGACGCCACGCACCCCGCGCTCGGTCCCCGGCGGGCGGTCAAAGCCGGGGCGGAAGCGGCCCACCAGATCGGCAACGGAGTTCTGGTACTGGGAGACGGTCAGTCGCGAGAGGCTTTCCTGGACGGGATGTAGCCGCGCGCGGGCCTCGGGCGAGTAAAACGCAGAGTGAATGTAGGCGGCGACCGCCTCGGCATCGGGTCCGACGCAGGTGCCCTCCTTGCCCTCGGGCATGGTCTTGGAGATGAGGCGGGTGAGCGCCTGTACGCTGCGGGTTCCCGCGAGCGGATCGTCGTATTTGCCGTGCACGCCCTCGCCGGTCTTTCCGTGGCATTCCGCGCAACTCTCCTGATAGATCGAGGCCCCCCTGTCTTCGGTTGCCCGGCCTGGGTGAAGCGGGAGCAGGAGCGGAGCGGAAAAAAGCACCGCCAGCAGGCTGGAAAGGCCGCACTGGGGAAAGGAGCGGGTGGGTGTCGCGTGGTTGTCCAAGGCGTCTAAGATTACCGTGCACAGGCTCCTCCCTTAGGGCGCGTCAGGGTTTTGCCGGGGAACCGGGGGCGCGAGGGGGGTGGCGCTTCCTTTCCCGCCTCGGAGGATCTTTTTCCGGGGGCAGCCAGGGCGGTAAAATAAGAGGGGTCGCTTCCCGGCGCGGCGCCCTGTAGTAAGGAGCCTCCTCATGAAACGCATCCTTTCCCCTCTTGTCCTGTTGTTTTGCGCAGTAGCCGCGCACAGCGCCCCTTTGGAGAAGCCCAACATCGTGGTGCTCCTCGCAGATGACCTTGGCATCAACGATATTGGCGCGTACGGCCGGATCGGCCACCGCACCCCGAACCTAGACCGGCTGGCCTCCGAGGGAAAGCGGTTCACCTGCGCCTACGCACCGGCCTCGGTGTGCTCTCCCACTCGCGCGGCGCTTCTGACGGGGCAGCACCCCGCGCGGCTGCAGATCACCAGTTTTTTGCCGGGGCGCCCCGACTGGCCCGGGCACCGGCTGCTCCAACCGGCGCTTCCGGCGGGGCTGCAAACCGATGCGGCGACGCTGGCCGAGAAGCTCAAGAAGGTGGGCTACACCACGGGCTGTGTGGGCAAGTGGCACCTTGGGGGGCGCGCGCCGCAGGATCCTGGCTCGCGCGGGTTTGACAAGGTCTTCGCGGGTAAGCCCAACACGCAGCCCAGCGAGGTGGAGGGGGGCAAGGGCGAGTTTGGGCAGGCGGCCAGTGCGGTGGAGTTTTTGCAGCAAAACGCGGCCAACCCGTTCTTCTTGTACCTGGCGTTTGACAACCCGCACGTGCCCCTGGGGGCGCAGCCCGCGCGGATCGAGGCAAATGCCTCCGCCTTCAACCCGGTATACGCCGCCATGATCGAGACGCTTGACGTCGCGGTGGGCAGGGTCCTCGACAAGATCGACGCGCTGGGACTGCGCGAAAAAACGATCGTGGTGTTTTGCTCCGACAACGGAGGGCTGCACGTTCTGGAGCTCCCTCGGACGGCCACGACGCCGGCCACCCACAATACGCCGTTCCGGGCGGGAAAGGGCTTTCTGTACGAGGGCGGGATCCGCGAGCCGCTGTTGGTGCGCTGGCCGGGGAAGGTTGCTCCGGGGCTGGTGCACGAGCCGGTGGTGCTGGCGGACCTTGTGCCGACCTTTGTGGAAATGACCGGGGCGGAGGCCTGCAACCCGGGCGATTACCGGAGCATTGGGCCGGTGTTGCTGGGGAACGGGACGCTTGAGGCCCGGCCGCTGTTCTGGCACATGCCCAACTACACCAACCAAGGCGGACGGCCCTCGGGGGCGGTGAGGGAAGGGGATTGGAAGTTGATCGAGCATTACGAGGACGGGCGGCTGGAGCTGTTTAATCTGAAGGCGGACCCCTCTGAGTTGACCGATGTGGCGGCTTCGGACGCGCCGAAGGTGGCCGCGCTGCGGGGCAAGCTGGAGGCCTGGCGCCGCAGCGTGAAGGCCTCCATGCCCAAGGGAAATCCGGCTTTCCAGCCCAAGCTTTGGAGCGCGTGCTACGAGGCGTTTGACGCGTCGCGTGTGGAGCTGCGTCCGACGGCGGTGGAGATGGCCCGCTCGATGGAGGCCTGGCGCGACGCGATGGATGCGCTCAGTCCAAAGCGGCTTGCCGAGGCGGCGGGGGCTCCGGGGCCCGCCGGCCTGGTGCAGTTGAACGCAAAGGATGCGCAGGTTGTTGGCGAAAAACTGCGGTACGAGGAGCCGCCTCAAAAGGACACGCTTGGATTTTGGGTGAACCCGGCGGACTACGCGGAGTGGGATTGCACGGTGCCGCAGGCGGGCCGCTATGCGGTCGAGGTGTTGCAAGGGTGCGTGAAGGGGGGCTCGCTGGTCGATGTGCGGGTGGGTGAACAGAATGTCCGCTTTACCGTCGAGGACACGGGGCACTTCCAACGGTTTGTCCCGAGGCGCATCGGGTTGCTGGAGCTGCCCGCCGGCAAAACCGTGGTGTCGGTGAGGCCCTTCGAAAAGAAGGGCGGGGCCGTGATGGATCTGCGCCGCGTGACACTGGTGCGGGTGGAGTAAGCGCCTCGTTCCGGGAGCTCCTTCCGATGTGTTCGCTTGATTCGCTGCGGCAACGCATTCGAGCCTTGGGTTCGGAGTCTGCAGCGCTGGCGTGCCGACGTTTCTTCAAGACGGGACCGGGGGACTACGGCGAAGGGGACGCGTTTTTGGGCGTCAGCGTGCCCCGCTTGCGGGCGCTTTTGCTCGGGGCCGAGGAGCTGAGCGAGGCGCAAATCGTCGAATTAATGCGGTCCTCCTGGCACGAGGAGCGGCTGTTCGCGTTGCTGCTGTTGGTGAGCCGGTTTCAGGCCGCCGCCGAGGGCGGAGCGTTGCGGGACCGGTTGGCCGCCCTGTATTTGCAGAACCTCGCCTCCGTCAATAATTGGGATCTGGTGGACTCCAGCGCTCCGCAAATCCTTGGGGTCTGGCTGCTGGAGCGGGAACGCTCGCTGTTGGGAGTTCTTGCGGCCTCGTCGGTGTTGTGGGAGCGCAGGGTAGCGGTGGTGGCCACGCAGGCGTTTATCCGAAAGGGCGATTTTGAGTGGACCTTCCGGTTGGTTCGCCTGTTGCTGGGGGATCCGCACGATCTTATGCACAAGGCCTGCGGGTGGATGCTCCGCGAGGCATACAAAGTGGAAGCTGGCCCTGTGCTGGGCTTTTTGGAGGTGCACGGCCGCCAGATGCCGCGTACTTTGTTGCGCTACGCGATAGAGCGAGTGCCGCAGCCGGAAAGGAGGCTGCTTCTGGAAAGATACCGGCCCTCCCCGGATCGCAGTGACGAAGCCCGCGCCTGATGAAAACCATCGCCACGTTTTGGAAGACTGAAGAGGCCCACCTGCTCCGTCTAAGGTTAGGCGAGGCCGGAATCCCGGCGTTTCTTCAGGATGAGCACATCACGCAGCTCCATCCTTGGCGCGCGGCGGCGATTGGCGGGGTCCGAGTGCAGGTGGCGGACTCTGATTTCGACGAGGCCCACGGAATTCTCTCGGAGTGCGAAGTGCAACCGGTGGTTGAGACTCCGCCCAGTGATTCCGATGCGCTTGTATGTTGCGCCTGTCAGACCCTTATTCCTCCGGGCCAAAGCCGCTGCCCTGCGTGTGGTTGGAGTTACGAGGACGGTGGAGAGGGACGTTAGTCCGGGTCTTTTGGGGGCAGAAAGGCGGCAGCGCTCGCTGGCGCGCCTCAAAATGCGTCCCGCCGGCGTTTGCAGGCCGCAGCGGATTCAGCAGTTCGAAGTGAACGCCTCCAAGTCCCGACAAACAGCGGCGCTCTTGAGAAGTTTCTCCAGAGTAGGCACATCCGAAATGCCTGTCAGTTTCTCTGCCAAACCCACTGGAATGTATCCGAAGCGCGCCTCCAAAACAACAAGCAGGGACTGAAAGCGGGACCGGACTTCACTTTCCTGGCGGCCTTCTTGGCGGAATTGTTCTGCGAGTGTCATGGCGGCTGAGGTTAGGTTTGTGAAGGACTGCGTGGACACCTTCGCTTTAAATGCCTCCCTGTCAACGTCGGCGTTGAGCACATACCGGAAAAAGCGTTCCACACCCTTGGTGGCCACTCCGGCGATGATGCCGCGGTCCCACACGAGGCTGTGGAGCAGTTCGCCCAATGGCTCGGCCTTGAGGCTGCGCAGGGTGAGGATGCCCTCCGGTGTGCCTCGGATGTCCTCGTAGGGCAGGTCCACCAATTCGAGCAGGGTGAACGCGAAATCTGGGGTGCAGTCGCGTATCGCTTCCCAACCGCCCTGCGGGAAGGCGAAGAGTTCGTGGAAACAGGTGGAGGTTTTCCATCGGTTGCTGTCCTGAGCCAGGACCAGAGGGAGGATGGGGGCGAGTTTGGTGGAGGGACCGCCCTCCCTGGCCTGCTTCTTCCAGATGCGGACCATGTAGGAAAGCAGGCGTAGTCCCATCAGCGGAGCCTCGCTGCGCTGATGTTCCCACAGGATGTAAAAGAGGGCGTCTGAGCCACCAATTTTGGCAGAGAAGAGCAGGTCAGCTTCGGAACCGGCCATCTGCGGGTCGATGAAGGAGCCTGACTGCAGGGCGAGGGAATCCCACTCGACCAGCGCCGGAAGAGGGCCGCCCAAGTGGTGACGCAGAAAGGCTGCAGCGTTGACTGGATTGGAAAAGGTGGCGCGGAAGAGTTTGTCGTGCGGTTGGTGCAGGGAGTCGTCCGGCATGGAAACGCGCGCCCGCCGGAAAAACGGGCTCACACAAAGAAGTGTCGCGTGCTGAGGGCAGTCTGGCCGCACCCGCGCGCCCAAAAAGGCGTCCCGCCGGAGCAAGGGGAGACGGGACGACATCCCCACCCGGGCGAAGCCCTTTTTTGCACGGTGGGTGACGGCCCGCTTAGGGAGTGGCGGTGACGCCCACGATGCTGATCTTTAGGCTGCCCGCCAGAGTCGACAGCCGCTCCCTTTCAAGCAGCAGGGTTTGCCCAGCCTCCACGCCGATGGCGCTCAAGCCCGCCTGTGATGCGGTTTCCAGCGTGAGCGGGCCGATTACCGGCACGTCGAAGCGCAGGTCTTGTCCGGGTTTAGATACCTTTACCATGACGGCGCCTTTTTTCCCTAGGCTGCCTCCGCGCAGGATCGCAGCGTTTGTGCCTTCGAAGGCTTCCACCGCCAGGACAGTGCCGTTTTTGACAACCACCGTCTGGCCGATGTCGAGCCGGCTGGATTCCTTGGCAATCCGGAAGCCGAACTCCAGGTCGGCCTGTTCCTTGCGGCCGGGGGAGGGGCCCGCCACAAGCCCTGCTGGGGCGAGGCACTCTTCCATGAAAGTCGTCGCGGGCAGGAGCGTGACGCCCACGCCGGCCATTGCCTCGGCGATGGCTCCGAAGATCGACTCCGCGTTGCGCTCTTTGAGCTTTGCCAGCAGGAGGAGCGCCTTCATGTCCGGCCGGAGGTCGAACAGGTTTTTGGGCGCGATCTGCCCGCTCATGACCGCGTGCCGCGCGCCGGATTCCTTCAGAAAGGAAAGCATTTTGCCAAGCTGCCCCACGCGCATCCAGGCGATGGTGTCGACGCCGCTCGCCAACTCCGGGTCCGTCTCGTTTTCAAACGCCGCAACCACGAGGCGCTGGACGCCCGCCTTTCGGGCCCCGCGCGCCATGGCGTGCGGATAGGCGCCGCTGCCCGCCACAATTGCCAGCGTGTGCGGGGTTTCCATGGCTACTTTTGGTGCTCCACCAGCGCATACGCATTGTGGTTGTGGATGGATTCAAAGTTTTCCGCCTCCACCTTGTACCAGACGATGGATTCCTCCCGGTTGGCGCGTACTGCGATGTTGCGCACCAGATCCTCCACAAAGACAGGGTTGTCGTAGGCGCGCTCGGTGACGGCCTTTTCGTCGGGACGCTTCAGCACGCTGTAGAGCTCGCAGGAGGCGGACTGTTCGACGAGTTGGATGAGGTCTTCGAGCCAGACCGGTTGGGTGGAGCGCACCGCAAAGGTGACCTCCCCGCGCTGGTTGTGGGCGCCCCGTTCGCTGATGGACTTGGAGCAGGGACACAGCGTGGCGACCGGCACGATCACCGTGGTGACAAAGTCGAAGACGCCCTGTTGGAGCGTGGCGTTGAACCGGACGTTGTAGTCGATAAGCCCTTTGATTCCGGAAACAGGCGCCGCCTTTTCCATGAAGTAGGGGAACTCAAAGTCCACGTGCGCGCATTCCGCATGAAGGCGTTCGGCCAGCATTTCCAGCAGGCCGCGGACGCGGTCGATGTGCAGTTCCGACCCGCAGGCGTTGAGGGCCTCCACGAAACGGCTCATGTGGGTTCCCTTGAAGCGCTCCGGCAGGTCGACCGTCAGCGCCACCGAGGCGATGGTGTGCTGTTCCGCGTGGGCCTTGTCCCGGATCCGCATCGGGAAGCGCAAGTTTTTGACCCCCACCCGGTCGATGGCAATGTTGCGGTGGTCGGGCTCGTTTTGGGTGTCTTTGAGGTGGGTGAGTTCCGTGGGAAGCATCGGTGGAGAGGTTGGATTCGGCGCCGGAGCAGGGGGGCTCAGTGCCTGCGAAGCAGGGTGGCCTGACAGAGGGCCGCGTTGGATTCGGGGTAGTCGAGGGTGTAGTGGAGGCCGCGGCTTTCGCGCCGGAGCAGCGCCGAGTCCACAATCAGCGCGGCAACGGTGCATAGGTTGCGCAGTTCCAGAAGGTCGGTGGTGACGTTGAAGTTCCAGTAAAACTCCTGGATTTCCCGGTCGAGGTTGCGCAGGCGTGTCGCCGCGCGCTGGAGCCGTTTGGTCGTGCGCACGATCCCCACGTAATCCCACATGAGCCGGCGGATTTCGTCCCAGTTGTGGTAGATGACGACCATCTCGTCGAGGTCCTGCGCCTCGCCCGCTGTCCATTCGGGCAGCGGGAAATTACTGCGCCCGTTTTCGACGTCCAGGGCGCGCGAGCGCTGGATGAGTTCGTTGCAGCGGTGGGCGATGGCCACGGCTTCGAGCAGCGAGTTGCTCGCAAGCCGGTTGGCGCCATGCAACCCTGTGCAGGCGACCTCGCCGATGGCGTAGAGGCCCCTAAGGCTTGTGGCCCCGTCGCAGTCCGTCTGGACCCCCCCGCACTGGTAGTGGGCGGCCGGTACTACGGGGATGCGATCCTTGGTGATGTCGATTCCAAACTTGCGGCAGGTGCCGGCGATGTTTGGGAAGCGTTCGAGGATGAATTCAGGCGCCTTGTGGGTGATGTCCAGATACATGCAGCGCGCCCCCGTGCGCTTCATTTCCGCGTCGATGGCGCGCGCCACCACGTCGCGCGGGGCGAGTTCTCCGCGGGCGTCGTAGCGGTCCATGAAACGGCGCCCCCGTTTGTCGACGAGCAGGGCGCCTTCACCGCGCACAGCCTCAGAAATCAAAAAGGAGCCCGCCTCGGGATGATAGAGACAGGTGGGATGGAATTGGATAAATTCCATGTTGGCGATGCGTGCGCCCGCCCGCCAGGCGATGGCGAGGCCGTCGCCGGTGGCGATTGCCGGATTGGTGGTGTAGAGGTAGACCTTGCCGCAACCGCCTGTGGCGAGGATGACCCTGTCCGAGCGCAGGGTGAGCACCTCGCCGCTGGCCTGGTTGAGTACGTAGAGGCCAAGCACCCGGTCTTCGCTTGCGAAGCCGAGCTTGCTTAGGGTGATCAGGTCCACCGCCATGTGGTGCTCAAAAACGTGGATTTGGGGATGGTGCTCGATGGCGTCAAGGAGGGCGCGCTCGATCTCCCGGCCGGTCACGTCGCGGGAGTGGAGGATCCGGCGCTTGGAGTGGCCGCCTTCCTGGGTGAGGTCGAGTTCGGACGAGGCGCTTCCCGCGGGCTGGCCGGGGACCTCCTTGGAATCGAAGCGCACGCCGAGATCGATGAGTTCGCGCACCCGGGCCGGCCCCTCGGACACAATGGCGCGCGTGATGGCTTCTTCACAGAGGCCCGCGCCTGCTTCGAGAGTGTCCTTAACATGCAGTTCGAAGGAGTCCTCCGCGCTGGTGACGCACGCGATGCCGCCCTGCGCGTACACGGTGTTGGATTCGCGTTTGTCTGCTTTGGTTACAAGGGCGACGTTGCCGTGTGCAGCCGCTTTGAGGGCGAAAGACAAGCCGGCGATACCGCTGCCAACCACCACGTGGTCGTATCGGGTCATGGGCCATCCATTGTGCAGGGCAGGGCCGATTGGTGCAGCACAAAAGAACGACCCCTTTTCGCCGCCGCGCCTGCCGGGGCGAGGCGTTTCGAGGCTGGAGTCCCGGAACGCTTGTGGCTACTCAGTGCGCATGACTTCTCTCCGCCCACTCCCTTTGCAGGTTGTTGCCTCTCTTAAAACCGCGGCGGCTCAACTCGAAAACAACAAGGTCCTAGTCGGGTTCGACGGGTTTGTGGACAACATCCTCCATGCGGTCAAGACGCGCGAGTCCGCCTCTAAATACACCCGTATGGAGCGGATGACCGACTTTGCCGAGCGGATTTCCAGTGCGGCGGGTTTGAGCGCCAACATGGAGATGGTGGTGCAGATGCAGAAGCTCGGCGGTAACGGCCCGATCATGGCCAACGCACTCGGGGCCCTGGGCTCCGCGGTGACCTACATCGGAAACCTCGGGCAGGGAACGGTGCATCCGGTTTTTAGCGAGTTTGCCACGACGGCCAAGGTTCACTCGATTGCTGAGCCGGGGGTGACGGACGCCATCGAGTTCGATGACGGGAAGCTGATGTTCGGCAAGCACGAGAGCCTCCGGGAGGTGAACTGGTCCAACCTGCTCAAGCATGTGCCTGAAAAGCAATTGGTGAAGATCTTCTCCCAGAGCAGCTTCATTGCGATGGTCAACTGGACGATGCTCACCCAGATGAAGGGCATCTTCCAGAAGGTGGCCAGCGTGATCGCCCCGCAGTTGACGGGTCCGAAGCGCATCCTCTTCTTTGATCTGGCCGATCCCGAGAAGCGCTCCGCCGAGGACATTCGCGAGGCGCTCAAGCAGATCTCCAAATTTGAAAAACACTTCCGGGTGGTGTTGGGGCTCAACCTGCGCGAGAGCTACCAGGTGGGCGAGGTACTGGGTCTCGAGCATCCGGGCGAGAGCCAGGTTGATGTGACCTCCCACGCCCTGCGTTTGCGCGAGTTGCTCGACATCGACACGGTGGTCGTGCACCCGACCCAGTTCGCGGCGGCGGCCAACGAGCACGGGGCGACCTGTGTGGAGGGCCCCTACACGCCCAAACCTAAAATCACCACCGGCGCCGGGGACCATTTCAACGCGGGCTTCTGCACGGGGCTGATTCTCGGATTGGACCTAGCCCAGAGTCTTCAGGTCGGAGTGGCCACCTCGGGGTACTACGTCCGCAACGCAAAGAGCCCGAAAATCTCGGATCTGAGCAAGTTCTTGAAAACACTCTGATTTCGGGGCAGCCCAGCCCTGCGTGACTGAGGTGCTGGTTGAACCGGGGGAGAAGCGGAATCTAAAATTCGAGTTTG
>CAMCIN010000143.1 GCA_945874745.1 Akkermansia muciniphila | reverse complement strand
GTCCGATGTTTCCGAGTTGCGGGCGTCGCGCTCCGGCCAGTCTCCAGAGAACGGAGCCTCCCCGGTCTTTGTACAGGGCGGCGCCAAGACGTCCCAGATGGCAGCGCCAGGAGCCCGACAGACAGTGTCCGTGCCGGTGCCTGTGCCAGAGCCATCGGTTCAGGTGGACGGCGTAACCCAAGCTGGTACCGCTTCCGCAGCCCCTGGGCAGGAAGCCTTCTCGCCTGAGGCAGCCAAGCGGGCGGAGCAGGCCCTTTTGGAGCAATTGCTCGCCAAACTCTCCCGCGAGGATCCTCAAACCGCCACCCGCATGGCCCAGAAGGAAATGCAGAGACGCTATCCCTCGCTGGAAGATCCTTCCTCAAAGCAGGCCACCCTCTACCGGGAGGCCTACAACGAACTGGGACGCCTCCGGAAGTTCGAGTTTTTCAAAGACCCGGTCTGGCCTTTGAAAATCGCCGAAATGCTGGCCGCCCGCGAGGGCTGGAAGCGCGCGGATCTGGCCGCCGCCCCAACTGCCCCCACGGGTGCCGGCGCACCTGCTGAGGAACGCGCCGCAAGCGTCCCAAGCACACCTGCCAGTTTGGCAGGTGCAGCAAATGCCAAGGCCCTTCCGGGCGAGGACTTGGCGCTGGACGGTCCTGAGGCGGCCCCCGCGGAGGACTCCCACACACAGGAGGTCAAGCGCGCGATGATCGAGGCGAGGAAGCGTTATCCGGCCATCGGCATCGAGGGTTCAGATCAAAACCGGGCGTACGTGGAGGTTTACGAGGAGCTGGACAAACTCAGGCCGGACTTTTTTTCCAAGGGGGACTGGCCGATCCGGTTGGTGGAATTGGTGGCAAAACGGGAGGGCTGGAAGCGGGCGCTCGAGCCCAAGTCTGGAGCGGGTACAGAGGGCGGAGAGCTGCCCTTGCCCAAGTAGGGGCGGCGCTTCGAAGGGGCGGCGCGGCGCGTGGGGAATCGTTTTTCGTGCGTCTTCCGCGGGGACGCCTTTGGTTTTCTTGACGCCCCGCAGCGCAGCCTTAGGGTTGGGACCCACTCGTTTTTAGTGAAACACCACCATCCCACCCATGAATGCGGCGTTTTTGCCGTGTTCGGACATCCCAACGCCGCGACCCTCACCTACTACGGCCTGTATGCCCTACAGCACCGCGGACAGGAAAGCGCCGGCATCGTGACCGCAAACGGCCCCAACACCCCCTTCCTCAGGCACGTGAATATGGGGCTGGTGTCGCAGGTGTTTCAGGCGGGGGATCTCGACCGGCTCAAGGGCACACGGGCCGTCGGCCATGTGCGCTACTCGACGACCGGCTCGAGCAACCTGGCCAATGCGCAGCCCTTTGTCGTCAACACTGCCAGAGGCCAGATCGCCATCGGCCACAACGGCAACCTGGTCAATGCAGCCCTCCTGCGCGAGGAACTCGAGGAGAAGGGTTCCATTTTCCAGACCACCGTGGACAGCGAGGTGGTGCTCCATTTACTGGCGCAGCCCATGGAGCCGGACGGCGTTTTTGCCGCGCTGCGCAAAATCCACGGCGCCTATTCGCTGGTGATGATGAGCGAACGGGAAGTCATCGGGGTGCGCGACCCCTTCGGCTTCCGCCCCCTTTCCATCGGCAAGCTGGACGGAGCCTGGGTGCTCTCCAGCGAGACGTGTGCGTTTGATTTGATCCACGCGGAGTTTGTGCGCGAGGTCGAGCCGGGCGAGGTCGTCATCATTGACGAAAACGGGATCCGCTCCGAGTGGCCGTTCCAGCCACAGCGCCGCGCCTTTTGCGTGTTTGAGTACGTGTACTTCGCGCGGCCCGACTCCAACATCTGCGACATCAACGTCGCCCGTGTCCGCACCGAGATGGGCCGCGAGCTGGCCCGGATGCATCCGGTGGAGGCGGACGTGGTGGTGCCTGTCCCCGATTCGGGCAACTATGCTGCGCTCGGGTTTGCCGAGGAGCTTGGCATTCCTTACAGCCACGCCTTTGTGCGCAACCACTACATAGGGCGCACTTTTCTCCAGCCCAGCCAGCTCATTCGCGACTTTAACGTCAGGGTGAAGCTCAATCTCATCAAGGAGGCGGTCGCCGGCAAACGCGTGGTGGTGGTCGACGATTCCATCGTGCGCGGCACCACCGCGCGGGCGCGGGTCGTCAATCTGCGCGAGGCGGGAGCAGCAGAGGTGCACATGCGGATTTCTTGCCCGCCCCACCGGCATTCCTGCCACTACGGAATTGATTTTCCCGACCCGGAAAAGCTGCTGGCCAACCAGTGTTCGCTCGACCAGATCCGCAGCTATCTTGGGGCCGATTCCATCGGGTACCTGGATGTGGAAGGAATGGTCCGTGCCACAGGCCAGAAGGAAGACCAGTTTTGTCTGGCTTGTTTCAACGGAAAATACCCCGTGCCAGTCGATCCGAACTCGGACAAACACATCATGGAGCGGCGCAGTCAGCGCTCCAATCTACTCGGTTCCACCACCTCCAATCCCACCCTTTTCCCACGCTAACGCTGACGTTCCATGGCCAGGATCACCCGCACTCCCGTACCCTCCACCAAGGCAGTCCCATCCAACAAGCAGGCGCCCAAGGCACCCGCAGGAAAGCGCTCTGGGGCGGGTTCTCTGGCAAAGGGGGCCTCCGCGACGCCAAAGAAAACGGCGAAGCCCGCCCGGACCGCCAAGCAGGCGCCTCCTGTGCAGAAGGCCTACGCAGCCGCGGGTGTCGACGTTGATTTGGGGAATGCCGTCAAGAGCAAGATCCACGGGATGGTCAAGGGGACCCACGGGCCCGAGGTTTTGGGCAAGATCGGCGGGTTTGGCGGGCTTTTTAAGCCGGATTTTCGCGGGATGAAGGAACCCGTGCTGGTTTCCAGCGTCGATGGTGTGGGCACCAAGCTCAAGATAGCCTTTGCCACGGGCCGCCACGACACGGTCGGCCAGGATCTGGTCAACCACTGCATCAACGACATCGCTGTTATTGGCGCGAAGCCCCTGTTTTTCTTGGATTACATCGGTGCGGAGCGGCTCGAACCGGAGGTGTTCTCCCAGATTTTGAAGGGCTTTTCGAAGGCCTGTAAGGAGGGCGGTTGCGCCTTGATTGGCGGGGAGACCGCCCAAATGCCCGGCATGTACCAGAGGGGCGAGTACGACTTGGCGGGCACGATTGTCGGGGTGGTGGATCGGGCCCGGCTGTTGGATGGTTCGCAGATCAAGGTGGGCGACGTGATTCTCGGGATGCCCTCAAACGGCCTGCACACCAACGGGTATTCACTCGCTCGGAAGGTGCTGTTTGACCAGATGCGGTTGAAGCTTTCCGACAAGCCTGCGGGCCTCTCCAAGACTCTGGGTGAGGAGCTGCTCCGGGTGCACCGCAACTACCAGCCGGTCTTGGCTGCCCTTCCCCAGGGATTGGTCAAGGGGCTGGCCCACATCACGGGGGGCGGACTCGTGGACAACTTGCCCCGCGTCCTGCCTTCGGGTTGCGACGCGGTCATCGAAACCGGCGCGTGGAAGGTGCCGGCGCTCTTTGAGTTGATCCAGCAGGGAGGCGGAGTCAACCGTTCGGAAATGTACCAGGTCTTCAACATGGGCATCGGCATGGCGGTGGTCGTTCGCGCCAAGGAGGCAGCTGCACTGGCCTCCCAGCTGAAGGCAAGGGCAATAGGCAGGATCGAGCCGGGCTCAGGCGCGGTACGACTCGCACTCTAGCCCGCGGAGCGGAGCCACGCCGCAGGCCCTCCCAAGGCACGCGGATAAATCTACTCTTCAGGTATTTATCCGCAGATGTCTGAGCTCTAGCAGATGCTTGGAGTCCCGAATGGACAACTGTACGCAGCTGCTAAATCCGCTTCATGTGTGGAGCACTTTCCCTTTTCCCTCGGGAGGGACCGCTCGCGAGGGACGGATAAAAAGCGTTTCTGGCCTCGGGGAAAGACTTAGGGCAAACTACCAAGGTATGCGCTGCCGCTTTCTTTTTTCCTCCTGCTTGCAGGTGCTTGTGCTGGCTGTCTCCGGGGTCTTTTGCTGTGCAGAGGACGTGGTTTTGCTCCAGTTTGAAAAGAAGGGAGCGCTTCTGCCTCCAGTGGCGATCGCCCTTTACGAGGCGGATGCGCCCCGGCATACGGCCAATTTCAAACGCCTGGTGGAAACCGGTTTTTACAAGCAAACGAGCATTCACCGGTTCGCCGCTGGCCGATTGGTGCAGCTGGGAGATCCTTTTAGCCGAAGTAAGGATTCGCCCGATATCGGTACCGGCGGCCCCGGCTACACCGTGGCTCCGGAAATTGGGCGTGCGCATGGGGAGGGAAGTGTCGCCATGGGGCGGTTGCCGGACCGGATCAACCCGAGTCGTCTTTCCAATGGCAGTCAGTTTTATGTGGCGCTCAAGGCGCTGCCGGAGTTGGACGGGACCGACACGGTCTTCGGCCGGGTGGAGCGCGGGTTGGAGGTGCTCGCCGGAATGAGCGAGGCGGCGGTGGATACGAACGAAGTTCCCGTGGAACGGGTGGTGTTGAAGCGGGCCCGGTTGGTGCCCAGGGAAGGGCTGGAGCGGGAGTTTGCTGCGTGGAGTGAGTCGGCGAAAAAAGGCCCTTCGTGGTGGGGGCGGAATCGGGGAAAGCTGTGGCCGTTTTGAGTTGGAGTCTGTGTCCTGAGCGGCCTCCGAGGGACACTTGCGCCAAAAAAGACTTGCGCTCTTGGCTTAATTTGAAAGGGGTGGGGATGGCTTTTTTGAAAAACTTTTGCCGCTGGGCCTGTACGGCAGCGCTGGTCGGGAGCGCTCTGTCTGGGACGACCGGTCTCACTGCCGCCCCGCATTTTGAGTCTATCTCTATTCCCGGGCGCCTGTTGGAAGGCAATCCGCTGGGGGATCCTTCTCTGCGGCGGGTGGCGGTGTTCACCCCCACGCTGCCGCGTTTTACCTCCAAACTGCTGACCGTCTATTACCTTCCCGGCTACGGCGGTTCTTCGGAGGATTTTTTCGGGAGAAGCGGGGAACACTTCGCCGCTGCCTTTCAGAACCTCGCGGACAAGGGGATTCCCCTGCGGATGGTGGTGGTTGACTGCCGGAACCGCTGGGGTGGCAGCCAGTACCTGAACTCCCCGGCGCAGGGTAACTACGCAGACTATCTTTTGGAGGAGGTCATCCCCCATCTGGAGAAGTATTACGGGACGCCTGCGACCCCCCGTGACCGCATTATCGCGGGCCACTCCAGCGGAGGGTTCGGAGCCTTGCGCGTGGCGATGATGGCTCCTGAGCGTTTTGGGGCGGTGGTGGCGCTTTCTCCCGATACCGACTTTGAGGTGACGCACAAGCCGTTGGTGGAGGAACATGTGGTCAAGAGCGTGACGCCGAAGCAGCTGGCCTCTTACGTGGCTCCGCCGGAGCGCATGGTCAAACCCGGGCACAACCTCATTCAAATCATCCTGGGACTCTCCGCTGCTTATGCCCCCAAGGGGCCAAACGAGCCGGGGGAGTTCCACTGGCTCTACGATGAAAAGGGCAAATGGCAGGCTGAGGTCTGGCAGAACTGGCTGGAGGAGGACACGGTGGTCATTGCGAGACGCAACCCGCACCTGTTCATGCCCTACCACAAGATCTATCTGGACGGAGCTGAACACGACGAATTCGGCGCACAGAAGGGGGCAAAGGTGCTGCGCGACCTCATCAAGCCCTACACCCGGGTGGAGTTTTTTGAGTCGCCCGGCGGGCACGCGGATCTGATCGAAGACCGGCTGGCCCGCGGCCTGGAGTGGGTGTTTGAGCGGAAGCTGCGGAATGTGGGAGGGCGTTGAACCCAGCTGAAGATGCTCCATTGGCGCGCACAGCAAAGGACTCGCATTGCATGACGATGTGGACCTTCGACTCGCTTCCAGTCCGGGCAGGGGCGGCGCTTCTAGGCCTCGTGCCCGCGGGTTTTAGTCAGGAGGCGCGCGCGACAGACCCGGCAGAGGGGGAGGCGGCGGCTGCCTGGAAGGAGGTCCAGCGATTGGAGTCAGGTCCGCCCTCCGCGGGGCAGGGGGATCCCAAGGAAATTTACGGCCGGCATGTGGCTGCCCAGGAGAGGGCCTTACGTAGGTTCTTGGAGTTGGCGGGCAAGGAGAACGGGCTTTTGTTTGACGCTCGGTTCCGTCTGGCACGGGTGCTCGCGCTGCGCGCCGAACTTGAGGCGAACGGGGCCTTGCAGGCAGAGGCCGATACTTTGTTGGATTCGCTGGAAAAGGGGGCGACGCACGCGCAGCAGGGGCACATTGCTTTTAGCAGGATTTCCCAGTGGATGCGGCGCAACCGGTTTCCCAATCCAGACCAACGCCAGGAGTTGCTTGCGGCGGCGCGGGAATTCAGGGAGCGCTATCCCAGCGATATCCGGGCGGCCAGGCTGCTTGTGGAGGTGGCCACGCAATTTGACCGAGAACCCGAGGTAAAGCGCGGGATCCTCAACGATGCGGGCCGGTTGACGAAGGACCCGGAACTGACCCAGCGCATTGGGGACGAGATGCGCAAGCTGGGCTTGCTGGGCAGGAAGTTGGAGATGGGGTTTTCCGACCTTGGGGGGAGGCCATTCAAGCTGGAGCAGCATCGGGGGCGTCCTCTGGTGCTCCTGTATTTTAGCGAGGGGAGCCCGCCTTCACTTTCGGCGTGGCGCACCCTCAATGAGCTCCTTGGGGGGCATCCCCACGTGGCGCGGGTGGCGGTGAGTCTGGATGAAAGCCGGGCCTCGCTGGAACGGGCACGGCAGGGGCTGAGCGCCGGGTGGACGGTTGGGTGGGATGGCCTTGGGTGGGGCAGCCCGCTGGCGAGGCGTTGGGGAATCAACTCGCTGCCCACGGCCTGGCTGATAGACGCCCAGGGAAAGCTGGTTTCCCTCAATGCGCTTGAAGGCCTCGACGCGCAGCTGCAGGCGCTCTCCTCAAAGCGCTGAACCCGACTGGAACCCTACGCTGGGGAATCCCCCCACGGCCGCCCCCTCAGTCGAACTTGAGGATGCCCTTCAATAGGGGCTTTTTGTTGGCCTTGAGCAGGAGCATTCCCTCGACCGAAACAGTCTGTCCGACTTTGAGCGTGAGGAGGTCTACCCTCCCTGTTGCTCCGTTCCCCGCCCAGATAGGAGCTTGTGCTACAATGTGAGCTAACCCCGCATGACTGGACTTCATCTTCACCGCAGCAACCGACTCGAGGCCCTTGCTGACGCCCTTGCCGCCATCGTGCGCTCCCGCCCGCTCCGCCCCCTGCAAACCGAGACAGTGGTGGTCCAAAGCCGCGGAATGGGGGTCTGGGTCCAGCAGCATCTGGCTGCCGCCACCGGCATCAGCATGCTGCAGGATTTTCCCTTTCCTGCCGCGCACGCCCAGAGCCTGTTCCGGGCCGCGCTGGGCCCGGCCATTCCTAACGCCTCGGCTTTTGAGCGCAGGCGGCTGGAGTGGCGCATCGCGGCGTTGCTGCCCGGGATCATCGTCCAGCCCGGGGCGGAGAGCCTGGCCCGCTATCTCGAGGAAAAGCCACATCCCCTCAAGCGGTTTCAGGTGGCTCAGCGCATCGCCGCCAGCTTCGACCGCTATGTGGCGCATCGGCCCAAGACGCTGCGGGACTGGGAGGCGGGACAGGGGACCGGTTGGCAGGCGGCGCTTTGGCGTTTGCTGGCAGAGGGCGCCCCGGAGGGTTCGCCGCTGGCGGTGCAACAGCACTTTGAGGCGGCACTCGCCGGGAATCCGCGGGCCCTTGGCAGTCTGCCTCCAAGGGTGAGCGTGTTCGGGGTGTCCGCCCTTCCCCAGCACTACCTCCATCTGTTGGAGTCGGCGGCGCGGGTGTTGGAGGTGCACCTTTTCGCACTGACTCCCACCCCCGAGTTCTGGGCGGACCTGCTCACACAAAAGGAGGCCGACCGGCTCGCCCGCAAGGCGGGAACCCCGGCACCGGAGGACATTCATGCCGAGCTTGGGCATCCGCTTCTGGCCTCCTGGGGCAAGGCGGGCCGCCTCTTTTGCTCTGCCCTTCTCGAGCTCCAGCCCAGCACGGAGTCCGACCTCTTTGTCGCGCCAAAACACGGGGGCATCCTTGCCCGGCTTCAGGCCGACATTTTTGCTGCAATCGCACCGGAGCCCCCCGGGCAGAGGGTACCCCCGCCGGACCCTGTCGCGGACGATTCGTTGCGCGTCCACTGCTGCCACAGCGTGGTTCGGGAGTTGGAAGTGCTCCAGAACCAGCTGCTGGTCTGGCTGCAAAACGATCCCGCGCTGCAGCCGCGCGATATTCTCGTTACCATGCCCGATGTGGGCGCCTACGCCCCGCAGATTGAAGCCGTCTTTGGGGTGGGTGAGGATTCCCACAGGATTCCCTTCACCATCGCAGACCGAGGCAGGGGCGAGGTGAACCCCTGCGCACGGGCCTTTCTCGCGCTTCTCGCCCTTGCCGGGGGCCGCTGTACCGCGCCTGAAACCATTGAGCTGCTCGAACACAGTCCGATCCGGGAGTCGTTCGGAATCGAGGAGGAGGGCATTCCTCTGTTCAAAGAATGGATTGATGCCGCCGGGATCCGCTGGGGGATTGACTCGGACCACCGCGTCCAACTGGGACTGCCGGCGGATGGGCACGCCACCTGGCGGAGCGGTTTGGACCGACTTCTGCTTTCCCTGGCGATGCAACCGGAGGAGGGCGCCCCGTTTGCAGGGGTGCTTCCAGCGCCTGGGCCTGATGCGGCGACGGCCGAGTCGCTCGGGCAGTTGCTGCACTTTTGCGAACAGCTTTTTACGTTGCTGCACCCGCTGGCTGCGACCGCCGCGGGCTGGTCGGATTGGAGCGTCAGGCTGCTCCACGTGGCCAAGGCGTTTCTTGGGGGCGCGGAACAAAGCGAGGATTATGCTGAGCTGACCACGCAGCTGGACGGCCTCGCCGCGCTGGAGAAAGACTATGCCGAACCGGTTCCGTGGCAGGCGGTGGACGCATACATCAAAGCCCTCCTGCAGGAGGAGGGGGGCGGCGGCCGTTTTTTGGGGGGCAGGGTGACCTTTTGCACACTCAAGCCGATGCGCAGCATCCCGTTCAAGGTTGTTGCGGTGCTTGGGTTGGATCAGGCGGGCTTTCCCCGCCGCGACGATGTGCCAGCCTTCGACCTGCGGCACACCGAACCGGTGCAGACCGAACGCACCCGCCGGGCGGAGGACTGCGAGCTGTTTCTTGAAACGGTGCTGTCCGCACGGGAAAAACTGCACCTGAGTTACTGCGGGGTGTCGCCCCACAACGCAGCGAAAACCCCGCCCTCGGTGGTCGTAAGCGAGCTGCTGGAGTGCGCTGCGAAGACCTTTCTTCCGGAGGCCTCCAGCAAGGTGCGCGCCGAGTTTGAGGCGGCGTTGACCGTCCAGCATCCGCTGCAAGCCTTCAGCGAGCGCTACTTCAACGGCTCCAGTCCAAGGCTGTTTTCCTTCTCCGAGGAAAACTGCGCGGCCGGCGCCCACCGCCGGCACACGGACCGTCCAGCCGCATTTTTTTCCGGCCCGCTCCCCTCCGGGCCTTCCGGCTCGGGGAACCCGCAGCAGCGGCTCCAGCTTTCCGAATTGGGTCGCTTCTTTGCAAACCCCGCAGGGTATTTTTTGCGCAGCACCCTGCAGGTTCAATTGGAGCGTGTGGAGGAGCCGCTTCAAGACAGCGAGCCGTTTTCCCACAATGCGCTCGAAATGTATGCGCTGCGCCAGTTTCTATGCGGAGCGCAGCTTGCGGGGGATTCCTTGGACGGTTCCCTGGCAAAGGCGAAGGCCCGCGGCCTGCTCGCGCCGGGGACGCCGGCCCAGCTACAGCTTGCCGGGCTGTGGAGTGAGAGTCTACCCGTGGCTGAACGTGTCCGGCCCTTGATAGAAAGGCCGCTGGAACCGGTATCCGTGAATCTGGAGCTTCCAAACGGTTGGAGGCTGGAGGGGCTTTTGACCGGCCGCTTCGGGGAGGGCGGTTTCGTGCACTGGCGCGCCGGGGAGGCGCGTTGCACCCATTGGGTGAACCTCTGGCTCCAGCAACTTGCCCTCAGCGCGATGGGAGGCGCTTGCCCTGCCGCGGTGCTGGTGCACAGTCCTTCGAAGGAACCCGTTTCCCAGGCGCTTGCCGCGCCCGGGTCGGCCGCGGCGGCGGTGGATTTGCTGGGGTTGCTCGTCTCTGTTTTCGAGCGAGGTCAGCGCGAGCCGTTGCGCTTTTTTCCAAAAACCTCCTGGGCCTTTGCCAGCGCGCTTTCCGGCGGGGAAGAGGCGGCCCTCAAAAAGGCCGAGTCGGCGTGGGCCGGCTTTGGCGAACTTTCCGGAGAGCGCGAGAACGAGGCGGTTACTCTGTGCTTTGGCGGAGAGGAAGACCCCCTTAACGAGGATTTCAGAAATCTCAGCAGTATCGTCCTCTCCCCGCTTCTGGCCGCAATTTCAGACCTGTAAATATGTCCACCCTTTCCAATGAGGCGTATCCTTCCTTTGACGCGGCCCAATCTCCGCTGAGCCCGGGGACCACCCTGCTCGAGGCCAGCGCGGGCACCGGGAAAACCTACACGCTCACCGCCATTTTTCTCCGACTCATTGCCACGGAGGGGCTCGAGGTGCGCCAGATCCTTGTGTCTACCTTCACCGAGGCGGCCACCCGCGAACTCAAGGACCGCATTCGGCTGCGGCTCCTTGGCGCCCGGGAGGCCTTTGCCGAAGGCAACTCGGACGACTCGGTTCTTTCCGCCCTACTGCAGCGTCACGCCTCCGATCGCGAGGCTTGCGAGGAACGGATCAGCCGCGCTCTTCGCGATTTGGATGAGGCTCAGATTTCCACGATCCACGGCTTTTGCCAGCGTGCCCTGCGGGAGTTTGCACTCGAAAGTGGACAGCCCTTCGACGCGGAGCTCTGCAAGGACGTGTCCCCTCTGACGCTTCAGGTGGCGCGGGATTTTTTGCGCACGACCCTGCACGCGGTCAGCCCGACGCTCTGCGGAATCTTGGGGCCGCCCAAGGCGGCGGAACTGCAGGAGCTTTTGCAGTTGCGGCTCAACAAGCCAACGATGGTCCTCCAATCGGAGACCCCGCCCGTCGCGCTTTCCGAAGCGATGGCGAGCA
>CAMCIN010000142.1 GCA_945874745.1 Akkermansia muciniphila | reverse complement strand
GCCAGGGGCAATCTTGGCGTAGGTGGTTGCGACGAGCGTGTCGTCAGGAAGCAGCTCGAGTCCGGGATAGCCGCAGTCGCTGACATTTTTGGCGTGGCTGTGCAGCAGCTTGATCCGGTACTGGCCGGACTTGCCGGCGCGGAGGTCCGCGTAGGTGCCGACCCAGGCGACGAAGTGGCCGCGCGTGGGGCTCTGGAGGGCTTGGTCGCGAAAGGCCACCACGAGGCGTCCGTCCTTGGTAAAGACTCCCTGGTGGCGGTCGCCGGTGAGGCCCCAGGGCGTGGGGGCCGGGGTGCTCCAGTTCCGGCCCTCGTCGCGGCTGAACATCACGAGGCTGTTTTCCTTGTGGGTGTTTTCGCGCATCAGGCAGCAAAGCTCCGAGCCGTCCGGCGAGCGGAAGACAAACGGTTCGCACGGGTTCTTGCCGGGAACCTCCGCGACGATCGTAGGGGGCGACCAGGTGAAGCCGCCGTCCCTGGTGAGGGTCTGGAGCACCTTGAGGGGCGGCTTGTCCTTGTCCTCGAGCCCGGTGTGGTAGAGGCCAAGATAGGCGCCGTCCTGCAAACGGACGATGCTGGAGAACGTCATGATACAGGGGAAACCCAGCGGCGGCATCTCTTTCCAGGTCTTGCCGTTGTCCTCGCTGTGGAGGCTTGGCATGCCGGGGCCGTTGCGTTTGCCCAACGCGGCGGAAAAGACCCACAGGTGCGGCCGGCCCGCCGGATCCAGAAGGCGGTAGAGGCTGGGGCAGTTTTGGTGGCTGGCGAAACCGGGGGGCAGGGAGTCGTCGAGGCGTGTCCAAGTGAGGCCGGCATCGTCGCTGCGCGCCATGGGGCCGGCGGAACCTCCGTGGTTGATGCTCCACACGCAGAAGAGGGTCTTGCCGTCGGGCAGCAGAAGTGTGGTCGGATGGCCCTGGTAGGTGGTCTCGGTGCCGGCTGCGATGAGGACCTGGCGGGATTTGTCACCGGAGAGGTCCACGAAAGACAGTGCAGGCTTGGGGGCGGGCGGTGCGGGCTCCGCGGTGGTGGCGTGTGGCGCGAAGGCGAGCGCGAGGGCTAAGGAGAGGAGCGTAGTGAGTTTCATCTGGGGGGTGGACCGGCGGGGGAGGTTCTGTCACTCGTACCTGAGTGCGTCAATGGGGTCCAATGCCGCCGCTTTTCTGGCCGGATACAAGCCGAAAAAGACGCCGACTCCGGCGCTGAAAAGAAAGGCGGTCACGATGGCGTTGACCGAGGTAAGCGTCGGCCAACCGGCGAGCTGCGAAAGGGCGGTGGAGGTGCCGAGCCCGAGGAGGATGCCCATGACCCCGCCCAGGGAGCTGAGGGTGACGGCTTCAATGAGAAACTGAGTGAGAATGTCGGAGCCGTGCGCGCCGAGGGCGATGCGGATGCCGATCTCCCGGGTGCGTTCGGTCACGCTCACGAGCATGATATTCATGATGCCGATGCCCCCGACCACCAGCGACACGCTGGCGATCGCCCCCAAAAGCAGTCGCATGATCTTGGAGGTGGCCGTCGCCATTTCCGCGATTTCCTGCTGGCTGCGGACCATGAAGTCGCTCTCTCGCTCGGCGCCAAGCCGGTGGCGCTGCCGGAGCAGTGCAGTAATGGCCTGCACCACAGCGGCCGAGCGCTCTTCGTCTGCGCACTGGACCGAAATCATGCGCAGGGTGGTTAGACCGCTGAGCCGTTTCATGACCGTGGTGTAGGGGACGATGACGACGTCGTCCTGGTCGGTGCCCATCACGGAGGTGCCCTTGGGTTTAAGCACACCGATGACCTGGAACGGGACGTTCTTGACCCGGATGATCTGCCCGAGCGGATCCTCCTCGCCGAAAAGCTGTTTGAGCACGGTGGCCCCGATAACGGCGACCTTTGCCGCCGAGCGGACGTCCTGGTCGGTAAAGCCGGAACCTTCCGTGATTTCCCACTGCCTGATCTCGAAGTACTCGGGTCCCTCGCCGATGACCGAGGAGGACCAGTTCTGGTTGCCGAAGCCCAGTTGCGAGGAGACGCGGGTGCCGGGGCTCACGGCGCTGACGTCGGGCACTTCGTCTGCGATGGCCTTGGCGTCCTCCAGTTTTAGGGTGCCTGCTCCGCCCATGCCCGACTGGACGCCGCCGGTGGAGTAGCTGCTGGGAAAGATGAGGATGACATTCTGGCCGAGGGTGGCGATCTGGGCCTCGACTTGCGCTTTGGCGCCGTTGCCGATGCCGACCATCGCGACGACTGCGCCCACGCCGATGACGATCCCCAGCATGGTGAGGGTGGACCGGAGCTTGTTGCGCTGGAGGGCACGCAGCGCGAGCCGGAAGGTGGCGAAGGGCGTCATGGGAGCGCGGGGCTTTCCGGAGCCTGGGCGAGGAAGTGGGCAAGTTGCTCGCGCGCGTTGAGGCGGTCCTCGACCGGGGTGTCGCTGCGCACGGTGCCATCGCGCATGACGAGGCAGCGCTTGTTGTAGCGGGCGATGTCGGCCTCGTGGGTGACCATGAGGACGGTGATGCCCTGGTCGTTGAGCGTCTGAAAGACGTCCATGATCTCAATGGAAGTCCGGGTGTCGAGGTTGCCGGTGGGCTCGTCGGCGAGAAGCAGGGCGGGCTGGTTGACGAGCGCGCGGGCGATGGCGACGCGCTGCTGCTGGCCGCCGGACAACTGGTTGGGATGGTGGTCGTAGCGCTTGGAGAGGCCTACCATGTCGAGCGCCTCCATCGCGCGCCGCCGCATCTCCCGGGTCCCGATTCCGGTGCGGTTGTACATCATCGGCAGTTCGACGTTTTCGACAGCGGAGGTGCGCGTCAGGAGGTTGAAGCCCTGGAAGACGAAGCCGATCTTCTGGTTGCGGATGTCGGCAAGGCCGTTGCGGTCGAGCGTGGAGATGTCGGTGCCGTCCAGCAGGTAGCGCCCCGCGCTGGGCCGGTCGAGGCAGCCGATGATGTTCATCATCGTTGATTTGCCCGAGCCGCTCGAGCCCATCACTGCGACAAACTCGCCGCGTTCGATGGTGAGCGAAACGTCCCGCACCGCGTGCAGCTCAAAGTCACCGGTGTGGTAGGTTTTCCACACATGGTCTAGTTGGATGACCGGGGTCATGGCGGCGCGGCGCGGGCGGCTGGGTGTCTCTGGCGCGCGCCCTAGCGCGTCCGCATGGGGATGCCGCTCATCGGGTTGGCCGAGGGCTTGACGGCGGCGGCGGGTGGTGTTTTGAGGCTGGTGACCAGAGTTGCGCCCTCCTCCAGTCCACCGAGGATCTCGGTGTAGATGTTGTCGGAAATGCCCAACTTGACCGCGACGGGTTCGGGGGTGGTGGAGCCCGGTTTGAGCAGGTGGACCTTGCGGTCCGGCCGCGCGCCCTTTGGGGGGCGGCCGCCGCCTCGGGGCTTACTTTCCGCGCCGGTGGCGGCCGCCGCAGGTGGCTCCGGGGGACGGAACCGGAGGGCGGAGTTTGGGACCCGCAGGATGCCCTTGCGCTGGGCGACGACGATGGAGACGTTGGCGGTCATTCCCGGCTTGAGCTTGAGTTCGGGGTTTGCAACGGCCACGAGCACGTCGTAAGTCACCACGTTCTGGACGGTCACGGGCGAGTTTCGGATCTGTTCGACCTTGCCTGTGAACGGGGTGTAGGGGAAGGCGTCGACGGTGAATTCCACGGCCTGTCCCTCGGCGACGTTGCCGATGTCGGCCTCGGACACGGCCGCGGAGATCTGCATGCTGGTCATGTCGTTGGCGATGGTGAAGAGGTTCGGCGAGCTCAGCGCGGCGGCGACCGTCTGGCCGATGTCGACGGAGCGGGCGATGACAGTGCCGTCGATGGGAGAGTAGATGGTGCAGCGGCTCAGGTCGACCTCGGCCCGTTTGAGGGAGCCTTCCTTGATGCGCACTCCCGCTTGGGCCTGGCGTAGGCTGGCGCGCGCGGTATCCAGATCGGCCTGTGTGCCGGCGTTTTGTTTCAGTAGCTCCTCCTTGCGTCTGGCGGTGATCTCGGCCAGCTCGAGGGTGGCCTTGGCGTTGGCGAGTTCGCCCTCGCCCTGAAGGACGATCGCTTCAAAGGTGGCAGGATCGAGGGTGGCGAGCACCTGGCCTTCTTTTACCGCGGAATTAAAGTCCGCGTTGAGTTTGGAAATGGTCCCTGAAATCTGGGAGCCCACGGTCACGTTGACGACCGGCTTGAGCGAGCCAGTGGCGGTGACAATCTGGGTGATGTCGCCCTTGCCGAGGGCCTCGGTGTTGTATTCGGGCGCGGCGGGTTTGCGGCCCTTGTAGTACCACCAGCCGCCTCCGGCAGCGCCAAGCAGGAGCAAAAGTAGAAGAATGCGTCTCATTGCGGGAAGGGGGGGGGAAGCGGTGTAGCCGGAGTGCGGTTGGTGGGAGCCGCCTTGACGCGGGGATCCTGAAAGGTGCCGCTGACCCGCTCGAGGGCACGGAGCGCGACCTGATAGTCGAGACTCAGCGAGGTGAGGTCGAGCCGCGCGGCGCTCAGATCCTGGAGGCCGGAGAGGACGTCCACACTCCTGGCGGTGCCGGCGCTGTACTGGTTTTGCAGGTCCTTGTAACCTTGTTCGGCGGCTGCGACCTGGGCCCTGACCGCGGAGAGCGAGCCCTCGAGGGTCTGGACGTTGAGCCAGGCTTGTTTGACTTCCGACTCGATCTTCTTGAGCAGCAGCTCGCGCTGGAGCGCCGCTTTTTCCATGTCGATGTGGGAGTTGACCAGGTCGATCTCGCGCTGCCCCCCGGTGAAGAAGGGAATCTGCACCGAAACAGAGGCGTCCCAGGTCTCCGGCGTACTCCGCGGGGCGGGGAATCTGGAGGAGCCCCGCGCCACAATGGAGGGGGAGTATTGGGTGCGGAATTCGTCCCGACGCAACTCGGCCTGCTGGACGGCCAGGGTGGATTCGCGGAGGTCTTCGCGGTGTGTGAAGGCCTTGTTCAGGAGGGCGGAAAACTCTGGGAGGGTGGTGCGGTAGGGGAGGGGTTCGGCGACACGGAAAGGAGCCTCGGGCGCCATGTTGAGCACGTTGCGCAGGGTGTTGCGTCTGAACTCCAGTGCGTTCTCGGCGGTGATCAGGACGCGCCGGGCCACCTCCAGGCTGACCGTGGCGCGGAGCACGTCGGTGCGGGTGACTTCCCCGACGGTCGCACGCTTTTGCGCCAGTTCCGCCTGTTCCTGTGCCAGGTCCAGCGACTGCCGGTTGACCGTCACCTGGCGCTCGCCCTTGAGCACTTCAAAGTAGGCGGAAGTCACGCCGAAGAGGGTGTCACGCACGGTGAAATTCCGCGCCAGCCGGCTCGCTTCCGCTGCAATCTTGCCTCGTTTGCGCGCCGGAAACACCGACAGGTCCAGCAGCGGCTGTTCCAAAAACAATGCGCCCGTGCTGGTCCCGGGGGCCTGGAGGGACCTGCCTCTGCGGTCGTATTCGTAGCTGCCGCCCAGGCTTGGTGCCATCCGGGTAAGTGCGCTCAGGGGGAGCAGTTCCGCCTTGCGGACCTCCAGAGAGGCGATGCGCAGGGCCTGGTCCGACGCGGCGGCAACGTCGTAGGCGTGCTCCAAGGTGAGGAGGGGGGCGTCCGGCCCCGGCGCGGTCTCGGCGCGTGCCTGCGGCAGCTGCAGGGCGAGCAGAAGCAGCGGTATAAGGACGAGGCTGGGTCGGAGCATGGAGGAGAGGCAGCAGCCTCAGGGCTGGAGGAAGAACGGACTCTGAGGATCGGCGCCTGAGAGCACGAAGGCGAGCAGATCAAGCACGCCGGCCTGCGGCAGGGTGTCGAGCAGGCCGGCTCCCGTCCCCCCTGCGGGTTTGTGTTTGGAGGTGGAGAGCAGGTGGCCGAGCAGTTCTTCCGGGGCGTAGGTAAGGGCGCGCCGGGTCAGGTCCGGGGCGGGGCCGTCGCCGTGCCGGCCCAAGGTGTGGCAGGCGGCGCAGCGGCTGCGGTAGTGGCGCAGCCCGGCGGGATAGTCGCGGTGGCCCTCGAGGCCGACGGAGAGCACGCCGCCAAAGTCGGCCTGCGTCCAGCGCCGCTGGGGGGGCTCGGCAGCGGGCGAGGCAAAGGCCGAAAGCATGGCACCTACCAGGAGCACCGTGCAGCCGATGAGGGCTCTCCAGCCGCCTTTGCTCATGGCGATTTGCGGCCCTTTGCGTCGGGGTCCGGCAACGCCTTGTCCTTGTAGAAAAGGACGCCGGATTTGCGCATGTTATAGATGAGCGCCTTCAGGTTCTCGGCGGTTTCCTTGTCGTTGACCAGCATGCCGAGGGGGCCCTTGCCCTCGGCCGCGTTTTTGCTGAGCTTTTGAAGCGAGTCGGCCGTCTTCCCCGCCTTTTCGGAAACGGTGTGCAAGTCGGCCATCGTCTCGTTGGTCTTGTTGAGCACGCTGTCCAGGGTGAGGGAGGATTTCTTGAACGAGGCGGAGGTCTCCTTGATGTTGGCGAGGGTCTCCTGGAGGTTCTGTACGTTGGTTTCTGTCAGCAACTTTTCGTTAAGTGTCTGGGTGATGGTCTGGATGTTTTTAAGGCCAACGGAGAGCTGGTCGAGGACCTCGCCGCCGCGGGCGGTCAGTTCGTCGAAGCCGCCGGAGCGGCTGCCTTCAATGACCTCGCCCCCCTGTAAAACGTCGGCCGGATCCATGTCGGACTCGGGGATGACGTCTATATACTTGTCCCCTAGGAGGTTGGCGCTGCCTACGACAAACCGGCTTTTGCGCGGGATGGCGAACTGCTTTTCGATTTTGAGGCGCACGGTCACCCGGTAGGACTCCTTCATGAGCTGGGGTTGGGCGGCGATGAAGCCGACCCTCGCCCCGGCAAGGAGGACGTCCGCGCCGGAGTACAGCCCGCTGACGTTGCTGAAAATGACGATCAACTCGTAGGGCTTGTTGAGGGTGGTGCCCATCCGGCCGAAGGTGACCACCAGCACCGCGAGGATGCCCAGACCGATGAATAGAAAAAGCCCGACGAGTGTTTCAGTGACTCGAAACTTAAATTTTGCCATGGGAAAAGGAGTGCCTCTAAAGCGGTGTGGGGTGTCTGATCTGCGGCAGGGAATCGGGAGTTGCGGGGGTGGGGTTTCAGTCACTTTCGCCTGAGCGTCCCTCGATGAAGTTGAGTAGCACCGGGTCCGTCGAAGCCCGGAGTTGCGCGGTGGTGCCTTCGAAGTAGATCGCGCCCTCGTGGAGGAAGGCGATCCGGTCTGCGGTGTGGAAAGCAGTCTTCATGTCGTGTGTGACCACCACCGAGGTGGCCTGCAGCCGTTTTTGGAGGCGGCGAATGAGGTGGTTGATGGAGTCGGTGGCGATGGGATCCAGCCCCGTGGTGGGCTCGTCGTAAAGGATACAGGAGGGGCGCGAGACGATGGTGCGAGCCAAGCCCACGCGCTTGCGCATCCCGCCCGAAAGGTTTTCCGGCATCTTGGCTTCCTCCCCCGCGAGGTCGACCATCTCCAGCGCCTCGGCAACCCTTGTGCGGATGACTTCCGGATCCGTAATCCCCCCTTCCCGCAAGGGGAATGCGATGTTGTCGGAAACACTCATCGAGTCAAAGAGCGCCCCGCTTTGGAAGAGGATGCCGATCTTTTTGCGGATGGGGCCCAGTTGCCTCTCGTGCAGCTTGGAGATGTCTTCTCCGTCGACGAGGACCTGGCCGGAGTCGGGCTGAAACAAGCCGACCAGATGTTTGAGCAGCACGCTTTTGCCGGAGCCCGAGCGGCCCAGGATCACATGCGTCTGGGCGGGGGAAATGTGCATGCTTACGCCCCGCAGGACCTCCTGCGTACCGAGGGTTTTGTGCAAATCAATCACCTGGATCATCGGTCAGTAGGTCCCGGCCGGGAAAAAGATGTTGAGGAGGAAGGAGAGGAAAAAGTTGGAGATGAGGATCATCAGTGAGCTGATGACCACCGCCTGGGTGGGGGCGCGTCCGACGCCGGCGGCTCCCTGCGAGGTCTTCAGGCCCTCCTCGCAGGCGACAAACCCGATGAGAATGGCAAAGGCCATCCCTTTAAAAAGTGCCATCTTGATGTCCCGGCCCGTGGTGAAGGTGAGCATGTTTTTCACGTAGTAGGCCTCCGAAATGCCCAGGACACGGGTGGCCACGAGGTAGCCCGCGCCAATCCCAAGCCCGATACATTCGGCAACCAACAGCGGGGCTGAAATGAGGAGGGCAAGCACCCGGGGCACGATCAGGTAGTCAATCGGGTGCACGCCGAGGGCCCGGAGCGCATCAATCTGTTCGGTTACCTTCATGGTGCCGATTTCCGCCGCGATAGAGGCGCCCACGCGGCCCGAAAGCATGAGAGCCGTCAGTACGGGACCGAGTTCCCGGAACATGGAAACCGCGACCACCGAGCCCACCGCCGAGTCCATACCGAGCCTGTGGAACTGGAAGTAGGTTTGGGCCGAGAAGACCGCCCCGGTAAAGGCTCCGGTGACGACCACGACCAACTGCGAGCGGAAACCCACCTCCGCCAGTTGGTGGAGGAGCAGGCTCCAGCGCAGCGGGGCCACGCGCAGCGAGACGGCGGTGTCGCGTACCAAAAACGCCAGCCGCCCCAGATAGGACATTTGTCCTATAAAGGTCGCGCCTATGGCGTTGAGGAACTGGAGAAGCATGGGGTGGGGCAGGGCTGCGCCTCAGCTGCCTGCGGGCGCAGGCGTGGGCTCTTCAAGCCGCGGGAAAAGCGGCACGGGCTGCCCGAGGAGGTGTCCGTCCGGGAGGATGCCCCAAACGGCGTCCACGAGTGCGGGGGCGTGGGGCCACTGGAGTTGGGCGAGCATGGCAGGGGCGGTGTCCGGCAGGACGGGGGTCAGTAGCACCGCCACGATGCGGAGCGACTCGGCGAGGTGGTAGAGCACCGCGTCAAGCTGGTCGGACTGGGCGGGGTCCTTGGCGAGCTTCCAGGGTGCGGTGGACTCGATGAGTTGGTTGCAGGTGCGGGCGAACTGGACCACGGCGCGGAGCGCGGCATCGACCAAATAGTTGTCCATGGCCTCGGTGAAGGCAGCGACGGCGGCGGGGGCCTCGATCTTGGAGAGGGCGAGCAGCTCGGCGTCCTCCGTGTCGGCGCGGCGCAGGACGCCCTGCCGGTAACGGTGGGCCATGTTGAGGGTGCGGTTGAGCAGGTTGCCCACGTTGTTGGCCAGTTCCTCGTTGAAACGCATCCGGAGCCGTTCCTCGGAAAAGTCTGCGTCCTTGCCGGTGGCGATGTCCGCCATGAGGTAGTAGCGGAGGGCGTTGACGCCGTACTGGTCGGCGAGGGCGGAGGGGTCGACGCTGTTGCCGAGGCTCTTACTCATTTTGGCGCCGGAGATGTTCCACCAGCCGTGGACCAGCAGCGTGGGGATCTGGGCATCGGAAAAGCCGATGGCGTGGAGCATGATGGTCCAGTAGATGCCATGCGCGGGGATGAGGATGTCCTTGCCAATGACCTGCGCTTTTGCGGGCCAGAGGGTTTCGAAATCCGGCAGGCCGCTACCCGGTTCGGCGAGGTAACCCGCAAAGGAGATGTAGTTGAGGAGGGCGTCGAACCAGACGTAGGTGACAAAATTGGGGTCGAAGGGCAGTTCGATCCCCCAGGAAAGCCGCGCCTTGGGGCGGGAGATGCACAGGTCGCCGGAGATCTTCTCGACGGCATTGCGCAATTCGCCCCGGCGGAAGGCCGGCACGACGCATTTCTCGTGTGAATCAATATAGCCGAGGAGCCAGTCGCGGTGTTCGGACAGGCGGAAGTACCAGTTCTCTTCCTCGAGCTCGACGACCTCTCCCCATTCGGGGCCGAACTGCCCCGACTCGTCGCGCTCCTTGTCCGTGAGGAACTGTTCCTGCCGGATGCTGTAAAACCCACGGTGCGCCTGTTTGTAGAGCTGGCCTTTGTCGAAGAGGTTTTGAAGGACCTTTTGCACCACCGTTTTGTGGAGGGGGTCGGTGGTCGCCGCCCAGCCGTCGTAACGGACCCCAAGCTTCTCCCAAAGCGCGACAAACTTTTCGGTGCACTGGGTGGCGAATTCCAGCGGGCTGAGGCCCGCCTTCTCGGCGGATTGCTGTACCTTTTGGCCGTGCTGGTCCACCCCAGTGAGAAAGTACGCGGGCCGGCCGCGGAGCCGTTCGAAACGGGTGAGTACGTCGGTGAGCACCTTTTCGTAGGCGTGCCCGATGTGAGGGGGCGCGTTTGTGTAGTCTATGGCTGTGGTGAAAAGGATGCGGTCCGGCATGAGAGTAAGGGTCAGGGGCCCGCGCGGCGGGCGCAGTCCGTTGTTCATTAAAGAGGCAAGCGCCCGTTTTGCGAAGGGCAAAACACTGGAGCTCCCTCTGAAACTCCGCCCCGATTTCGGTCCTTGCCCCAGCCTGTTTTACGCACTGGAACGGCCCGCGGGAATGTGGAGCGCGGATCCAGGGCGTGTTCGCTGTGGTAACTTCTCGCTAACTCCTCAGGGAACGAGCAGTGAGCCTCAGCTTTCACAGCTCCCACAGATGCTGATCCCTGGTTTTTCTTCTCTGTAAAATCTGAGAAATCTGCGGATAAATCTCTAAATACTTGGGTTCTCTGCCTTCCCTTCGATAGCCCACGCGGTTCCCTTCCCAAATTTGAGTTGTATTGGCCGGACACAAGCCCTAGCGCAGGACGCTTAGGATTCCATCCGCCACGGCCGCCGCGAGGCGCTGGCCGTATTCGCCGGAACGCGCCACCCGCGCCCCCTCTTGCGCGTTGGTGAGAAATCCCAGCTCCGCTAGCGCGGCTACGCGCCGGTTATTGCGCAGCACATAAAAACGCGCCTTCCGGATGTTCCGGTCCTCCTCGCCGGAGGCCCGCAGGACTCTCTGGTGGATGGCCTGTGCGAGGGGCAGGCTCCGCTCGTCGTAATAATAGGTCTCGATCCCGTGAGCGTCCCGATTCGGGGCAGAGTTGAAGTGGATGCTCACAAACACCGAGTTGGCAGGGCTTTTATTGGAAATGGCGACCCTTCTGGAAAGCTCCACAAAAACGTCCGAAGTGCGCGTCATCACTACCCGATGTCCGGCTGCCCTCAGGCGGGCTTGCACGAGCTTGGTGATGCGCAGCGCGGCGTGTTTTTCAATGTAGCGCTGGCCGGGGACGCCCCCCG